>JADMJQ010000155.1:33931-72770 GCA_018780415.1 Roseateles sp. | reverse complement strand
CTGTTGCCCCCTATGGCCACGGTGCGCTGCTCGCGCACTGTCTGCCAGAAGAAGCGCGCGGCGCGGCTCCAGTCCTTCTTGCCGGTCAACTCGGCCAGGCGCTGAAAGCCGATCACCTTGGGGATCTGCGTGTTGGCATGCAGGCCGCTGAGCTTGTCTTCGCCAAGCTGAAGCGGCTGCAGAATCTGCTGGTGCGAGAAGCGCTGGGCCAGCTTGAGATACTTGGCCTCCCCGCTCAAGGCGCTCAGCTCGGCGAACACCTCGTTCATGCCGCCATGCTCGCTGGTCAGCATCTGCTGCAGCTGCGCGTCGCTGAGCTTGTCGGTCAACGCGAGCGCCCAATCGGCCATGCCGACCAGCAGCTCACGGGCCTCTACATTGCCCGCGTAACGCCAGGCGTCCAGCAAACCGGCATAGGTCTTGTGCAGGTTGTACCAGGGCACCCAGCGGCCGTTGAGCGAGAAGTTGTCGACCGCTATCTTTCCCTCGGCCAATTCGCTCCAGGCCTTGGCGCCGGCCGGGATGCCGCCGAGATAGCCATTGCTGTTGTTTTTCGAATTGGCCTCCTGGCAGCGCTTCAGCTCCGCCACCACATAGTTCAGCCGCTGCAAGGCCTGGGTGTCGCCAGTAGAAGCCACCATCAGCGCCAGCGCCGACAAATAGTGGCCACCCATATGGCCGTCGAGGCCGCTGGACTCCCAGTTGCCATAACTCTGGGTCTTGGCGGGCAGGCCGGCTTCGCGCAGGAACGGCGCCAGCAACCGGTCGGCGTCCAACGCCAGCAGATAGCGCAGATCGGTGTCCTGCGCCTGCAGAAACGGACCCTCGGTCAGGCGCACGTCGGCGAGCGGGAACAACTCAGCCGCCTGAACCGACGGCGTGAGCGGCCATGTCAAGGCCAGCAGCAGGGCAGCAATTCTTCTACGCATCATTCGCCCGTCCGCGCACCCCAAACCGACTCGCCCGCCGCCGACTGCGCGCTGAAAGTGATCACAAAGGCGCCGGCATTGCTGTTCCACTGCTGGCTCAACACGCCGCTGAAGGCGCCGCCGGTCGCCAGCGTGATGACGACCTTGTTGCTGCCCTTGTGCGCCCAGGTACCGGTGGCAGCAGCACTGATCGTGCCGTCGCTGGATAACTTGATCGCCGACGAAGTCTTCAGCGCCACGCTGATGTCCTTGCCGTGGTTGATCATCTTGTAGCTGCCCGCTGCCTGCGCGCTGCTGATGTCCGCCGTTTGCGTCGGCGTCGCCAGGCTCAGGGGCGCATAGCGAAACGGCGCCACCACCAGCCAGCCGTCTTCGTTCAGGAACATCTCGTGCACGCGGATCTCGTGCACTTCGCCGCTGCCGGGGAAGCGGGCGTGAAAGATCAGGAAATACTGGCCAGTTGCCGCATCGTAAAAAGCCGAGTTGTGACCCGGCGACACATAACCCAGCGCCGTGCCGGTTTCACCACTGGCGAGCTGCCACTGGTGATTGCCCATCAGCTTCTGGCCATGCGGGGCGATGCTGGCGTCGTCGAACAGCGTGCCGGCCGCGCCCTTGACGCTGGCCATGTCCTTGCCGGCCGCGTCAACATACGGGCCATCGGGATTGAGCGAGCGGGCCAGGCGCAGGTTGTAGGCACCGCTGGCGTCCAGGCCGCCGAAGCTGCTGAACAGGTAGTAGTACTTGCTCTGCGGGCTGTAGAGCACATAGGCGCCCTCGATGCGCGCATGGTTGCCGCCCATCAGATGCTTGCCATAACCCTGATTCGCCACGGGCAGTCCCGTCGCCTTGTCCAGAGCCAGGATGAAGATGCCGCCCGAGTAGCTGCCGTAAATCATCCACAGCTTGCCCGCTGCATCCTTGAAGACCTGCGGGTCGACCACGTTCGGATGCTTGGTCGCGTCATAGACCGTGCCGTCTTCGCTGGCCACGCCGACCTGGCCCGCCTTGAGGATGATCTGCTTGTTGACATAGGGGCCGTCGACCTTGTCGGCCACGGCCACGCCCAGCGCCGAGCGCGGCGAGTCGCCCTCGCAGGAGTTGTAATAAAAGTAGAACTTGCCGTCGTCGAGCTTGGCCACATCGGCGGCCCACAGACCAGTGACCGTGGACCAGGCGAAGGTCTCGCTCAAGGCGGTCGTCACCTTGCTGAACAGCGGGTTGGCATCGGTGACGCCGTCGGCCAGCTTGGTCCAGTTCATCAAGTCGCTGGACTTGGCGGCTGCCAGATGCGAGCCGAAGACGTAATAGACGCCGTCGACGCGGATCACCGAGGGGTCGTGTACGGACGCATTGCCGAAGCTCAGTGGCGTCTGCGTTGCCGGGGCAGGCGCTGGGGCCGGAGCGGGCGCTGGCGCAGCGGCTTCGCCACCGCCTCCGCCACCACCACAGGCACTCAGAGCGAGCGAAGCCGACGCCAGCACAAAAGTGCGGCGTGGCAGAGGCGCGGCGTCCATGCTCAGCGCTCGGCGGCCAGCACCAGGATGGACTTGGCCGGCAGCTTGATCGTCAGCTGTCCGTTGACCGCAGCGGCCTCAAAGGGCTGCGGCTTGACCTGCTCGGGCGCCTTGAAGCTGTTCTCGGCGTCCATCGCGGCGGCGCTGAGGATGCGGCCCTTGAATCCTTTCACGGTCTCGCTGCCCAACTCCACGGTCAGCTCCTGCGCCTGGGTCGCGTTGCTATTGACCAGGCCCAGCCAGAGCCTGCCGTCCTTGCCACGCGCGGCCGTCGCGCTGACGGTCGGCATGCTGTGCGCGCCGACGCTATAGCTCGGGTTACTCAACAGCTTGACCGGCAGCGAGGTGGCGTCCTGGAACGGCACATACATCTCGAAGGCATGGTAGGTCGGGGTCAGGATCAGCTTGTCCTTGCTGGTCTGGATCATCGCCTGCAGCACATTGACCATCTGCGCGATATTGCTCATGCGCACCCGGTCGGCATGGGCATGGAAGACGTTGAAGTGCAGCGCCGCCAGCAGCGCGTCACGCAAGGTGTTGCGCTGCACCAGGAAGCCAGGATTGCTGCCGGGCTCGGGGTCGTACCAGCTGCCCCACTCGTCGAGGTAGAGGCCGAGCTTCTTGTTCGGGTCGTTCTTGTCGAGTATGGCCTTGTTCTTGATGATGGTCTCTTCGACCTTCAACGTGTTCGCTAACGTCGAAATCCATTGGTCCTCAGCGAAGCCGACGGCCGGCCCCTTGCCCTCCCACTTGCCGGACGGGAAGGTGTAGTAATGGTGGGCGATCGCGTCGAAGTTGAAGTTGATGTTCTTGGTCGACAGCGCCTCGGTCCACTGGGTGTCCTGGTCGTTGCCGCCGCTGGCGATGAAGAGCGGGCGGTTCTTCTCCGGCGTCTTCAAAAAGGTGGCGACCTGGCGGTACTGGTTGACGTAGAACTCCGGCGTCATATTGCCGCCGCAGCCCCAGGCCTCGTTGCCGACGCCGAAATAGTGGACGCGAAACGGCTTGTCGCGGCCGTTCTTGCGGCGCGCCTCGGCCAGCGTGGACTTGTCCTCGGCGGTCATATAGGCCAGCCATTCGGACATCTCCTGCGCGCTGCCGGTGCCGAGGTTGCCGTTCACGTAGGCCTCGGCGCCGAGCTGCTCGGCCAGGTCGAAGAACTCATGTGTGCCGACCGCGTTGTCCTCGGCCACACCGCCCCAATGGGTGTTGACCCGAACCGGCCGCTTTGAGCGCGCACCGATCCCGTCACGCCAGTGGTACTCATCGGCAAAGCAGCCGCCGGGCCAGCGCACCAGCGGCACCTGCAGGTTCTTCAACGCGCCGACCACGTCCTTGCGCCAGCCGCGCACATTCGGAATCTTGGACTCAGGGCCGACCCAGATGCCCTCGTAAATGCCGGTGCCCAGATGCTCGGCGAACTGGCCGTAGATATTGCGGTGGATCACCGGGCCAGGCGTGGCCGTGTCGACGACGAGCCGGATCTCGCCGGCCGCCCAGGTCGCGGCGCTCAGGCTCACGCCGGCCGCCAGGGCCAAGAGCTTTTTCTTCATATGGTTTGTCTCCGTTGTATTTGTTTAGTCGCGGGTCAACACACCGTCATGGCGGCGCCACAGGCCGCGCTGATTGGCATCGCGCAGCACCTCGGGCAAGAGCGCTTGCGGCAGATTCTGGTAGCTGACCGGGCGCAAAAAGCGCGCGATCGCCGCCGTGCCGACCGAGCTGCTGCGGCCGTCCGAGGTGGCCGGGAACGGCCCGCCGTGCACCATCGCCGTAGACACCTCGACGCCGGTCGGGAAGCCATTCGCCAGGATGCGGCCGACCTTGCGCTCCAGCAGCGGCAGCAATTGCTTGGCGGCGGCCAGGTCGCCCGCGTCATCCACCTGCAGCTGCAAAGTGGCGGTCAGCTGACCCTCCAGGCCGGCGGTGATCTGCAGCAGTTGGGCCCAATCGCGGCAGGCCACCAGCAGCGAGGTCGGGCCGAAGATCTCGGCGGACAAGGCCGGGTTGGCGAGGAAGTCATCGCCGCTGCTGATGAACAGAGCGGGCGCGCCCTGGCAGCCTTGCTGCTCCCCGCGCAGCAAGGTCTGCACACCGCTCTGCGCGGCCAGGGTCTGCTGATGTTGGACATAAAGCTGGGCGATGCCGCTGCTCAACATCGTCGTCGCCGGCACCGGCTTCAAGGCTTCGACGGCGGTGGCGGCAAAAGCGTCCAGCGCCGGCCCGGCCAGGCCCAGCACCAAGCCGGGATTGGTACAGAACTGGCCGACGCCCATCACCATCGAGGCGGCAAAACCCTTGGCGATCTCGTCGCCACGCGCGCTCAAGGCGGCCGGCAAGAGGTAGACCGGATTGATGCTGCTCATCTCCGCGTAAACGGGAATCGGCTGCGGCCGCGCGGCGGCCACCGCCATCAGCGCCATGCCGCCGGCACGCGAGCCGGTGAAACCGACCGCCTGGATCGCCGGGTGGCTGACCAGGGCCGTGCCGACCGCATTGCCAGTGCCGGTCAACAGCGCGAACACGCCGCCCGGCAGGCCGCATTGGCGCACCGCCGCCTGTACCGCCCGGCCGACCAGCTCCGAGGTGCCGGGGTGGGCGGCATGGGCCTTCACCACCACCGTGCAGCCGGCGGCCAGGGCAGCGGCCGTGTCCCCGCCCGCGACCGAGAAGGCGAGCGGGAAGTTGCTCGCGCCGAACACCGCGACCGGGCCGAGCGCGATCATGCGCAGGCGCAGATCGGGCCGCGGCGGCACGCGCTCGGGCAAGGCGCTGTCAAAGCGCGGGTCCTGCCAGGAACCTTCACGCAGCAGCTCGGCGAACAGCTTGAGCTGATTGACCGTGCGGCCACGCTCGCCCTCCAGGCGCGCGCGCGGCAGGCCGCTCTCGGCCATCGCGCGGACCACCAGGTCGTCGCCCAAGGCCAGGATCTGGGCGGCGATCGCCTCCAAAAACTCGGCGCGCTGCGCATCGATGGTGGCGCGGTAGCTGTCAAACGCGGCTTCCGCAAGGCCGCAGGCCAGGTCAATCTGCTGCGTGCTGACGGTGAAAAAGTCCGGCGCCATCGCCTCGCCCGTGCTCGGGTTGAAGGCCCGCAAGCCAGGCTCGGCGCCCAACACTGACTCACCGCCAATCAAGGCATGTCCGCTGATATTCATCGTTACTCCTCCAACTTCGTCTTCAATGTGAGTGACGCGGCACGGCCGAGCCACGCGAGCCGACCAGGAAGTCAAAGTCGCAGCCCTCATCGGCCTGCAAGACATGGTCGACATAAAGGCGCTGGTAGCCGCTCTTCATCGCGTTACCACCCTGCGCCTCGCGGGCGGCTAGGCGGGTGGCCAGCTCGGCCTCGGGGATGTCCAGCATCAGCCGTCCACCGGCGCAGTCCAGCTCGATCCAGTCGCCCTCTTGCACGGCGCCCAGCGGCCCGCCGGCCGCCGCTTCCGGCGCCACATGCAGGACCACCGTGCCATAGGCCGTGCCGCTCATGCGAGCGTCGGAGATGCGCACCATGTCCTTGACGCCGGCCGCCAGCAGCTTGGGCGGCAGGCCCATATTGCCGACCTCGGCCATGCCGGGGTAGCCCTTGGGGCCGCAGTTCTTCATCACCAGCACCGAAGTTGCGTCGACCACCAGATCCGGGTCAACAATGCGCGTCTTGTATTCCTCAAAATTCTCGAACACCACCGCGCGGCCGCGATGCTGCATCAGCGCCGGTGTTGCGGCCGAGGGCTTGAGCACCGCGCCGCGCGGCGCCAAGTTGCCGCGCAGCACGCAGATCGCGCCGTCCTGGAGCAGCGGCTTATCCAGCGGGCGTATCACCTCGTCGTCATAGATGGGCGCATCGACGACGTTGTCCCAGATGCTCTTGCCGTTGACGGTCAGCGCGTCCTTGTTGGGCAGCAGACCGCCCTCGCCCATGCGGCGCAGCACGGCCGGCAGGCCGCCGGCGTAATAGAACTCTTCCATCAGGAAGCGGCCCGAGGGCAGCAGGTCGACGATGGTCGGCGTGCCGCGGCCGACCCGCGTCCAGTCCTCCAGCTCCAGAGCTACGCCGATGCGGCCGGCGATCGCCTTCAGATGGATCACCGCATTGGTCGAGCCGCCGATCGCCGCGTTGACGCGGATCGCGTTCTCGAAGGCCTCGCGGGTCAGCACCTTGGACAGGCGCAGGTCCTCCCAGACCATCTCGACGATGCGCATGCCCGACATATGGGCCAGCACATAACGGCGCGCATCCACGGCAGGGATCGCCGCGTTGTGCGGCAGACTGGTGCCCAGCGCCTCGGCCATGCAGGCCATCGTCGACGCCGTGCCCATGGTGTTGCAGGTGCCGGCGGAGCGCGAGTGGCCGGCCTCGGCGGCCAAGAACTCATGCATGGACAGGGTGCCGGCCTTGACCTCCTCATGCAGCTGCCAGACCGCCGTGCCCGAGCCGATGTCCTTGCCCTTGAGCTTGCCATTCAGCATCGGCCCGCCGGTGACGACGATGGTCGGCACGTCGACGCTGGCCGCGCCCATCAGCAGGGCCGGCGTGGTCTTGTCGCAGCCGACCAACAACACCACCGCGTCCATCGGGTTGCCGCGTATCGACTCCTCCACGTCCATGCTGGCGAGGTTGCGGGTCAACATGGCGGTGGGGCGCAGATTCGATTCGCCGTTGGAGAACACCGGGAACTCGACCGGCCAGCCGCCGGCCTCGATGATGCCGCGCTTGACATGCTCGGCCAGCTTGCGGAAATGCGCATTGCAGGGCGTCAGCTCGGACCAGGTATTGCAGATGCCGATGATGGGCTTGCCCTGGAATTCATGATCGGGGATGCCCTGATTCTTCATCCAGCTGCGGTACATGAAACCGTTCTTGTCTTGCGTTCCGAACCATTCGGCCGAGCGCAGCTTGATGTTCTTTTTGTTCGAGTTACTCATACATCAATTCTTTCTGGTGGCGGCCTGCCGTGTCGTCGTCAGGCGCTTGCATTGCATAGGTCAGCGCGCGTGATACTAAGAGTCGCGCCGATTCTTTTCCAATCAATGTTCATCTGATATTGATACTCAAATGAGTATCAGATCAATCGCAAATAGACGCCCGGCCGAACACCGGCATGCCCGACGCGTCCCAGCGCAGCGGCTTGACGAAGGTGTGGCGATCGGGGTTCCAAAGCGGGTCGCCGACGATCTCGGTATAGGTGCGGGCGTGATAGACCAGCAGCGTCGTTTCGCCATCCTCGGCAATGGTGAAGCTGTTGTGGCCGGGGCCGTAGATGCCGTGCTCGTAACACGTGCTCATCACCGGCAGTGCGGACTTGCTCCAGGACGAAGGCAGCAGCAGATCGGCCGACTCATCGGCCCAGAGCAGGCCCATCGCGTAGTTCTCGTCGGTAGCGCTGGCCGAGTAGCTGATGAAGATACGGCCATGGCGCTTCAGCACCGAGGGGCCTTCATTGACGAGGAAGCCGCGGCATTCCCAGTCGAACTCGGGTTTGCTGAGCAGCACCGGCGCGCCGGCCAGTTGCCAGGGCGTCTTCATCGCCGCGATGTAGAGGTTGGAATTGCCCGGGATGGCCGGGTCTTTTTGCGCCCACAGATAGTAGAGAACGCCGGCATGGCTGAAGGTGGTCGCGTCCAGACAAAAACTGTCCAGCCCGGTCTCTACCTTGCCCATCAGCTGCCACTCGCCCGTCATAGGGTCGGCTGACTCGTTGCGCAGCGCATACATGCGGTGCTGGAACAAGCCGTCCTTGATGTCCCGGCTGGGCGCCGCGGCGAAATACACATACCAAGCACCTTGGTTGAAATGGAACTCGGGCGCCCAAACAAGCTCGCTGAACGGGCCCTGCTCCGGCTTGTGCCAGATCGCGTGGGGCGGTGCGTCGCGCAGGCCGTCAAGCGTGCGCGCGCGGCGCAGCTCCACGCGGTCGTAAGCAGGCACCGAGGCGGTGAAGTAGTAAAGCCCATCGTGCTGCCGGGAGATATGCGGATCGGCGCGTTGCGCGATCAGGGGCTGGATGACTGCTGTGATGTTCATGTCGATGCGAATGAGTCAAAAAAAGGGGCGCTGCCTGTGCTGAATGGCAACGCCCGTTCGGACCGCTGAATGGCCTTGAGCCGGCTGAATTACATCTTCCAGCGCAGCGACAAACCGATCGTGCGGTCGTAGTAGCGCACGTCACGCACCATCGACGGGTTCTGGTCGAAGTAGTCGTGATAAGCCTGGTTCAGCAAATTGCTCACGTCGAGCGAGATCGTCGTGTTCTTGTTGACGTTGTAGCCCAGCGACGCGTCCAGTGTGCTCAGCGGGGCGACCCAAAGTTCGCGGCCCGTCGTGCGATAGGGTTTTTCGGCCAGGAACTTGGAGCGCCAGTTGTAAGCCAGACGGGCATACATCGAGTCGCGCTCATACAGACCGACCAGGTTGTACGAGGTCTTGGACTGCCCGAGGAACTTGCCCTCGACGCCCAGCTCATTGGTCTGATTGCCGCTCATATAGGTGAAATTGGCCTCCAGACCGAAGCCGCCCAGCCAGCCCGGCAGGAAGTCATAGAACTGTCGGTAGCCCAGCTCGAAGCCGCTCAAATCAGCGTCATTGATATTGATGGGCTTGGTGACCCGGTACGGCACGCCGTTGATGGTGGTGTCCTTGGTGGTGGTGATCACCCGGTTCTTGAACTTGTGGTTGAACGCGGTGCCGGTCAGCGAACCGGTGCGGGCGAAGTACCACTCCAGCGTCGCGTCCAGATTCTCGGACTCGGTCGGCTCCAGATACGGGTTGCCGCCGGCCAAGGTGCCATAGGTGACGCCGCCGCCCGGAGGCGTATTGGTCTGGCCGGGGTTGTAGTCAACGAAGGCCGGGCGCTCAAGGGTGCGACCCCAGACCAAGCGGCTGATCAGCTTGCTGGTCAACTCGGCCTTGAAGGCCAGCGTCGGCAAGGCATCGGTACGGGTGATGTTGATGTCGATCGGGGTGATCACACCGGTCGAGGCGTTCTTGGAGTTGCCGGACAGCTGCTGCTCGGTGCGCACCACGCGCACACCGGCCACACCGGTGATCGGCAAACCAAAGGCCTTGAAACCGAACTTGGTGCGGCCATAGGCCGCGCTGGTCTTCTCGGTGTCGTTGAACAGCGTCATCGGGTCAAAGGCGGTCAGTGCCGTGCTGCCGGTCAGCATCTTGCGGAAGTCTTCGCCGTTGCCGAGCAACCAGTCGCGATTGGCGTACACATATTGCTTGACGCCGAAATCGCCCCAAGTGGCCGGCGAAACGGTGTAGACGCCAGGGAAGTCGGCCACGCTCTTGCCGACAGCGGCGAAGCTGGTCGTCCAAGGCATGCTGGTGTTGACCGACATCGCATTGCGTTCGGCCAGGCGCACGCCGCCGCTGACTTCGCGGAAGAAACCTTCGCCCAAGTCATAGACCGCGTCGCCGCGCCAGTCCAGCGAGTCGCCGGTGCGGCGGCCGCGCACGTCAACGCCACCGTTGATGCGGAAGTTACTCGCCTGGGTCAGGTCCAGGGCGGGATAGTCGATGAAGCCACCACCGTCGCGCACCTTGGCAATGGTGTTGTGTGGCGTGTAGCCGGTATCCAGGATGCGGTTGACCCAGTCGATCGAGCTGCGGGTATGGGCCAGCTCGCTGCTCAGGCGCAGGCGTTCTGTGGCATCCCAGTGGCCACCGACGGCGAACTGGTTGTTGCTGGCCTCGTCATGCTTGGCCTGAGTGGACGTGAAGCCCCAGCCGTCGTGGTTGGTGTTGTAGATGGTGTCGAGGTTGCTGGTGCCGGGCTTGGTGGTGATGACCGTGTTGGCCAGGCCCCACCATGGCACGCCGGCCACCATGAAGGACTGCTGGTATTCATGATCGATCTTGGTGGCGAAGCCCTCGGCGAAGAACTCCATATCGGCGCGCGGCTTCCACTGCAGGGCGAAATTGGTGGCCAGGCGCTTGCGGTCACCCAGGTCCAGCACCCGGCCGACGGCGTCGGCGCCGAGCACATCGGTCTTGATCGTCGGGTTGCCAACCTGCACGTCCGCCGCCTTGAAAACCAGCGGATCGGCAACAAAGGCGCGCTCATCGTGGTACTGGCCACGCTGATACGACAGGCCCACCAAGGCGCCGATCTCACCCAGATCGGTCTTCCAGCGGTTGGAGGCCATGGTACTGAGATCGGGGTTGTTGACCTTGGCCTTGTCGCGGTGCTCAAGGCGGCCGTTGACGAACAACTGCGGGCCCTTGAAGTCAAACGGGCGGTTGGTGCGCACATCAATGACACCGGCCGTGCCACCCTCGGGCAAGCTGGCTTCCTGGGTCTTGTAGACGTCGATACGCTGCAACATCGTCGCCGGCACATCGGCCAGATACAGGCTGCGCCCGGAGTCGGAGAAGAACTCGCGTCCGTTCAGCAGGGTGACGACGCCGCCGAGGCCGCGAATGATCACATTGCCGGCCTCGCCGTTGCCGCGCTGAATCTGCACGCCGGTAACGCGGCCGAGAATTTCGGCCACGTTCTTGTCCGGGAACTTGCCGATGTCTTCGGCGACGATGGAGTCCACCACCTGGTCTGAGCGCATCTTGATCAGCTGGGCGCTCTCGGCCGACTTGCGGGCGCCGGTGACGACCACCGTGTCCAGCGTCTCGGTCTTGGCGTCGGCCGCAGCCTGGGCAGCAGCTAGGCCGCCAGCCAGCAGGCCGCTCAAGGCGATCACCGCAGCAGCGGTGCTGCGCAGGGTGAAAAGCGGGGATTGATGGGCCGCATGGGCCCGCTCGCGCTTGATATTCATTGTGTCTCCAGTCTTGTTTTGCTCGCTATTCAGTTGATTCTGGTGGGACCCAAAGCTCCCTCAACTGACAACGCGGCCGTTTTGATGTCTGCCTGCATGCATTTCGACCAAGCCATATCGCTTGGTCGGGTTGGATATTAGTTTTTAGAGCGATGCCGGGCTAATCACATTTTTTGCTTCTGCAATGTGCTTTCGAGCATCAGGTCTACGCAAAAACCCGCAGATCTATCGCATGCAAAACCGCGCCAGGCAGCTGGCCTGGTGCGACCTTGCTCCGGTCCATCAATCTATCCAAATTCAGCATATTTAAACGCTGAAAAGTGATACTTTTAAACTAGCTCGCAGACATAAGCTGGCGGCCATACCTAGACTGCCTCTGGCCTCATGAAGATTACCAAGCTGACGACTTACCGCCTGGCACCGCGCTGGATGTTCCTGAAGATCGAGACCGACGCCGGCATCACCGGCTGGGGCGAACCCGTCATCGAGGGCAAGGCCCGCACGGTGGAGACGGCGGTGCAGGAGTTCGCGCCCTATCTGATCGGCCAAGACCCGGCCCGCATCAACGACCTCTGGCAGGTCATGTACCGCGGCGGCTTCTACCGCGGCGGCGCCATCCTGATGAGCGCCATCGCCGGCATTGACCAAGCGCTGTGGGACATCAAGGGCAAGGCGCTGGGCGTGCCGGTCTACCAGCTGCTGGGCGGCCTGGTGCGCGACAAGATGAAGGTCTATTCCTGGGTCGGCGGCGACCGCCCGGCCGATGTGATCGAGGACATCAAGCGCCTGCGCCTGGGTGGCTTTGACACCTTCAAGATGAACGGCAGCGAGGAGATGGGCCTGATCGCCAGTGCGGCCCAGGTTGACGCGGCGGTTGGCCGCATCGCCGAGATCCGCGCCGCGTTTGGCAATGAGATCGAGTTCGGTATCGACTTCCATGGCCGCATCGGCGCACCGATGGCCAAGGTGATGTTGCGCGAGTTGGAACCGTTCCGCCCGCTGTTTGTCGAAGAGCCGGTGCTGGCCGAGCAGGACGAGACCTATGCCCGCCTGGCCCAGCACACCAGCATCCCGCTGGCAGCCGGCGAGCGCATGTACTCGCGCTTCGACTTCAAGCGCGTGTTCCAGGCCGGCGGCCTGTCCATCGTCCAGCCCGACCTCTCGCATGCCGGCGGCATCACCGAATGCCTAAAGATCGCCAGCATGGCCGAGGCCTATGACGTGGCGCTGGCCCCGCATTGCCCGCTTGGGCCGATTGCACTTGCCGCCTGCCTGGCGGTCGACTTCGTCTCGCACAACGCCGTGCTGCAAGAGCAGAGCATGGGCATCCACTACAACAAGGGCGGCGAGCTGCTCGACTATGTGTTGAACAAGGATGACTTCCACATTGACGGTGGCTTCATCAAGCCGCTGAGCAAGCCGGGCCTGGGCGTCGAGGTCGACGAAGAGCGCGTGATCGAAGCCAGCAAGAGCGCGCCCGACTGGCGCAATCCCTTGTGGCGTCACGCCGACGGCAGCGTGGCCGAATGGTGATGAATAGCGCTGTGGAGCAAGCGGCGCTGCTGGCGCTCGATTGGGGCAGCAGCGGCCTGCGCGCCTTTCTGATCAACGCCCAAGGCCTGACCCTGGCGACGCGCAGCTCGGCCCAGGGCGCCAGCGTAATGAACGGCAAGCCCGAGGCCTATCTGGCGGCGCTGGACCAGATTGCCGGCGACTGGCTGCTGGCCCGCCCGCAACTGCCGCTGCTGGCCTGCGGCATGGTCGGCGCCAAGCATGGCTGGCGCGAGGCGCCCTATGCGGACTGCCCGGCCGGTGAGGCCGATCTAGCCGCGCAGACCGTCAGCGTCGATGCTAACGGCCGCAGCCTGCGCATCATTCCCGGCCTGCTGCATCAGCCGGCCGGCCTGCCGCCCGATGTGATGCGCGGCGAGGAAACTCAGCTGATCGGCGCGCTGCAGCTCTACCCGCAGCTGACCGAGGCGGCCTGCGTGGTGATGCCGGGCACGCATTCCAAATGGGCCGAGTTGCGCGAAGCAAACGTGCGCGGTTTCGTCAGCCAGATGACCGGCGAGCTCTATGCGCTGCTGCGTCAACATTCGGTGTTAGGTCGGCTGATGCCTGAGCAGGTGGAAGCCAGCGATACGGCGGCGTTTTTGAAGGGCGTGCAAGCCGCCCGTGACCAAGGCGAGCTGGGCCTCGCGCATCAGCTGTTTGCCGTGCGCACGCTGGGCTTGATGGAACAGCTGCCCGCTGCCGGCCTGGCCGACTATCTATCCGGCCTGCTGATCGGCCATGAGCTGCGCGCCGGCCTGGCCTGGCGTGCCGCCCAAGGTCTGAGCCAAGCGCCGCTGGTGCTGATCGGCGAGCCGACGCTGTGCGCCCGCTACGAGCAGGGCTTGAGCGTCTTCGCCTGCAAGCCCGATCTGCTGCTGGACAACACCGCACCGGCCGGCCTCTGGCGGCTGGCGCAGAGCGCCGCTTGGCTGCTCACAACGAACTAACAACAAGGAACCCCATGAGCCAGACCAGCTCTTTCGAGAGCGCCTTCAAAGCCCTGCCCCTGGTGGCCATATTGCGCGGCGTGCGGCCCGACGAGGTCGAGGCGATCGCGCTGGGCATGTATGAGGAAGGCTTCCGCCTGATCGAGGTGCCGATGAATTCGCCGCAGGCGCTGGATTCGATCGCCCGCCTGGCCGCCTGCCTGCCCGCCGACGCCCTGCTCGGCGCCGGCACGGTGCTGAGCGTGGACGCCGCCCGCAAGGTCAAGGACGCCGGCGGCCGCCTGATCGTGATGCCGCATGCCGACACGGCAGTAGTGCGCGCGGCCAAGGCCGACGGCATGTTCTGCGTGCCCGGTGCGGCCACGCCGACCGAGGCCTTTGCCTGCGCGGCGGCCGGCGCCGATGCGGTCAAGCTGTTCCCGGCCGAATTGATCACGCCGCAAATCGTCAAGGCGATACGTGCGGTGATCCCGACCAGCGTGCACCTGCTGCCGGTCGGCGGCGTGACGCCGAAGACCATGGCGCCCTATGTGCAGGCCGGTGCCTCCGGCTTCGGCCTCGGCTCGGCGCTGTACGCACCGGGCTACACGGCGGCGGCCGTGGCCGAGCGCGCGCGCGCTTTTGTGCAGGCCTGGCGCGCGTTGTAAAAAAAGACAAACAGGCGTGCGACAGGAATCGAGCGCCGATCACAAAAAATCGAGGAGACATCATGAACAAGCACCATCTCGTTGCGGGTCTGCTGGGCGCATGCCTCAGCGGCATCAGTCTGGCCCAGACCCTGCTGCACATCGACGCCAGCGCGCCGGTGCCGGCACCGCAGACCGGCCATCTGCAACTCGGCACGGCCGTCTCCCCCAGCGGCGAGACCCTGGGTGCCAACAACCAGTTCCTGACCCGCAACGGCAAGCCCTGGCTGCCGGTGATGGGCGAGTTCCACTACAGCCGCAGCCCGGCCGAGAGCTGGGAGGGCGAGCTGCGCAAGATGAAGTCGGCCGGCATCACCATCGTCGCCAGCTATGTGATCTGGAACCACCACGAGGAGCTGGACGGGAAATTCACCTGGAGCGGTAACCGCGACCTGCGCCGCTTTGTGCAGCTGGCCGGCAAGATCGGCCTCGATGTGATGGTGCGCATCGGCCCCTGGGTCCATGCCGAGGCCCGCTACGGCGGCATCCCGGACTGGGTCGTGAACGCGATGCCGCCGCGCGGCAATGACCCGCAGTATCTGGCCGTGGTCGAGCGCCTCTATGGCCAGATCGGTCAGCAGCTGAAGGGCCTGATGTGGAAGGACGGCGGCCGCGTCGTCGGCATCCAGTTGGAGAACGAATACAACCTGAACGGCCCCGGCCAAGGCGCGGCCCATATCAGCAAGCTAAAAACCCTGGCCCGTCAAGCCGGCATGGACGCGCCCTATTACACCGTCACCGGCTGGGACGGCACGATTTACCCGTCCGGTGAAGTAACCCCCGTTTTCGGCGGCTACCCGGACGAGCCCTGGGGCGTCTCGACGACCGAGCTGCCGCCCAAAGAAACCTATGCCTTCCGCTTCGACAGCCGGGTCTCGGGCGACCTCGGCGCGCAGACCGCCGCGACCGCGCCCGGCACGGCCGAGACCGATATCGGGTTGACCCCCTTCCTGGGTGCAGAGTACGGCGCCGGCCTGCCGGCCATGTACCGCCGCCGCACCCTGGTGTCGGCGGATGACATCGCGGCCATGCTGCCGGTGCAGCTGGGCTCGGGCGTCAATCTGATGGGCTATTACATGTTCCACGGCGGCCGCAACCCGCTCAGCGTCAACGGCATCAACACGCTGGAAGAAAGCACCTTGAGCGGCGGCTACAACGACACGCCGATGATCAACTACGACTTCAACGCCCCGCTGGGGCCGGACGGTCAACAGCGCCCGGTGTTGAACAAGCTGCGTCCGTTCCACTACTTTATGCAGGACTTCGGCCCGCAACTCGCGGCGATGACGGTGCGCAAGCCGGCCATCACGCCGGCCGTGGCAACCGAGCTGCAGACGCCGCGCTGGTCGGTGCGCGCCAATGGCGACAGCGGCTTCTTGTTCTTCAACAACCATGTGCGGCAATACGCGATGCCGGCGCAAAAGCAGATCCGCTTTTCCGTCAAGTTAGCAACGGAGACGCTGCAGTTCCCGCAGCAGGCTGTCGACATCGCCAATGGCGCCTACTTCATCTGGCCGCTCAATCTGGACCTGGCCGGCACGCGCTTGCGCTATGCGACGGCCCAGCCGGTCGCGCGGCTGGACCAGGGCAAGGCCGGCCTGGTCTATGTCTTCTCGGCCCAGGCCGGCATCCCGGTCGAGCTGGCTTTTGATGCTGCAAGCGCCGCCCACATCAGCGCGCCGAACGCACGCAGCCAGCAGGTCGATGGCAAGCTGGTGCTGGACCAATTGCAGCCCGGCATCAACGCGGCGCTGACGATCAAGCGCCCCGGCGCGCCGACCGTCACCGTGCTGCTGCTGACGCCGGCGCAGACGCAGCAGCTGTCCATCGGCGAGCTGGCCGGCCAGCGCCGCCTGGTGCTGAGCGCGCAGGACAGCCACTTCGCGGCCGGCGGCCTCGATGTCTTGTCGGCCGGTGATGCCAGCCCGCGCGTCGCCGTGTTTCCGGCATTAGCTCAGCTGCCGCAGTCGAATCTGACGCTCAAGCCGGTGGCCCGCGACGGCCTGTTCCAAGTCCTGGCGGCCGAGCATCAGCCGCGCCAGCTGGAGGCCAAAGTCAGCCAGATCCGCACGGCCCAAAAGGCGCAGCCGGTGATGGTCGGCGGCCTGGCCAAGGCGGCGCTGCAACCGATACCGGAGGCCTTCAAAACGGCGGCGGCCTGGCAGATAGCCTTGCCGCCCGCCGCCAGCCTGGAGGGCCTGGACGATGTGCTGCTGCAGATCGATTTCGTCGGCGATATCGGCCGCTTGTTTGCCGGCACGAAGATGCTGGACGACTGGTACTACAACGGCCAGCTGTGGCAAATCGGCTTGAAAGGCCTGAGCCCGAAAGCCGGCAAGCCCTTGAACCTGAGCGTGTTGCCGCTGCGCGCCGACGCGCCCATCTACCTGCCGCGCGAGCACCGGCCGGACTTCAAGGGCGAGGGCCAATTGGCCGAGCTGCGCAAGGTCAGCCTGATTCCCGTCTACCGCTGGACCCTGCGGCCTTGATATACGAATTCAAGATAGATGAATCGAAATAACACATTTGCCCAGCATGTAGCTTGCCGGTAACTTGACGACGTTGGTGACAACAAAGTTCAGACAAACAGACAAACATAAGAAAGACACGAGACACTATGAAACCCTGCTCCATCGGCCCCTCTTCACGCCCTCACTCAGCCCTGCGCCCCACCCTGCTCAGCCTCGCGCTAAGTGCGCTCTTCACTGGCCTGCCCGCCGCCGCCCAAACTCAAGACAGCGCGCAGCCGGCCGCCGAGACGCTGGACACCGTCGTCGTCACCGGCATGAAGTCCAGCCTGATGAAGGCGCAGGATCGCAAGCGCAATGCCGATCAGGTGGTCGACTCCATCGTCGCCGATGACATCGGCAAGCTGCCCGACGCCAATGTCGCCGAGGCGCTGCAGCGCATCGCCGGTGTGCAGATTTCGCGCAACCGTGGCGAGGGGGACAGAGTGCAGGTGCGCGGTCTGTCGCAGACGATCTCGCTGCTGAACGGCCGCTCCATCTTCACCGCCGGCAAGGAGCGCGGCCTGTCGCTGCAAGACGTGCCCTCCGAGCTGCTGGCCGGCGCCGATGTGTTCAAGACCCCGACCGCCGACCAGGTCGAAGGCGGCATCGGCGGCGTCATCGATCTGCGCACACGGCGGCCGTTTGACTTCTCCGGCGCCAAGGTGGCCGGCACGGTCAAGACCACCTATGCCGACCTGAGCGAGAAAAGCAATGTCGAGGGCTCGGCCCTGCTGAGCAACCGCTGGCGCCTGGACGGCGGCGAGTTCGGCGCGCTGCTCAGCGTCGCCCATCAAAAGCGCAATTACCGCGCCGACACCCAAGAGCTGGGCACCCCGGCCGAGCTGGCCGATGGCTCGGGCGTGCATGCGCCGACCGGCGTCTGGTATGCCTACGAAGCCGGCACCCGCGCACGCACCGGCGTCAGCGCCTCGCTGCAGTTCCGCCCCAATAAGGAATGGGACTTCTACCTCGATGCCAACCACACCGAGCTGAAGACCGAGACCGATATGAACGGCCACTTCGCCTCGCCGTACTGGGCCAACTGGAGCGCCGCCACCAATCTGGGCGCGCTCTGGCCGGTGGAGGGCACGATCAGCGCGCCGAACAAGAAATTCGAGAAGGGCCTGTTCTACGGCGCTTCGGCCAGCACCACCGGCGCCATCACCGACCGCGAGACCAAGACCTCGCAACTGGCGATAGGCGCCGACTGGCATGCCAATGACTGGCGCGTCAAGTCGGAACTCAGCTATACCGACAGCAGCTTCTCCAGCGTCTATTCCGAGGTGCGCCTGGGCACCTTCGCCGCCACCCAGTACAGCTTCGACATGACGACCGAGCTGCCCTCGGCCTTCGGCGTGATGACCAGCCCCACCGACCTGCTCTCCAAGTCCAAGTACTGGGCCGACAAGGCGCTCTACTTCCGCCAGGAGAACGACGGCCATGAGACCGTCCTGCGCCTGGACGGCGAGAAGCGCCTGGACGGCTTCTTCTCCCGCTTGCGCGCCGGCGTGCGCGCATCCGACCGCAAGGCCACCAGCGCCGAGGTCAACACCATGAACAATATCTGGACCGACACGCCCGGCAGCGGCGTCGGCGGTGCCGTCACCGCGCTGGACCAGCAGATCGGCGTGATCCCCTACAGCAACCTGCTGCACACCGCCGGCAGCGGCCAGATCGTCACGCAGTGGCTGTCGCTGACCAACTTGAACTGGCTGCGCGACACCCAGGGCTCGCGCAAGGCGCTGGGCCTGACGGTGCCGGGCATGGATCTGGCGCAGACCTTCGAGTTCGGTGAAGAAACCGCCGCCGTCTACGGCCTGGCCGATTTCGACACCACCCTGCTGAGCAAGAGCGTGACCGGCAACTTCGGCCTGCGCGTGGTCAAGACCCGCAACGAGCGCAATTTCTACAACACCACCGGTGCTGCGCCGCTGGCCCAGCAAGTGAGCGACAGCGAGACCGATGTGCTGCCCAGCCTGAACGCCCACATGGAGCTGAGCGACAAGCTGCTGGCCCGCATCGCCGCGTCCAAGGTGGTGTCGCGGCCCGACTTCAACCAGCTGACGCCCAGCCTGAGCCTGAACGTCAATGACAAGACCGGCTATCTCGGCAACCCCTATCTGGGCGCGCTGTCGGCCAATCAGTTCGATGCCTCGCTCGAGTACTACATGAGCAAGAGCGACCATGTCTACGGCGCGGCCTTCTACAAAAAGGTCGACGGCTTCATCCAGACCAGCACCCAGCAGCTGGTCTATCAGGGCGAGCCCTACACCGTCTCAACGCCGAAGAACGGCGAGAACGGCACCATCCAGGGTATCGAGCTCGGCTACCAGGCCTTCTTCACCGGCCTGCCCGGCGCCCTGCGCGGCCTCGGCCTGCAGGCCAATTACACCTATGTGGACAGCTCGGCGCCGGGCCCGCTGGGCGGCCAGAAGACCCAGCTGCAAAACCTCTCGCGCGACAGCTACAACCTGATAGCCATGTATGACTACAGCGACTTCGCCCTGCGCCTGGCCTACAACTACCGCGGCAAGGCCCTGGTCGATACGATGAACTACTACCCCAACAAGGGCAGCACCATCGCGCAGACCTCGGTCTATATGAAGGCCTACGGCATGCTGGACGCCTACGCCAGCTACCAGATCAACAAGAACTTGAAGCTATCGGTCGAGGCGAACAACCTCTTGCGCACCAAGCGGACCAGCTATTACGCCGTTGACAATCTGCCGCGCGGCACCTATGCCGACGACCGCCGCTTCGGCCTCAGCCTGATGGCCGAGATGTAAACAACAGGATTCCTTTATGTCGACCGATACACAAGCAGTTCTTGCCACGCAGACGGCCACGCAGATGGCCACGCTGGCCCTGACTCAAAGCGCCATCCTGGGCGAGGGCCTGCAATGGCATGCCGGCAGCGGCCGCTGGTGGTGGACCGACATCGAGGCCTCCACGCTGAACGCCTGGACGCCCGGCGAGGCCAATACCCTGGTGGTCAAGCTGCCCGACCGGCTGGGCAGCTTTGCCCATACGCGCTCGGGCCGTTTGCTGCTGGGCCTGGCCAAGCGTTTATGCATGGCCAGCCTGGTCGACAAGCAGGCCAGCGGCGGCGCGACCGCCTCGCTGCAGGCGCTGACGCCGCTGTGCCCGGTAGATGCTGCCGAGCCGCGCACCCGCATCAACGACGGGCGCACCGACCGCAGCGGCAACTTCGTCTTCGGCACCATGAACGAGGTCGGCGAGCAGCGCGCGATCGGCAGTTTTTACCAATACTCGGTCCGCCATGGCCTGCGCCGGCTGGCGCTGCCGGCGGTGTCGATCGCCAACAGCATCTGCTTCAGCCCGGACGGCGGCACGATGTACTTCTGTGACACCTTCAGCCAGGCCATCATGCAATGCGACTACGACGCCGACAGTGCGCAAGTCGCCAATCAGCGCCTGTTCACCCGCATCACACCCGACCACGCCTGGCCGGACGGCGCCGTCATCGCCGCGGATGGCAGCTTGTGGAACGCGCAATGGGGCGCCGGCCGGGTGGTCCAGTACTCGCCTGAGGGCCAGGCCATGCGGGTGGTAGCGATGCCCGCCGCCCACACCACCTGCCCGGCCTTTGGCGGCGAGAACTACAGCCAGCTGATGGTCACCAGCGCGCGCCAGAAGCTGAGCCGCGAGGCGCTGGAGGCGCAGCCGCTGTCGGGCAGCCTGTTCGGCCTCGCCGCCCCAGAGTTCCGCGGCCTGCCGGACGCCTTGTTCGACGACAGACCGATTGCCGCCTAGCTGTAAACCAAGAACGGAGACAAAAGCCATGAAAACCAAACTACAACAATGGGCCAAGCCCCTGTTGGCCAGCGCCCTGCTGGCCCTTCTTCCATTGGCCAGCCATGCCGCTGAGCCCGTCAAGATCGGCTTCTTGGTCAAGCAGGCCGAGGAGCCCTGGTTCCAGGACGAATGGAAATTCGCCGAGCAAGCCGCCAAGGACAAGGGCTTCACCCTCGTCAAGATCGGCATCCCGAACGGCGAAAAAATGATGGCAGCGATCGACAATCTGGCCGCGCAAAAGGCCCAGGGCTTTGTCATCTGCGCCCCCGATGTGAAGCTGGGCGCGGCAGTCGCCCGCGCCGCCAAGCGCCATGATCTGAAGGTCATCTCGGTCGATGATCAATTGGTCGACGGCACCGGCAAGCCGATTGCCGGCATCCCCCACATGGGTATCTCGGGCTATGAGATCGGAAAACAGGTGGGCTTGGGCCTGCTGGAAGAAATCAAGAAACGCGGCTGGAATTTAAACGAAGTCGGCGCGCTGCGCGTCGCCTTTGATCAACTCCCGACCGGGCGCGAACGCACCATGGGGGCCGTTGACGCCTTGAAGGCCGCCGGCCTGTCCGCCGCCAATGTGATCGATGCGCCGCAGGCCAAGACCGACACCGAAAACGCCTTCAACGCCGCCAATATCGCCTTCACCAAGAACCCGAAATTCAAGCATTGGGTGGCAATGGGCATGAATGACGAAGCGGTGCTGGGCGCCGTGCGCGCCGGTGAGGGCCGCGGCATCCGCAAGGATGAGCTGATCGCCATCGGCATCGGCGGCAGCCAGACCGCACTGAACGAATTCACCAAGCCGGCGCCTACCGCCTTCTTTGGCACCGTCTTGATCAGCCCCAAGCGCCATGGCTATGAGACCGCCGCCAGTATGTACAGCTGGATCACCACCCAGCAAGCGCCGCCGGCCGTCACGCTGACCAGCGGCACCTTGATGACCCGCCAGAACCAAACCGAGCTGCGCAAGCAGATGGGCTTGTGAACACAGCATCCCTTCAGTTCGACCAGGTCAGCAAGGTCTTCCCCGGCGTCAAGGCGCTCAATGGCGTCAGCTTCGAAGCGCGCGCCGGCCAGGTCCATGGCCTCTTGGGTGAGAACGGCGCCGGCAAATCGACGCTGCTGAAGATACTCGGCGGCCAGTAC
Organism: Roseateles sp.; assembly: GCA_018780415.1. Taxonomy (GTDB): domain Bacteria; phylum Pseudomonadota; class Gammaproteobacteria; order Burkholderiales; family Burkholderiaceae_C; genus Paucibacter_A. The sequence continues at coordinate 50,893 of JADMJQ010000155.1, read as the reverse complement.
CGGCCGGACGGCGGCCGCCTGCTCTTGAACGGCCAGGAATGCCATTTCGGCTCGGCGGCGGACGCGATTTCCAGCGGCATCGCCGTCATCCACCAAGAGCTGCAATATGTGCCCGAGCTGACGGTGGCCGAGAACGTCCTGCTGGGCCGGCTGCCGCAGCGCTTCGGCTTCGTCGACCGCCGCGCGGCTCGTGAGTTAGTCGCGGCGCGGCTGGCCGACATCGGCGTCGATCTGGACCCCGACGCGCTGATGATCGATCTGTCGATCGCGCAGCGCCAGATGGCCGAGATCTGCAAGGCCGTGCTGCAGGACGCCCAGGTGATCGCTTTTGACGAGCCGACCAGCAGCCTCTCGCACCGCGAGAGTGAGGTGCTGTTCAAGTTGGTCAACGACCTGCGCGCGGCTGGCAAGACCCTCATCTACATCTCGCACCGGCTGGAAGAGCTGTATGCGCTGTGCGACTGCTGCACCATCTTCCGCGACGGCCGCAAGGTCGCCACCCACCCGGTGATGGCCGATGTGCCGCGTGACCTGTTGATCAGCGATATGGTGGGCCGAGAGGTCAGCGATATCTATGACTACCAGCAGCGCCAGCTGGGGGCCGAACGCCTGCAGGTGCGCGGCATGCTCGGTGACAGCTTGGCCGCACCGCTGGACTTCTCTGTCCGCGCCGGCGAGGTCTTGGGCTTCTTTGGCCTGGTCGGCGCCGGCCGCAGCGAGCTGATGCGCTTGCTCTACGGCGCCGATGCGCGCAGCCAGGGTCAGGTCTTGCTGGACGGCAAGCCCGTCTCGGCCAAGGGCCCGTCGGCGGCGATTGAGGCCGGCATCGTGCTGTGCCCGGAGGACCGCAAGGAGCAAGGCATCCTGGCGCAATCGTCGGTGGCCGAAAACATCAATATCAGCTGCCGCCGCCACGGTCTGCTGGGCGGGCTGTTCCTGCGCCATGCGCGCGAGGCGGCGCTGGCCGATGCCTTCATCAAACGCCTGCGCATCAAGACGCCGAACCGCGAGCAGGAGATCCGCCTGCTGTCCGGCGGCAACCAGCAAAAGGTGATTCTGGCGCGCTGGCTGGCCGAGCCGGACCTCAAAGTGCTGATCCTGGACGAGCCGACCCGCGGCATCGACGTCGGTGCCAAGAACGAGATCTACCGAATCATCCACGAAGTGGCGACAAGCGGCTGCTGCGTGATCGTGATCTCCAGCGAGCTGCCCGAGGTGCTGGGCATCGCCGACCGCGTGATCGTGATGCGCGAGGGCCGCATCAGCGGCGAGCTGGACCGCTCAGCCGCCAGCGAAACCGCCGTCTTGCGCATGGCTCTGCCCGATCTGGCCTGACACCATAACTAGATATTTGCACGGAACATTTTTCACCATGACCGCCATCAGCAAGACTCCGCTCGACCATGCCACCATGAAGAAACCCCTCAACCGCGCCTGGCTGACCGAGCACAGCATGACCCTGGGCTATGCCGTCCTGTTCGTCGTGCTGGCCGTCAGCGTCGAGAACTTTTTCTCGGCCGCCAATATCGTCGGCCTGATGCTGTCGGTGGCGCAGATCGGCATGGTCGCCTGCACCATGATGTTGTGCCTGGCCTCGCGTGACTTTGACCTCTCGGTCGGCTCGACGATTGCCTTTGCCGGCGTGCTCGGCGCCATCATCTTGGAACACACGCAGAGCGTGACGCTGGCGGTCGGCGGCGGACTGCTCGCCGGCGCCCTGATCGGCGCCGGCAACGGCGTGCTGATCGCCTATCTGAAGGTCAACGCTCTGATCGCCACGCTGGCCACCATGTTGATGGTGCGCGGCCTCGCCTTCATCGTCTCGCAGGGCCAGGCGGTGGGCATTGCCGACGAGAGCTTCATCAGCTTCGGCGACACCCGCATCTTCGGCCTGCCGCTGCCGATTTGGGTGACGGGTGCTTGCTTCCTGGTCTTCGGCGTACTGCTCAATCACACGGTGTTCGGGCGCAACACGCTGGCCATCGGCGGCAACCCGGAAGCCGCCCGGCTGGCGGGCGTCAAGGTCGAGAAGCTGCGCGTTTGGATCTTCATGCTGCAGGGCTTGGTGACGGCGATGGCCGGCCTGATCCTGGCCTCACGCATCACCAGCGGCCAGCCCAATTCGGCCACCGGCTTCGAGCTCGACGTGATCTCGGCCTGTGTGCTGGGCGGCGTCTCGCTGCAGGGCGGACGCGCGCGCATCTTCGGCGTGCTGATCGGCGTGCTGATCATGGGCACGGTCGAGAACGTGATGAATCTGATGAATGTCGATGCGTTTTATCAGTACCTGATGCGCGGCTTGATCCTGCTGGCCGCCGTCTTGCTGGACCAACTCAAAGCGCGAGGCAGCAAGCATGCTTAAGTTACTGGCATCGGCCCTGCTGCTGGCCTGCTCTGCGGCCCAGGCGGCGCCCTTTATGGCCGGCGGCGATGTCTCCGTCCTGCCCCTGATGGAAGCGCATGGCGCGGTCTATTCGGACCGGCAAGGCAAACCCGGCGACGCGCTGAAAATACTGGCCGACCACGGCCACAATATCGCCCGCCTGCGCCTCTACGACAGCCCCGGTTCGGGGTCCGGCGCCGACGACCATTACTGGCCCGCAGGTTCGATGGATTTGCCCGATCTGCTCAGCATGGCGCGCCGCGCCAAGGCGCTAGATATGCAGATCCAGCTGACCCTGCACTACAGCGATTTCTGGACCAACTCGAAGACGCAGAACGTACCCGTCGCCTGGGCCAAGGCGCTGGGTCGCCTGCCCGACGAGGCGGCGCGGCGCGCCCGCCTGGCCGAGCTGGTCTACCAGCGCACCCGCGAGGTGATGCTGGCGATGCGGGCCCAGGGCACTAGCCCAGAGTTCGTCTCGCTGGGCAATGAGATCGAGCACGGCATGCTCTACCCCTACGGCAAACTCTCACCACCGGGCGCCAGCGGCTGGGACGGCCTGGCGCCGCTGTTGCGCGCCGGCCATGCGGCGGTCAAAGTGGTGACTCCTAACGCCAAGATCGTGCTGCACATAGACGACGGCGGCAATCTCGCCAAATACCGCGACTGGTTCGATCAGGCCCGCGCCTACGGCGTGGAGTGGGACGTGATCGGTGCGTCCTACTACCCGTTCTGGACCCAGAAGACGGCCGCCCAGATGGCCGCGTTCAGCCGCGCGGTGACGACGCTGTTCGACAAAGATTTGCTGGTGATGGAGGTCGGCTTCAACTGGGCGCCGACGCTGCCGAATGGCTGGCCCGGCCAGCTCAGCGATAACGGCCCCTACCCGGCTGCGATGAGCTCACCACAGGGCCAGCGTGACTTCATGGTCGAGCTGTTCGGCCTGCTCAAAAAGGAGCCGCGCGTGCTGGGCTTGCTCTATTGGGACCCGGTGATGATTGCCACGCCCGGCATTGGCTGGGCGCTGCGTGAGGGCGATGCGAAGCCGGGGCCGAATGTGGTCAGCAACACCACCCTCTTCGACTTCAAAGGCCGGGCGCTGCCGGCGCTGGACGCTTGGGCCGAGCAGACCCAGGCCCCTGAACTTTTAAAATCAAAGCCATGACAAATAGACTGCAAAACAAGGTTGCCCTGGTGACCGGCTCCACCCTGGGCATTGGCCGCGCCATCGCGCGCCTGTTCCTGGCAGAAGGGGCCAGCGTGGTGATCAACAGCCACCGTGATGACGCAGACGCCGCCGCGCTGCGCGCCGAATTGCATGCGCCCATCAGCGAAGGGCGCTGCCTGTTCGTGCAGGCCGATGTGGCCGATGGCGAGGCCGTCAACGCGATGGTGGCGCAGACGGTGCAGCGCTTTGGCCGCCTCGATATTCTCATCAACAACGCCGGCATGAATGTGTTCGCCGACCCCTTGGAGATGAGCAGCGAGCAGTGGCAGCGCTGCTTTGCCGTCGACCTCGACGGCGCCTGGCATTGTGCGCGGGCAGCCTTGCCGCATATGTTGGCGCAAGCCGCCGGCAGCATCGTCAATATCGCCTCGGTCCATGGCCACCGCATCATCCCCGGCTGCTTCCCCTACCCGGTGGCCAAACATGCGCTGCTGGGCCTGACCAAATCGCTGGGGATTGAATACGCGGCGCGCGGCGTGCGGGTCAACTCGATCTCGCCGGGCTTCATCATGACCGAGTCGAACCAGGCGTGGCTGGCCGGCTTTGCCGACCCGGCCGCCGAAGCGCGGCGACAAGCCGAGCTGCTGCCGGTCAAACGCCTGGGTGAGCCGGAGGAAGTGGCCTACACCGCCCTGTTCCTGGCCAGCGATGAGGCACGCTTCATCAACGCGGCCGACATCTTGATCGATGGCGGCCGCAGCCAGCTCTATCACGAGTAGGACTCGCGCAAAACCGTCCCAGCGTCGTTGCTCCGCCTTGCCGTACTCAGCGTACTGTCTGCGGCGTCGCGCCTAGCTGGACCGGCTTTGCGCAAGCCCTCACGCCGGGAACCCCTTGAGCCCGCCCTACACTGAAGTCATGAGTGAACCTCGACTGCATCAACCGTCCGACCGCTTTGTTCGCTCGCACCTGAAAACACGGCAACTGGTCTTGCTGGTCGAGCTGGGTCGGCACGGCTCCATCCTGCACGCGGCGCAGGCAGCCCATCTGACCCAGCCGGCCGCCTCCAAGCTCTTGGCCGACTTGGAGCACGCTTTGGGCGTGCAGTTGTTCGAGCGCCTGCCGCGCGGTGTCGCGCCGACGCTGTATGGCGAGGTGATGATCCGGCGTGCTGGGGCTGCGCTGGCCGAGATGGACGCCGCGCATCAAGAGGTGATGGAGTTGCAGTCGGGCCTGAGCGGGCGGGTCGCCGTCGGCGCGGTGATGACGCCGTCCACCGGGCTGCTGCCGGAGGCCGTCAAGCGGCTCAAGCAGAGCTATCCCCGCGTTCATGTCTCGATCACGGTGGACACCAGCAAGCTGATGATCCAACACCTGCGCGCGGGCGAGCTGGATTTGGTGATCGGGCGCATCCTGGACACCGAGTCGGCCGCGGTGCTGAACTTTGAGCCCCTCAGCGACGAGCCGCACAGCTTGGTCGCTCGTGCGGGCCACCCGCTGGCCAAGCATGAACACTTGCAGCTGGCCGAGCTGGTCAACCAGGGTTGGATCTTGCCGCCGAGTGGCAGCATTTTGCGTGACCGCTTGACCGCAATATTTTTGTCCCTGGGCCTGGATCAGCCGGCCGAAATCGTCGAGACCCTTGCCCTGCCGGTCATCACCAAGCTGCTGACCGGCGGGGATATGGTCTGCGCGCTGCCGACCGAGCTGGTGCAGCCCTATGTGGACGCCAAGCTCTTGACCATCCTGCCGATCGAGCTCGGCATCCGCATGGACCTGTATGGCATCGTGACCCGCAAAAATCACCAGCTCTCGCCTGGCGCCCTGGCCATGCTGCAAACATTGCGGGATGTCGCGGGCGGGCGGCGCTGATTCAAGCTGCCGGCATATGAACGGCGCTGTCAAACATCGCCCGCCCAAAGACGCAGGATGCAGGCAGGCAGGCATGCATGACGATTTGCGCATGAGGCTGCTCCTGCTATCAGACCCGCGTCGGCCGCACATGTCCCGCTGCGGCCGCACCCAATATCAAAACCGCAAGCCCCATCAACACCAGTGCCAGCAGCTGACTTGCAGGAACCGGCGTGGGCGGGTCCGGCGGGCTGAAGCGCGGCTGCGCGGCGAAGTCATTGCTGGCAAAGCGGATGTCGTTGAACAAGTACGGGTAGTAAAAGCCGCGCAGCCGCGCATGGAAATCGGCAATGCGGTCCTGATAGGCCAGCTGCGCCTGCAGGTCGGTGTCGGCCTGACGATGCAACGCCGCTTGCACGCCGACGCCCGGCAGCAGCCAGCCCAGCCGCGCGGTCCAGCGCTGGCGCGCCAGCAGACCCTCACGGTAAGCCGACACCTGTGGCGCCACGCTCTCGTCGCCCAGCTGCTGGAAGGCGTAGTACCACTTCCAGTGAAAGCCGGCGGGCAGCGGCGCGGTGTGCCGCCATTCGGGATGGCTGCGCAGGAACTTTTCCATGGTGGCGCCGGGCGGCAGATCCCAGGCGCCATGCACGGCCTGGCGCTGCGCCAGCATCAGCTCCACACCCTGCTGCACCGGCACGGCACGTGCTAGCAGCACGTTAGCAAGGGTGGGAAGTATCAGCGTCAGCACGGCCCAGCAGCCCATCAGCGTCATGGCATTGGCGGCCGAGCTGACGCCGCGCGTCGCGATGATCAGCGCCAGCCCGCTCCAGAACGCCAGATAGGCCGCCGTGCTGGCCAGCACAACAATCAGCGCCGCCATCGACGTGCCGCTGCTCAGTGCGCCGGCCAGCACCGGCAGCGCCAGACAGCCATAGACCAGCGCCGCACGCAGGCCCGTGCGGCGCAGCCACAAGCGCCGGCCGGCGCCCGGCATGGCCAGCAGCGTCTGCAGACGGCCGGCGCGGCGCTCGCCCGAGACCAGGTCGTACAAGAGCGCGATCAGGAACAGCGGCGCCAGATACACCAGCACGAAAGCAAAGTCGAAGCGGCCGGCCAGCGCCAGCTCGGGATTGAAGCTCTCGCCCTCATGCAGCTGGGCCTGCAGCGCCAAGGCGCGCACGCGCAGCACGTAAGGAGCGGCATCACGCAGGCCGAGTGCCAGGAAGGCGCCGGCAGACGGTGCGTCCCAGGTGTTGTGAAAGGTGTAGTACGCGGCTGAACCAGCATCGGCGCCGTCGACGTATTTGCGCGCCTGCACGGCCAGCTCCTGCTGTTGCAGACCGGCCAGGCGCGCAATGGTCTGCTGCTGGCGGGCCACCTCGCGCATGCCCGACCACACGGCCAGCGTCGACAGCAGCAACAACAGCAGCAGCGCGACCAGCGCCAGTCTTGAGCGCAGCAGCAGGCGCGTTTCATGGACAAGCCAGCTCATCGTGTGATCCTCCCCAGCCGACGCGTGGCCAGCGCCAACAGGCCGGCCAGCGCCACCAGCCAGCCCAGCAGCACGCCCGCAGCAGGCCCGGCGCGGCTGAAGGCCTCGCTGGGCGGCGCCGCTTCAAATTGAAAATCAGCCATACCGTGCCAGTGTTCAGGGCTGATGCGGCTGTCGCGGCTGGAGCGGTCGCCGGCGAAGCTGAGTTTCTCGGCCTGCAGCCGGTTCAACTGCTGCACCAGCTGGTAGCGATGGCGCTCGGCCTGCTCGACGAAACGGCGGTAGTTCTGCAGGTCGGTGCCGGCCGCAGCCATGGACAGCCGGCGCAGCGCGATCACCGGGCTCAGCCAGGCAAAGCCGTCGACAAGGCGCAGCTGCGCGGCCTGGCGCTCGAAGCCGGCGTCGGCATAACGCTCGAACAGCGCGCTGGTCAGCCGCTCACCCTCCATACCCAACAGCCCCTTGTAATTGACCGGCAGATCCTCGACACGGCCGACGCCGTACTGCGCGAGCAGCTTCTTCTTGAAGTCGGCGAAGTAAGGATCGTTGGGGTCGTGGCTGTCGCCTAGCGCCGCCAGGTCGCGTGCGACCGCGATATCGGTCTCGAAACGCGTGGGCAGCGCCAAGGTCGACGCCGCCAGCTCGGGCGCCAGCCGCGGCACGAGCACGACGCTGACCGCCCAGACCGCGAGCAAGGCCACCAGGGCGTCGCGGGCGCGAGCGAATACCGCCGACAGAGCAACAATCCCCAGCACCCAGAGCAGCAACCACAGCCCGTAGCCAGCCGCCAGCAAGGCGGCCAGGCCGAGGGGCGTTGGCGTGGCCAGGACTATCCAGCCCAGCGCCAGCAGCGCCGGCAGCCAGGCGACGGCGGCCACGCCACTCAGGGCCAGCAGCTTGCCCGCCACGATCTGCCACGGCCTAACGCCCTGGGCCAGCAGCACGCGCAGCGTGCCGGATTCGCGCTCACGCGCCAGCGAGCCATGGCCGACGAAGATCAGCAGCAGCGGCGCCAGCACCTGCAGCACAAAGGCCGGCGTCAGCTGGCCGAAGCGCAGCAGCAGGGACGACTGCCGCACATCGCCGAAGTTGGCGCTGTTCTGCCGATGCCCTTCGAGGAACAGCGTGTGGCCGGTGTAGGCGTCCACGCCCGCGTCGAAGGCGGCCAGCGGGTTCAGCGGCCGGAACACGAAATGCCCGTAGTGCACCATCCGGTGCGGATGCCGCTCGGGCTGGGTCTCGAACTCGTGATCGACCTGCGCCTGGTGGCGCGCGCGCTCGGCGGCGCTGCTGCGGCGCTGCTCCCAGGCCGTGAAGCCGGCCACGGCCGTCAACAGCAGCAAGAGCGCCAGGCCCAACACCGCCACGCGGTCACGCCGCAGCAATCGCCACTCCTCGACCGCAATCCTGAAGACGCTGCTCATCGCTGCGCCTCCTGGCCGGCGTAGCGCCTGTGCAAGACGCGCACATCGAAACGCTCCGCGCCGGCGGCCGCCACTTCCTCGATCAGGCGCCCGCCATCGATGAAGCCGATGCGGTCGGCGACGTCGGCGGCGCCGAGCAAATCATGCGTCACCATCAGCACGGCCACACCCTGCCCGCGCAGCAGTTCGAGGAGGCGGCTGAACTCGGCGCTGGCCTGCGGATCCAGGCCGGAGGTGGGCTCGTCAAGCAAAAGCGCCGGCACCCTGCGGGCCAGCGCCAAGGCGATCGAGACCTTCTGGCGCATGCCCTTGGAGAAGCCCGAGACACGCCGCCCATGCGCTGCCGCGTCCAGGCCAGCGGCCGCCAGCGCATCGCAGATCTCTTGGCCGCCGGCAGGCTGGCCCGCCAGGTGAAGCAAATAGGCCATGTTCTCGCGCGCGCTCAGGTGCTCGTAGAGCGCGACGTTCTCGGGGATGTAGGCGAGCTGGCGCCGTGCCGCTGTCGGATCCGCCAGCGGGTCGATGCCGTTCACGCGCACCTGGCCGCTGCTGGGCTGAACAAAGCCCAGGAACAGGCTCAGCGTGGTGGTCTTGCCGGCGCCGTTGGCGCCCAGCAGCGCGTAGATCTCGCCGGGCTGGACGCTCAGGTCCAGGCCTTGCAAGATCATGTGATCGCCATAGCCGGCGACCACGCCGCAGGCTTCGAGGGCGGGACGGGTTGAACTAAAGAGTGTGGTGGACATAGGCATGGTGGATTCAGAACTTGGCCTGCAGGCCCAAGGTGGCGCTGCGTGCGGTGCCCGGGGCCACCCAGAGACGGCTGTAAGAGCTGGTGTAGTAGCTGGTGTCGAACAGGTTGTCGACGTCCAGCGTCAGACGCAGCCTGGGGTTGAGGCGCCAATGCGCGACCAGCTTGGCCGTCGTGTAGGCCGGCAGCATGAACGCCGCCGTGCCCGCCTTGGCCTCGGCCTGCGTGCGCGCTTGGCCCAGGCGCTCGCCCATATGCGTGACGCCGCCGCCGAGCCCAAAACGCTGGCCGTCGGCAAATACGCCCTCGTAGACGGCCAGCACGCTGCCGTTGAGCTTGGGCACATTGAGCAGGCGCCCGCCGACCTCCAGGTTGTTGTCTCGCATGATCTCCACGTCGTTGAGCACCAGGCTGGCGTTGAGGCGCCAGTGCAGGCTCAGCTGGCCGGCCAGGTCGAACTCAAGACCGCGGCTGCGGATCTCGCCGGCGGCGGCCGAGTAGCCAGCGTTGACCGGGTCGGCGGTCAGCACATTGCGCTTGCGGATGTCGAAGACCGCAGCGGTGGCGCCGATGCGGCGGTCGGCGCTTTCCCACTTGCTGCCGAGTTCCAGCGCACGGCCGGTCTCGGGCTCGAAGCCCTGGGCGGAGACATCGCTGCCGACATTGGGGCGGAAGGAACGGCCGGCGTTGGCATAGACGCTCCATTGGGAGGTGGGCAGCCAGGACAGGCCGACACGCGGCGAGGTCGACGACGGTTGCTGGTGTGCGCTGGCACCGCTGAGGCGGTTGTCCAGCGACTGGCGGTAATCGTCCATGCGCACGCCGGCCACCAGCCGCCACTCGCGCCCGAGCTTGATCGCATCTTGCAGGTAGAGCGCGTGATTGCGCTGATGCTCCATGGTGTTGGTGTTCGGCCGGGGCTCGGGCTGCGCCTGGCCGTAGACCGGCTGGTGGATGTCGATCGCATAGGGCTGCGCGTTGCTCGGGTTGACGCGCAGCATCACCGAGTCCATGCGGAAGCGGAAGCTCTCCAGGCCGATCAGCAGCTCGTGCGCGATGGCGCCGGTTCTGACATGGCCTTGCAGCTCCGCCTGCACGGCGACGTCGTCCGAGTCGTAGTCGCGATAGCGCCGCTGGCGCGTCAGCGTGCGCTGGTCGGGGCGCAGCGCCGTCGCCTCGGTCGAGAAACCGTTCATCGAGGTCTCCCGGTAGGACAGGCCCAGCCGGCTGCGCCAGTCGGCACTCCACTCGTGCGACAGGATGAATTGATGGGTCTGGTTCTTGACCGTCACATCGCCGTCGGCCGGCTCGCCCAGGAAGCGGCTGCGCGCAATCGCGCCGAGGTGGTTGTTGACCGCGACGACGCCCCGGTCCAGCGGCGTCTGCTGGCGCAGCAGCTCGCCCGCGTACTCCAGCTGGGTGTCAGCGCCGAGCTTCCAGGTGAAGGCCGGTGCGACCACCTCGCGCCGGGCGCTGATGTGGTCGCGGAAGCTGTCGCGGTCCTCCACCGCAACATTCAGCCGGTAGGCCAGGTTCTCGCCCAGCGGCCCGGTGCTATCGACGGCGCCGCGCTTGAGGCCGTAGCTGCCCAGATACAGCTCGGCGGCATGGGCGCTGTTCCAGAGCGGGCGCTTGGACACGATATTGAGGGTGCCGCCGGGCTCGCTGCTGCCGTACATCGCGGCGGCTGTGCCCTTCAGGAACTCGATGCGCTCGACGCCGGCCAGGTCGCGCGGCGCATTGAAGCCTCGGTTGGAGGAAAAGCCGTTCAGCAGCGTGGCCATGCCAGTGTTCTCATTGCCCGGCAGGCCGCGAATGGCGATGTTGTCCCAGAGGCCGCCAAAGCTGTTTTGGCGCGAGACGCCGCCGACGTAATCGAGTATGTCATCGAGCTTGGTGGCGCCGAGGTCGTCGATGGCCTGGCGGGTGACGATGCGAACCGACTGCGGCAGCTCGCGCAGCGGCAGCTCGGTCTTGGCGCCGGCGGCGTCGGCCGCGTGATAGGCGCCGGATTCGCTGCGGCCGACCACTTCGACTGCGGGCAACTGAGCGGCCTCGGGGGCTGGCGAGGAAGATTGGGCGATGGCGGGTGCGGCGTACAGCGACGCGATCGCGAGCACCCACGGCAGGTGCACGCCGGGGGCGCAAGAGGGTGTGGAGAACATGAGAAGACTCGGTAAGACGGGAGAGTAAGCAGGAGCAAGCCGGCGAATGCAGAGTGCAGAGTGCAGAGTGCATGCCAAGGCCTGACACCGACATCGCGTCGGGTCAGGGAAAGCTCAGGGAGTGGCTGCCGCGCCAGGATGGCGGGCTTCAGCTTCAGGCGGCAGGCGGGTCGCGCGCGGCGAAGCGCCAACGGCCAGGATTCGGGACGAAGGTCTCCGGTCCTTGTGGATGCAGCGCGCCGGTCTGCCAGGCCAAGCCATGGACGGCGGCCAACGGGGCGGGCACAAAGCCCAGCCCTGCATGGGCGAGGCACCAGGCGCAAACGCCCTGCGCCTCCGAGGCGGCAGCGTCATCCGCCGGCTCAGCCGACGGCGCCGTCACCGCTGCCGTGGCCTGCTCCAGATGCCAGACTTCGTGAGCCGACTTGCCGATCGCCGTGTTGAAGCACACGGCCAGCAGCAGCAGGCGGATCAGCAGGTGGCGCAGATGCATGGCTAGATCAGCGGGCAGCCGTCAATGCGCATGGGCCTTCTTGCCTTTACCTGCGGCGCGCTTGGGCGCGGGGCAGTCGCTGCAGCGGCCATACAGGGTCAGCTCATGCCGCTCGACGGTGAACCCCGCAGGGGCCAGCCCCGCGAGGTCGCCGGGGCAGTTGTGCACATCGAACACCCGCAGGCAGTGCGTGCATTGAAAGTGATGGTGGTGCTCATGCCGGGCCGATTCATAGCGCGGGCTGTCGCCCGGCAAGGACACGGCGCTGATCTCCCCGGCATCAAGCAGGGCCTTGACATTGCGATAGACCGTGGCCAGCGACAGAGCCGGCACGTCCAGCTGGGCGGCTTCCAGCACCTCCTGCGGCGACAGCGGTCGCCCGGCCGCTTCGATGACGGCGCGGATAGCGCTGCGTTGGCGGGTGGATCGTTGTTCCATGGCGTCGGTGACTCTGAATGGGCCGGGCAGGCAATTGCGCAAACCGCATTATTGCTTATGCATTCTCATTTGCAAAAACCGCTGTAGAAAAAATACGCAAGACAAAGTCCGCCCCCGAAACCCTCCAACGAACGCCCAACAGCAGTCGACCCGTCGCGGCGGCCCGCTATTCGGCCAGCGCCTCGCTGCCGGCCACTCGGGCCAGCGTGCTTTGCCGCGGTCCTACACACGCAATGCCGCCCACCACACATGCGTTGGCGCTGGTTTGTAAAGCGCGGCATCGGCGTCCGGCCGGGCGCTGCAGATCAACAGGCGCAGGCCTGGATGGGCACGCTGCAGCGGCGCCAGCGCCGCCAGGTCATTGGCGATGCTCAAGGGCTCCACCAGCACCATCCGCAAGGCGCCGGCCGGCAAGGCCAGCCCCTGGCTCATGGCCTGCGCCAAGTCGGGGGCTTGCAGGCAGTCATAGCCACTCACGCCCAGGCGCTCGCTGAGCGCCGCGCGGGCCTGCGCCGAGGCGTCCAGCACCAGGGCCAGGCCTTGCTCGACGGGTTCCAGCGCGCCCAACTCACGCAGCACCGGCCAGCCGACCTCCTCCTCGCTGGCCGGCGGCGCGGCAAGGTCAAACTCGAAGCGGCAGCCCTCGCCCGGCCGGCTGTGCAGGCGCAGCTCGCCGCCCATCGCCCGCACCGCCTGGCGCGCGATCGCCAGACCCAGGCCCAAGCCGGGCAGCTGAGCGCTGGCGGCGGCGCGCATAAAGGGCTCAAACACCTGCTGCTGCAGCTCGAGCGCGATGCCGGGGCCGTCGTCCTCGACCGCCAGCGCCAGCCGGCCGTCGGCATAGCCGGCACGCAGGCGGATGCTGCCGGCGCGGCTGAACTTGGCGGCATTCGAGAGCAGATTGAACAAGACCTGGCGCAGGCGCTTGGCGTCCAGCTCCAGCACCGTCGGCAGGCCCGGCGCCAAGTGCAGGCTGAGACGGTTGCCGCCGCTGCGCGCCAGACCCTCGGCCTGCTGCGCCAGCTCGTGCAGCAGGCCGTGCAGATAAACCGGCGCCGGCAGCAGCTCGGGCGCGGCGCTGGCCTGCGGGGCGCGGGCAAAGCGCTGCAGCTCATCGATCAGCTCCAGCAGCAGATGGCTGCTGTGCTCGATCGCGCGGCGGTCGGACTCGAAGCCCTCACCTGGGGTCAACTGGCGCGCCAGCTGCACGACCGAGGCCAGCGGCGCGCGCAGATCATGGCCGATATAGCCCAGCAGCCGGCCCTTGGCGGCGTCGCTGGCCTGGGCGCGGGCGCTGGCCTCGGCCAGCTCGGCGGTGCGCTGCTGGACGGCCTCTTCCAGCGCCTGTTGATGGCGGCGACGCTCGCGCAAGGCACGGCCCACCAGCGCCAGCAGCACCACCAGGCAGCCGACGATGCCGGCCAAGGGCGGGCCATAGTCGACCAATAGCGAATGCGGCTGCCAGCCCAATAAACTGGCTAAGCGCGGCAACATGCCCAGCATCTGCAGCAGCAGGGTCAGGCCCAAGACGGCGGCCAGCGGGCGCCGCTGGCGCAGCGCGCGCCAGCAAGTCAGTAAGAGCAGCAGCGACAGCGCGCCATTGATGGCGCTGGCCAGCTGGGTGGCCAGCGCGTAGTCGCCAAGCAAGCAGCCGAACAAGACCAGCAGATTCAGCCCGGCCAGGCCCATCAGCAGACCATGCAGGCGCGGCTGATACCGGGCGGTGCGCAGCAGCCGGGTGATGGCGGCCAGCACGGTCAGCTGGGCCAGCACGCCGAAGCTGCCCAAAGCGCGCAAGGCCCAGTCGGTGGCCTCGGGCCAGAACAGCATGAAGGCGGTGCCGCGCATGCCGCTCTCATAGAACACAAAACTGGCCAGGTAGAACGCGATATAGACATAGGCGCGCTCACGCCAGACCAGGCCAATCACCAGCGCGATCAGGCAGAGTAGCGCGCTCAGGCCGATCAGGCCGCCGTCCAGCCAGAGCCGCGCCTGCTCGGCCCACAGCAAATCATGCGCCGGCCACAGCGTGGGCTCGATGGCAATGGCGCTGCGGCTGGCGACGCGCAACCACAGCGTCTGCCGCTCGCCCGGCGCCAGCCGCAGCGCAAACGCACTCTCGCGCAAGGGCAACTCGCGCAAGCCAAAGGCCTGCTCGGTGCCGGCGCGTTGCTCGTGCAGCGCGCCGGCCTCACTCGTGGTGTACAGGCGCACGCTCTCCAGCCGCGCCGGCCGCAGCAACAGCCAGCGCTGCAGGGCCAAGCTGTCGGGGTTGTGCCAGTCCAGCCGCAACCAATAGGCGGCAGCGCTGTAGCCGGGAGTGAGGGTTTGCGGCCGAGCCGGCTGCCAGGCCGCCTCGGGCAGGGCCTGCAGCGCCGCAATGTCGAGCCGCGCCGTCGGGTCGACCAGCATGCGCATCTGGCCGACCAGCAGCTGCGGGCCGGCACTCTCTGGCGGCGCGGTCCAATCCACTCTTTGCGCCAGCGCCGGCCGACCGAGCAGCAGGCCAATCAGCAAGATCCAGCCGAAAACCAAGCGCATCAGGCCGACAGGACCTTGTTGTCATGCAGCGCCTGCCGGTAAGCCTGCGGGCTCAGGCCATGGCGCTCGCGGAAGGCGGTGGCGAAATTGCCGGGGTTGCTGAAGCCGACCGCAAACGCCACGTCCTGCACGCTCATCAGCGTCTGCTCCAGCAGGCGCTGGCCGGTGCGCACGCGCTCGTCGCTGATGAAGCCCGAGACCGTCAGCCCCAGATGCTCGCGGAACAGCGCCAGCAAGCGCTTCTCGCTCAGGCCCACCTGGGCGGCCACCTGGGCGACGCCGCTCAGCTCGGCCAGATGCTGGCGGATGAATTGCAGCGCCACCTGCAGCAGCGGCGCCTCGGGGTGACGGCTGGCTGCGTCGGCCATCGGCGGCGCCGGCCGCTCGGCCAGTCGCTCGGCCAGTCGAAGATGCACGCGCACCCGCGCCAGCACCTCCTCGGGATGAAAGGGCTTGCTGATGAAGTCCACCGCGCCCAGTTCCAGGCCCCGTACCCGCTGCTCCGGCGCGTTATTCGCGCTGACGAACAGCACGGGAATAGCGGCCGTCAAGGGGTCGGCCTTGAGCAGGCGGCAGAGCGCCTGACCGTCGATATCGGGCAGGCCGATGTCGAGCAGGATCAGGTCGGGGCGCAGCGCCTGGGCGCGCTGCAGGCCGCTGCGGCCGTCATAGGCCAGGGCCAGTCGGTACTCGGACTTGAGCAGGGCCGTCAGCCAACGCAACTCCTCCGGCACATCATCAATCAACAGGATCAGCGCTGCCGCAGCCAGGCCGCTCGCGCCCGGCATTTGCTCGGTCATAGGGCGTGGATTCTCGGCCATCCCGGCGCCCTCTTCTCGCAGCATTGTGCGCACAGCGCGCAGCGGCGATGCCAGTGAAGGCCGGATAAGCGCCGGCGGCCCGGCTCTATTCCATTTGGCACAAGGGCGCGGCGTTTTGGCAAAACCCAGCCACCTGCGCTGCGTCGATAAACCGGCCATCCAGAACACAAGGAGGATGGGAATGGACTTGAAGATGATGCCAACGAAGAAGAAGAAGAACTCACGCAGCCTGGCGCTGGTCGGCCTAGTGGGCTTAACGGGCTTAACGGGCCTGACGGGTTTGAGTGCGCTGCAGCCGGCCCACGCCGCGCTGCCGGACGCCGGCCAACTACTCAACGAGCAGCAACGCGCCAAGCTGCCGGCCGACCGGACACGGGCCGACGACCAGGTCCTGCTGAGCACGCCGGCCAATGCCACCAATGCCACCAAGACGCCGACGGCGGGCCTCGCCGACGGCGGCTTCCGCGCCCAGATCCAGCGCGTGCATTTCAGCGGCCTGCGGCCCGGCTTCAGCGACGCCGCACTGCAGAGCTGGGTGGCCGGCCAGCTGGAGCGCCCGCTCAGCCATGCCGAGCTGCAGGCGCTGGCCGCCCGCGTCACCGCCGGCCTACAGGCGCAGGGCTATCTGCTGGCGCGCGCCTATCTGCCGCGCCAAGACCTCAGCGCCGGTGCGCTGGAGATTGCCGTGCAGCTCGGCCGCCTGCAAGACGGCCCGGCCCGCATCCAGGTGCTGACGCCGGACGCGGCGCTGGCCGAGCGCCTACATGCGATCGCCGAAGCAGCGTTGCCGGACGGCGATCTGCGCGCCGAGCAACTCGACCGCGCCCTCTTGCTGATCAATGACGTGCCCGGCGTGCTGGCACGCGGCGCGCTTGAAAAAGGCGATCAGCCCGGCAGCAGCCGCTTGTTGATCAAGGTCGACGAGCTGCCCGCCTGGGGCGCCAGCGCCCTGGTCGACAACTTCAGCAACCGCTACACCGGCGACTGGCGCAGCAGCCTGCAGCTCACGCTGAAGCGGCCGCTGCAGCGCGAAGACCTGCTGGGCATCAACCTCAGCCACAGCAGCGGCACCAGCCAAGCGGCGGCCAACTACAGCCTGGCCCTGAATCCAAACGGCCTGCGGGCGAATCTGGCGGCCTCGGCGCTGCGTTACGAGATCGGCGCCGAGCTGGCCGCGCTGGACCTGACCGGCACCGCCCGTGCCTTCAGCGCCGGCCTCAGCACACCGCTGCTGCGAGGCCGCGAGGCCAATCTCTGGGCCAGCGTCGACGCCGAGCAAAAGCGCCTGAGCGACCGCGCGCTGGGCGCATCGCTGCGCGAGCGCCGCGTCCATCGCCTGGCGGTGCAACTGAGCGGCAACCGCTGGGACGAGCTGCTGGGTGGTGGCCAGAGCGAGCTGAATCTGGGCCTCGCCGTCGGCCAGCTGAAGCTGGCC
>JADMJQ010000155.1:15243-33921 GCA_018780415.1 Roseateles sp. | reverse complement strand
CAACGCCGCCGATGCCTACGCCGACTCGCTGACCGCCAAGACCCAAGGCGGCTTCCACAAGCTGACTTGGCGGCTGGCGCGCAACCAGAGCCTGGCCGGCCTGCCGCAGTGGAGCGTCTATGCCGGCGCGGTCGGCCAGCAGGCCGCGCGCAATCTGGACTCATCCGAGAAATTCATCCTCGGCGGCCCGTCCGGCGTGCGCGCCTATGCCTCGGGTGAGGCCGCCGGCGACAGTGGCTGGTTGGCCAATCTGGAGCTGCGCCGCGAGCTGAGCTTGGGGGACGCCATACCCAGCCTACGCGGCCTGCGCGGCCAGCTGCTGGCCTTTGCCGACCATGGCCAGATCAGCCTGCACAGCCAGCCCTGGCAGGGCAGCCTGGGCGCCGCCAAGCCGAACAGTTATGCGCTCAGCGGCGTCGGCCTGGGCCTGAATCTGCAGGGCCGGCAATGGCAGCTGCGCAGCGCCTGGGCGCGAGGCGTCGGCAGCAATGAGGGCTTGAGCGCGCGTGGCCTCGACAGCGAAGGCCAGAGCAAACGCCAGCGTTTCTGGCTGCAAGCCGGCGCTTGGTACTGATATCAACGAATAAGAAAGCAAGATTATGAAAAAAGCATCAATGAATCACGCCTACCGCCTGGTCTGGAACGACACGCTGGGCTGCTATGTCGCCGTGGCAGAAACCACCAAATCACGCGGCAAGCGCGCCAGCGCGGCCCTGCTCGCCTCGGCATTGCTGTGCGCTGGCGGCCAAGCCCTGGCGCTGGACCCGGCCAGCTTACCGAGCGGCGCCCAAGTGGTCGCCGGCCAAGCCTTGATCCAGCAGAACGCGGCCCAGATGTCGGTCCAGCAACAGGGTCAAAAGCTGATCCTGAACTGGCAGAGCTTTGACATCGGCAGCAAAGCCGGCCTCAAATTCGAGCAGCCCAATGCCAATGCCGTGGTGCTGAACCGCGTGCTGGGCAGCAGTGGCAGCCAGATCGAGGGCTCGCTGACCGCCAACGGCCAGGTCTGGCTGGTCAACCCGAATGGCGTGGTGTTCGGCCAAGGCGCGCAGGTCAATGTGGGCGGCCTGGTGGCCAGCAGTTTGGCCATCAGCGACGCTGACTTCCTGGCCGGGCGCGCCAGCTTCGGCGGCCAGGGTGGCCAGGGCGGCGCAAGCGGCTCGGCCGGCGCGGTGCGCAATGCCGGTCAGATCCATGCCGAGCACGGCGTGGTGGCCTTGTTGGCGCCCTTGGTGGAGAACAGCGGCAGCATCCAAGGCGCCCAAGTCGCGCTGGGCGCCGGCGCCAAGGTGGCGCTGGACTTCGGCAGCGGCGGTCTGCTGCAGCTGCAGGTCGAGCAGGCAGCGCTGGACGCGTCGATAGGCAATAGCGGCCACATCAGCGGCCAGCAGGTGATTCTGAGTGCGCGCAGCGCCCAAGCGCTGCGCGCCAGCGTCATCAACCAGGACGGCGTGATCGAAGCCACCGGCCTGCAAGGCCAAGGCGGCCGCATCTGGCTGGACGGCGGCGGCCAGGGCGAGGTGCATATCGGCGGGCGGCTGGACGCCTCGTCGGCTGGGGGCCAAGGCGGCCGCATTGACATCACCGGCCAGCATCTGCAGCTGGACGGCAGCGCCCATCTGAACGCCAGCGGCGCCAGCGGCGGCGGCCAGATCCATGTCGGCGGCGGCTGGCAAGGCCAAGACGCCGGCCTGACTAACGCACAAACCCTGCGGGTAGAAGCCGGCGCGACGGCCGAGGCCAGCGCAGGCCGGCAAGGCAATGGCGGCGAGGTGGTGTTCTGGTCCGACGGCCAGACCGACTTTGCCGGCCGCATCGCGGTACGCGGCGGCGCGGCGGGCGGCGCCGGCGGGCGCGCCGAGGTCAGCGGCAAGCAGACCCTGCACTACAGCGGCCGTACCGACGCGCGCGCGCCGCTGGGCCGCACCGGCGATCTGCTGCTGGACCCGTCCAGCATCACCGTGCTGGGTGGCAGCGGCACTGGCGATGTCAGCGGCAGCCAGGTCTACGAGAAAGACTTGGAGGCGCAGTCCGCCAATGTGCTGCTGAACGCCAGCGGCCATATCCAGTTCGCCGATCTGAACGGCAATGGCGGCGACGGCAGCATCTCCCTGCAGCCCGACATCAGCTTGCGCATCGAGACCGGCGCCACCAACGGCAACATCAGCTTCGCCAACAAGGACAACAGCATCGAGGTGTTCGGCCGCGGCAGCATCATGATGGTGGCCGGCGGCACCGGCACCGGCAACATCATCAATGTGCCCAAGCTGTACGCCCATGGCGCCGGCAGCAACCCCGCCTCCTTGCCGACGCACGATGTCAACCAGGTTGGCAACGGCACGCCGGGCGACGCCAGCATCACCCTGTTCGGCGCCGACGGCGTGACGGTGGGTGGCTCGCTGACCACGGCCGGCGGCTATGTGCGCATCTGGGCCGACTCCGACAACGCCAGCGGCGGCGGCTTCACCCTGGGTGCACCCATCAACACCGGCGGCGGCAATCTGCACATCTCGGCCGGCCACGGCGAGGTCTTGCTGAACTCCGACATGAACCTGGGCGCCGGGCGCCTGCTGTTCCGGTCAGACGGCAACTACAGCGACGGCGTCAAGGTGCTGGGCGGCAGCATCCGCGCCAACGGCGACGTCAATATCGACACCTCCTTCACCATGAAGGGCGGCGCCAGCATCTACACCAATGGCGACATCCTGTTCGGCAGCGTCGGCATCAAACTGGACACCGGGACCGGCACGCTGACCCTGCGAGCCAACAAAATCGACTGGGGCAATGCCACGCTGCAAAACCTCAGCACCGCCTCGCTGCGCCTGGAGCCCTGGGATGCGGCCACCAATATGGTGCTGGGTGACACCAACGGCTTCGCCTCGGCGGCCACCCTGGCCAAGCTGCCCGGCATCAAGAACCTGACCATAGGCCGCGAGGACGGCACGGGCAGCATCAGCGTGCCGGGCAATTTCGGCTTCAGCGCCAGCGGCCATTTCGAGATGGTCAACCGCACGGTCGACATCAGCGCCGGCACGCTGAGCAATAGCAGCGGCAACATCACGCTGACCGGCGACCAGATCAATATCAACCAGGCCGTTACCGCCAACGGCGGCGCCGGCAAGGTCACCATTCGCCAGTCGACCGCCGCCAATGCCTTGCATCTGGGCAGCGGCCTCAGCAGCGCGTCGATCGGCCAGGTCAATGCGGCGACGCTGGAGGTCGGCCGCAGCGACGGCGGCGACCTGGTGTTCGACAGCGACATCAGCACCAGCGCCAGCACCGTCCATCTGAAGAGCGGCCAGCATGTGGTCGCCACGGCCGGCGGCGTGCAGGCCGGCCAGATCGCGGTCAGCGCCGGCGCCGGCGCCGAGCTGAGCGCCAGCGCCTTCAACTTCAGTAACTTGGCGCTGGACGTCGGCGGTGCCACCAACATCACTCGCACCGACAACGCCGCCTGGGGCCTGGGCACGGTCGACGGCGTCAGCGGCCTGAATGTGCGCGCCGGCAGCAATGTCGCCGTCACGCTCAGCGCAGGCGGTGCGTTGAGCGTCAATGCGCCGCTGCATTTGAACGGCAACACCAGCACGCTGAATCTGCGCTCAACCCAGGGTTTTGACGCCAGCGGCGCCACGCTCAGCGGCCACCAGCAGACCACGGTCGAGTTCGAGCTGGCCGGTGCCGACCGCCAGTTCAGCCTCGGCGGCAACGCCGCGGTGCTGAGCGCGCCAAGCCTGGCCAAGCTGGACGGCATCAAGCTGCTGCGCATCAATGCGGCCGATGACGCGGTGCTCGGCGAGGCCTTCAGCATGGCGGTGCAAGATCGCATCGAGATCCTCGGCAAGACCGTCGCGCTGAACGGCGACATCGCCGCCCGCAGCGGCAGCCTGCATCTGCAGGCGCTCAGCGGCGGCCTGCTGCTGGACCACCAACTCAGCGCTGCCGACACCGTCTCGCTGCGCGCCGACGGCTCGGCCGCCATCAACGGCAATGGCCAGATCAGCGCCGCCCGCTTGGCGCTGCGCGCTGGCGCGGTGCAGTTGGACGGCAGCAGCCACCATGTCAGCGAAATCGCCGCCGACGTGGCCGAGCTCAAGCTCAGCACCGAGCGTAGCCTGACGGTCGGCACGGCCGATGGCTTGAGCGGGGTGCAGGCCGTACGCAGCGTCGACCTGCGCGCCCTCGGCGCCGCCTCAGACATGGTGTTGAACCAAGCCGTGCAGGCCGGCCAAGATGTGCTGCTGCAGGCCGGCCGCAACTTCGTCAACCAGGCCGGGGCTACGGCGCTGCACAGCGACGCCGGCCACTGGCGGGTC
This sequence comes from Roseateles sp., assembly GCA_018780415.1. Taxonomy (GTDB): domain Bacteria; phylum Pseudomonadota; class Gammaproteobacteria; order Burkholderiales; family Burkholderiaceae_C; genus Paucibacter_A. The sequence goes on along the minus strand of JADMJQ010000155.1, from coordinate 29,608 downwards.
TATTCCACCAGCCCGGACGCCGACAGCCGCGACGGCCTCGTGTCCGACTTCAAACAGTACGACGCCGGCCTAACTGCCAGTGCCGCCGTGCTGGGCAGCGGCAATGGCTATCTCTACAGCGTGGCGCCGCAGATCAGCGTGACGCTGACCGGCAGCACGGCCAAGGTCTTTGACGGCAACACCCAAGCCACGTTGACGGCCGACAACTACCTCAGCAGCGGCGCCATCGACGGCGACAGCGTGGCCTATAGCGTCACCGGCAACGCCCAGTACGACAGCCGCCACGCGGGCAGCGGCAAGACCGTCGCCGTGGACGGCCTGGTGATCAGCGGCGCCAGCAAGGGCACGCAAGCGGTCTACGGCTACCGCCTCGCCAACGGCAGCGCCAGCGCCGCGATCGGCACGATCACCCCCAAGCAGGTGCAGGCGGCCGCCGGCAGCGTGCAAGACAAGGTCTATGACGGCAGCAGCCAAGCCACGCTGAGCGGTACACCCACGCTCAGTGGCGTGCTGGCCGGCGATGCGGTGCAGCTGAACGAAACCAGCCAGGGCAGTGGCAGCGCCAGCTTTGCCGACAAAAACGTCGGCAGCGCCAAACCGGTCAGCATCAGCGGCTTGAGCCTGACCGGCACCGACGCCGGCAACTACCGGTTCGACGGCCAGGCCACGGCGGCCATCACCCCGCGCAGCCTGAGCGTCAGCGCCAGCGTGGCCGACAAGGTCTATGACGGCAACACCTTGGCCACGCTGACCGGCACCAGCCTGCAAGGCCTGCTGGCCGGTGACCAGGTCGGGGTCAGCGCGACGGCGGCCTTTGCCGACAAAAACGCCGGCAATGCCAAGCCGGTCTTGATCAGCGCCGAGCTCAGCGGCAGCGATGCGGCCAACTACAGCGTCGACGCTGGCGCCAGTTCGGCCCAAGCCAGCATCACGCCCAAGACACTGGCTATGGGCGGTCTGACCGTGCACAGCAAGGTCTACGACGGTCAGCGCGACGCCCAAGTCAGCGGCGGCGCCTTGCAAGGTCTGCTGGCCGGCGACAGCGTCGGCAGCCAGCTCGGCGGCCAGTTCGACAGCAAGCAGGCCGGCAACGGCAAGGCGGTTGAAGTAACTATCAAACTGAACGGCACCGATGCCGGCAACTACCGGCTGGCACATGACAGCGCGCAGGCACAGGCCGATATCCGGCCGAAGACGCTGGATATCGGCGACCTGACCGTGCAAAGCAAGGTCTACGACGGCAAGCGCGGCGCCGAAGTTGGCGGCGGCGCCCTGCAAGGCCTGCTGGCCGGCGACAGCGTCGACACCCAACTCAGCGGCCAGTTCGACAACAAGCAGGCCGGCAACGCCAAGGCGGTTGACGTCACTGTTCAGCTGACTGGGGCGGACGCCGGCAACTACCGACTGGCCGCCGGCAATCGCAAGGCCCAAGGCGAGATCACACCCAAGACCGTCAGCGCGGCGGCGGCCCAAGTGCTGGACAAGGTCTATGACGGCCGGCCCGACACGGGGGTCCGCGCGCCCGCCTTGAGTAGCATCAACGGCATTTTGGCCGGCGAGCAGGTGCAGCTGGACGCCACGGCGGCGTTTGACAACGGCGCCGTCGGCCTGCTCAAACCGGCACGGGTGCACTTGCATCTGAGCGGAGCAGACGCGGCCAATTACCGCCTGGCGGAGGCACAGCAACAAGCCCAAGCCAGCATCACGCCGGCACTGAATGACGCTGTCAGCGCCAGTTTGGTGGTCAAACCACTCAGCAGTAATGGCACGCAAGGCTCGGTCGATGCAGGGGCCGGAGCGGGCGCCGCGGCCGGAACGCAGTCGGCCGGCGGTCAAACCGGTCCGCTGGTCGACAACAGCGGTGTCGCTAACGGCGTCGCGGGCGTGGAAGGCAACGCGGGCGAACTGTTGCTGCGCAATGGCGGCCAGGTGAGCCTGACACAAGACGGTGCGCCGCTGGGCAAGGCACTGGAAAGCCTGCTGCCGGTCTACCAGGACATCGCCGCCGACGAAGCGCTGCGGCCATTGGCTCAGTACATCGTCAGCGATAGCGGTGACAGCCTGGCCCTGCTGCCACACAGCGGCCCGCAAGCCCAGCAGACCAGCCTGAGCCTGACCGTCAGCCAGCGCGCCGAGACCCAGCTTGACCTGGGCGGCGGCCAGCAAGCCACCCTGCGCCTGGAGCTGCTCAGCGACGGCACGCTGCGTGCCTGGGCGCCCGACAAGGCGGCCCATTTGGGCAGCGAGACGCTCAGCGCCTACGGGCTGGCCGCGCTCAAGCAACAGACCGGCGTGGCGGCGCATCAGGTACGCGCGGTGGTGCTGCGCTTCGTGACGATGCTGTAAGGCTTTGCAAGCCCGCCGTTCTCGGCGGCGGGCTTGCCCGGGCCCGCAGTCATGCGAAGGTGGCTTGGGCGATCACGGGCCGTCAACTTGTGGATGTCTTCATGACCGGCCCATGGAACACTCAAAGCCGCGGGAGCTTGGAGGCCATCATCTTGCGTCGGTCTATCTTGCGCCCGTCGACAATGAAGGTTCCGTCACCAACCGCGTGAACCATGCGCTTGCCCTTGCGTGCGGTGTCTATGCAGGCGGCAACCGCCTCCAACACCACGATATTGTGCTTTTTGACAATGTCGATGACCCGGCACTCGATATTGGCAAGACATTCCTTGATCAAAGGCGCCGCGACGAATTTGCCCTTCACAGCAGTGAGCTTGAACTTGGCAAACTTGTCCGTGTCAACGCCAGAGCAGGTCCCTATGCCGACCACCTTATCCAGCATATCAACCGAGGGAATGGCAATGACGCAGTCCCTGTGTTTTCGCAACGCCGCGAAAGAGTGATTCCAGTCACCCGTGGTGATGGCAAACACCGGCGTGAAGTCCATCACCATGGTCCAGGAGATCGTCATGATGTTGTCTTTGTGCCCGTCATGGGTCGTCACGAGGACAACAGGTCCTGATTCCATCAAGGTATATGCCTTGCTTAGTTTGAGCTGACGCATGAAATCTCCTCAAAACCCCACTTGCCACCAAACGGCCAGCAAAGCGTCATTGACTGGCTGCGCCCCGAGGGGGTCAGCCTGTGGCCTGCTTGATCTCCTTGAGCCTGGGCTTGATCGCAAGGCTCGGATCGCGCGTGGTGGGCGGTGTCTTGGGCGGGGGCGTGGTCAGCGGCGTTGCAGTTGCGAGCGCAAGTCCTCGATCTCTGCCAGCAGGTCCAACACCAGGGCCACGCCGGCCATGCTCAGTTCCAGGTCGCGCGCCAGTCGCAGCGCCTTGCGCGTTCGGGTCAAGGCCTCGCCGCTGAACCGCCAGTTGTCCGGGCCCTGGCCGGTCGGCTGCAACAGGCCTTCGTCCACCAACGCATGAACTTGCTCTGGGTCCGCGCCACTGGCCTGGCAAAGCGCCAGCAAGGTGAAGGAGATATGCGCCTCAACGACGACAGTCTCGGTGATGAGAATTTGAATGTCAGCCATGGTGTTCAAGCCTCCAGGTCAGCGCGGGGATCGTAGGCAGGAAATGCCTCGGCAAGCGCGCTATAGGCCGCCTTCTCGGTCTCGGACGCCGCCAGGGGCTGCGCGATAGTCAGCACGGCATACAAATCACCCGGCAGCTTGCCCGGCATGCCCTTGCCTTTCAAGCGCAGCCGGCGCCCTTGCGACGAGCCCGCAGGCACGCTCAGCTGCACGCTGCCGTCGGGCGTCGGCGCGGTGACCGTGGCGCCCAGCGCAGCCTCCCAGGGTGTCACCGGCAGATCGAAATAGATGTCGGCACCGTCCAGCCGGAACAGCCGGTGCGGCAGTATCTGGATCTCCAGGTACAGGTCGCCGGCCGCCCCGCCGCCTAGTCCCGGCGCGCCTTGGCCCGCCAAACGCAGGTGCTGACCCTCGCGAATGCCCTTGGGGATGTTGATTTCGAGCTTGCGCTCCTGCAGCGTGGCATGCCCTTCAGCATCGGACACCGGCATGCGCAAGGTGATCGTGCGCCGCGCGCCGCGGTACGCGTCGTGCAGGTCAACGGCTACCTTGGCATGATGGTCGCGCCCCTGCATGGCAGCGCCGCTGCGGCTGTGGCGCGCCTTCCCCTCGGCGCCTGCCCGGCCGAACAACGATTCAAAAAAGTCACTGAAGTCTTCGGCCGGGCGCTTGGGCTTGGCCGGCCTGCCACCTGGCCCCGGGCCGCTGTACTCGAACCCGCTGTCCCAGCCCGGTGCAGGCTCGAACGCCTGCCCGCTGGCATGACGCTGCGCAATATCGTCGTAAGCCGCGCGGCGCTCGGGGTCGATCAGCGCTTCATGCGCTTCGGCCACGTCCTTGAAGCGCGCCTCGGCATCGGGCTCCTTGCTGACGTCGGGATGGTATTTGCGAGCCAGCTTGCGGTAGGCCCGCTTGACTTCATCCTGGCTGGCCGTGCGCTCCACACCGAGCGTGGTGTAATAGTCCTTGAATTCCATGTCTGGCTCTCCCGACCTGATTGCCTACCGAAGCGGCGATCGTAGACGCGCCCCATGTAAATGGTGCCCAACGGTGTTGGACCGCGTTGACGGCATTGGATGGACGCAGCGTACGCACAACCCCGCCAATGCTCTGTGCGACAACGAACATGTCAGCTGAAATCAGGGGTTTGACCTGCGCTCGCTGTCGCACGGGCTTGGGCGCCCACCGGGCGCAGGCTCAAAGCTCCGCAACGAACCGGACCGGACCGGACCGGACCACAAGCTAGACCTACAAAGCAGCGGCAGCCCGTCTCAGGCGTGCCGGGCGCTGCGAGCAGCCGAGCGCAGCAGATCGAAGTGAGCCAGGCTGGTGACGTAGACCGCCGTCAGGGCCCGCGCCAGATGCGCCGCGTTGAACGCCTGAGCGCTCTCAAGAAACAAAACGCCGGGCCGCTCCCAAGTTGTTTCTGCTCCCCCTCGGGGGGCCTGGCGCGAAGCGACAGGTCTGGGGGCGCTCAGATGCGGGTGAAATGCGTGACTCAGCTCGCCGCTGGCAAGACCCTCTGCCACCACGTCGCCACTGGCGTCGAGTAGGCGCATATCCAGTGCGGCACAAGGCCCTTGGCCGACCGCCATGCCATCGATCAGCGTCATGTCGACGATGCAGATCAGGCCGCGTTGGCCCACGAGGGCCAGCAAGGTCGACACCCCGCGCGGCGTTTGCCTGACGCTGGTGTCGCAAGCCCATCCTATCGTCTTGAACCGCCGAGCCAGTTCCAGCCCGCAGGCGTCCAGCTGCGGCCGGACGGCATTAGCCAGCCGTGTGAAGCTGATGTCCCATGTGGGCGTGTTGGGCGTGTTGGGCTTGTTGGGTGCGGTGGAGAAGTGGGGTGTGGGTGCCATCGTGAAGCCAGTTTGGGGCACATGGGGCCGGTGCCAGGCCCGGAGCAGGCAGGTGTTTACCGGCCTGCTCCGGGCCACACAGCGCCGCCGCATCGATGGTTCATGTCTTCATCGGCATCGGCATCGGCATGTACGCTGACGCACAGACCCTGCGGATCGCCGCCGCGCAAGCTGCAGCTCTCTCAACAGTCAGGACTCAACACCATGAAAACCGACAGTCAATTGCAGCAAGACGTGAACGCAGAGCTGAAATGGGAACCCTCGGTACACGCCGCGCGCATCGGGGTTGAGGTGAAGGATGGCGTCGTGACGCTGGCCGGGCAGGTCGACAGCTATGCGGAGAAGTGGAGCGCCGAACGCGCCGCGTTGCGTGTCTCCGGCGTCCAGGCCATGAGCACCGAGCTGACGGTGCATCTCACCAGCCTGAGCAAGCGCACGGATGCCGATATCGCGGCGTCGGTCGAGAACGTGCTGGAATGGAATTCCTCCTTGCCCGCCGGTGGCATCCAGGTGATGGTCGAAGGCGGCTGGGTCACATTGTCAGGCGACGTGGACTGGCAGTTCCAAAGGCAGGCGGCGGCCGACAGCGTGCGCTTCCTGATGGGTGTCACCGGTGTCAGCAACCAGATCAGCATCATGCCAACCTTGTCAGCCACCCTGGTCAAGTCCGACATCGAAGCCGCGCTCAAGCGCACCGCGATCGAGGATGCCAAGATGATCAATGTGGCGGTGCGCGGCGCCGATGTGACGCTGTCGGGGACGGTGCACAGCTGGGCCGAGCGGGAAACCGCTACCAACTCGGCCTGGGGCACGCCGGGCGTCCTCAGTGTGGTCGACAAGATGACGCTGGCGTACTGAACACCGGGCCATGGGTGGAGATAAACCCCAGCCAGGCCCCAAAAGTGCCTACGCGCCAGCCTCCCTCAAGCGTCGAAAGGACCCACTCACTATGATTGCTTTTCAAGTCAGCGATATGAGCTGCTCGCGTTGCGCCGGTGCCGTCACCAAAGCGCTCAAGGAGGCCGACCATGCCGCCTTGGTGCGGGTGGATCTGGCCACCTTCACGGTCGAGATCGAGCCCAGCCACGCCACAGCGCGCCAGCTCAGCGACGCGATCAAGCGAGCCGGCTATTCGCCGGTGGCCGCATGAAGACGTTCGCGGTATCCAAGGTCAGGCTGGACGCCGGCGGGCGCATCACCGCCGTGCTTTGGGGACCGGTGGACACCGAACAAAACGACTGGGCCGCGCCTGCGGTGGAGGCGTCGGTGAGCGAGGCCGTCAACGCGATCCGCGCTGGCGCCTCGGTGCTTGCGCTCTTCCCCTCGACCCACGGGCCTGTGCCGGATCGGCAGTTCGTGGTGGCCGACTATGACGGCGGCCGGGCCACCATCGTGATGGCTGGCCCGGCCAGCCATGAACGCGAGGTCCATGATATGGACCGCCTCACCTGAAGACGGATGCCATGAACACCTTGACCAAACTCGCACTCGGCCTGATGGGCCAGCTCAAACCCTTGCCGGTTGTCGGTGATACGGCGGCGCAGCTGAACTTGCCACCGCCCTCACTCACCGGCGGCATGCCCTTGATTGCCGCGCTCGCCGGCCGCCAGTCGCGGCGCGAGTTCGCGCCCGAACCGCTGCCCCTGCAGCAGCTGTCCGACCTGCTATGGGCGGCGGCCGGCATCAACCGGCACGACGTCGGCGGGCGCACCGTGCCCAGCGCGATGAACTCGCAGGAAGTGCTGCTGTATGCGGCGATGCCGCAAGGCCTGTTCCTCTATGACCCCGTCGCGCACCAGCTGCGGTTGATCGTGGCCAGCGATGTGCGCCGAGTCACCGGCCAGCAGGATTTCGTCGACAGCGCGCCACTGGATCTCGTCTTCGTGGCCGACCATGCGCGCATGACACTGGTGCCGGCCGCCCAGCGGGAGGCCTATGCCTACGCCATGGCCGGCGCAATGGCGCAAAACGTCTACCTCTACTGCGCCTCGGAGGGCCTGGCCACGGTGATACGCGCCTGGTTCGACCGCCACGCGCTCTCGCAAGCCATGGGCCTGAACGCCGATCAGCAATTGCTGCTGTCGCAGACGGTGGGGGCGATCAAGGCAGCCCAGGCGGCCTGACCGCCTTGGCCCCTACGGTATCAAGCGCCGGCAACGACACCAAACAAGGAACCGGCCCCGGCAGTGACCGCCATCGCCACCGCGCCCCAGAACGCCACGCGCCAGGTGCCGCCCCAGATCGGGGCCCCGCCCGCCTTGGCTGAGAGTGCGCCCAAGCCGGCTAAAAAAGCCAGTGAAGACACCGACACCCAGAGAATCAGCTGCGCAGGCGCCGCCGTGGCGACCACCGCAATCGGCAAAGCCGCACCAACCGCGAAGCTGGCCGCCGAGGCCAGCGCGGCCTGGGTGGGGCGCGCGGCGGTCGTATCGGACAGCCCCAACTCGTCGCGGGCATGCGCGCCCAACGCGTCATGGGCCATCAGCTTGGCTGCCACCTGATCGGCCAGCGGCTGGTCCAGACCGCGGCCGACGTAAATGCGCGCCAGCTCCCGCTGCTCTCCGGCCGGGTCTTGCCTCAGCTCGACTCGTTCACGGGCCAGGTCGGCATGCTCGGTATCTTGCTGCGAGTGGACCGAGACGAACTCACCGGCCGCCATCGACATGGCGCCGGCAATCAGCCCCGACACACTGGTCAGCAAGATCAAGCGCGGTTCGGCGCCCGCAGCGGCCACACCGAGCACCAGACTGGCGGTCGACACGATGCCGTCATTGGCGCCGAGCACGGCGGCGCGCAACCAGCCGATGCGCTCGCTGCGGTGATTCTCAGTATGGCGTCGCATAGTTCGGTCTCATCTCATTGGGGGGGATTGAAGGGTAAGGCTACTACTCATGGCGCAGCGCCTCGATCGGGTCCATACGCGCCGCACGCCGCGCCGGGAAATAGCCGAACACAACGCCGATGGCCGCCGAGAACAGCAAGGACAGCAGGTTGATGGTGGCATCGAAGGCATAGGGCACGCCCATCACGCCCGCCAGCACATAGGAGGCCGCGGTGGCGATGAGGACGCCGACCACACCGCCCAGCGCCGACAAGACCACCGCCTCGATCAGGAACTGCAGCAGCACCTCGCTCTCCAGCGCCCCCACGGCCAGGCGCAGCCCGATCTCACGGGTGCGCTCGGTGACGCTGACCAGCATGATGTTCATGATGCCGATGCCGCCCACCAGCAGGCTGACCGCCGCCACCGCGCCGAGCAGGCTGGTGAGCACGCCCATGGTGCTGGACAGGGTCTCGGCGAGTTGCTGGGTATCGAAAATATTGAAGTTGTCGTCGTCGCTGGCGGCCAGGTGGCGGCGCTCGCGCAGCAGCTGGCGCAGGCTGGCCTTCAACGGGGCGCTGTCGCTGCCGTCTTGCATGGACACCAGCAAGACGCCGACCTTGCGGCTGCCGGTGACACGCCGCTGCAGCGTGTGCAGCGGCAACAGCACGGTGTCGTCCTGGTCGCCCATGCCGCCCTGCCCCTTGGCCGCCAACACGCCAATGACCTCGCAGGAAAAGTTCTTCACCCGCAGCTGCTGGCCCAGGCCCGTCTGACCCACCGTAGCGCCCCAGAGTTCGCGCCGCACCGTCTCGCCGATGATGCAGACGGCCGCACCCGAAAGCTGTTCGTCGGGCGCAAACAGCCGCCCGCTGGCGAGCTGCCAATTGCCGGTCTCGAACCAGGCGTTGCTGCTGCCCACCACCGTGGTGGCCCAGTTGCGCCCATTCGCCACCACCGTGGCGCTGGCACGGCCTTGCGGCGCCACCGCGGCCACGCCGCCGATCTGCGCGGCGATGGCCTCGCCGTCGGCTTCGACAAACTGCGGCACGCCGCCACCACCGCCACCACCGCCGATGCGCTGACCCGGGCTGACCATCAGCAAATTGGTGCCAAGGCTGGTGATCTTGTCCTCGATCGCCTGGGTGGCACCGTTGCCCAAGGTCACCATCGTGATGACCGCGCTAACGCCGATGACGATGCCCAGCACGGTGAGGAAGGAACGCAGCACATTGCGCCGCACCGAGCGCAGGGCCAGCATGAAGACGCTGAACAACATCAGATGCTTTCGGCGGCGGTCAACAGCGGCGCCGCGGTCGTCGGGTTCGGATTGAGCACATCTTTGGCGATGCGGCCATCGACAAACGTCACCATGCGGTGCGCGTAGGCGGCCATATCGGGCTCATGCGTCACCATCAGCACGGTGATGCCGTGGTCGCGGTTCAGCGCCATCAGCAGGCCCATGATTTCGTGGCTGCGCTGGGTGTCCAGATTGCCGGTGGGCTCGTCGGCCAGGACCACGGCGGGCTGGGTGACGATGGCGCGCGCGATCGCGACGCGCTGCTGTTGGCCGCCCGACAACTCGCCCGGCGTGTGCTGCTCCCAGCCGGCCAGACCCACGTCGGCCAAGGCCTTGGCGGCCGCGCTGCGGCGGGCCGCCGCGCCGTCGCCCCGGTACAGCAGCGGCAGCTCCACGTTCTCTTGCGCCGACGTGCGCGCCAGCAGATTGAAGCCCTGGAACACAAAGCCCAGATAGCGCCGCCGCAGCCGCGCCCGCTGGTCGCGCGACAGCGCTTCGACATGCGCGCCCTTGAACAGGTACTGGCCGCTGCTGGGCGTGTCCAGGCAGCCGAGGATGTTCATGGCGGTGGACTTGCCCGAGCCGCTGGGACCCATGATGGCGACGAACTCACCGGCGGCGATGTCCAGGTCTATGCCCTTCAGCGCCAGCAACTCGGCGGCGCCGCTGCCATAGCGTTTGCTGACGCCGCGCAAGCAGATCAGCGGCGCCGTCATGGGGCGGCCAGCTTCTGCGCGGTGATGACCTGCATGCCGACCTTCACGTCGCCGCCGATGATCTCGGTCATGTGGCCGTCGCTGATGCCGGGCTGCACGGCCACGGCCACCGGCACGCCTTGTCCATCAGCAGGCAGCACCCAGACCTGGCGCGCTGCGGCCGTGCTGGCGCCGTCAGCGGCGCCCCGGCGTCGGCTCTCGGTCTTGGGCGGGCCGAAAGCGATGCCGGACGCAATGCCCTTCTTCGCGGTGGCCGCTGCCGTGCTGGGCGCGTAGCGCAAGGCCGCGTTGGGCACCAGCAGCACGTCCTTGCGCTGCGTGGCGATGATGGTGGCGGTGGCCGTCATGCCCGGGCGCAGGCTCAGGTCGGCGTTGTCCACATCGAGGTAGGTCAGGTAGGTGACGACGTTGTCGGTGATGGTGGAGCCGAAGCCCACCCGCGTGATGCGGGCCGGGAACGGCCGGCTCAGATAGGCGCTGACGGTGAAGGTCGCCGCCTGCCCGACCTTCACCGCGCCGACATCGGCCTCGTCCACATAGACCCACAGGCGCAGCCGGGCGAGGTCCTCGGCCACGGTGAACAGCGTGACGGCCTGCAGCGAAGCCGCGACCGTGTTGCCGGGGTCCACCGCGCGGGTCAGCACCACGCCGTCGGTCGGCGCGCTGATCGAGGCCTTGGAGAGGTTGATCTGGTCGGTGGAGAGCGCGGCCAGCGAATCGCTGATGCCGGCCTGGGCCGCGCCGTCGTCGGCCATCGCACGCGCCAGCGTGGCGCGGCCGCCGTCCAGCTCGGCCTTGGAAGGCACCTTGCCGCCGGACAGCCGCGCTACTTCTTCCAGACGACCCAGCGCCGCGCGCGCCTCGGCGATGGTCGCACCGGTCTGCTCGCGTTTGGCGTGCGCCGCCGCCAGCGTCGCTTGGGAGCGCAGGATTTGGCCGCGCAGCTTGGCGGTGTCCAGCACTACCAGCACCTGGCCCTTTTTGATGCGGTCATTGACGTCCACATTGACCTTCAGCACCGTGCCGGAGAGCTCGCTGCCGATATTGATGGCCCGCGTGGGCTGCACCGTGCCATTGGCCGTGACGGTGAGTGTGAGGTCGCCGCGGGTGACGGGCGCGGTGGTGTAGCTCGGCAGCGCTTTGGCAGCGCGCGCCGACCACCACCAGGCCAGGCCGGCCGCCACCAGCAACACGGCGGCGACGGCGAGCCACAGCCAGCGGCGCCGGTACCAGGGCACGGTGGCCGGCTCACCGAGCAGTTCGGTCAGATCGGCGCTGGGTACGGGCACCGCAGTGGCAGGGATAGGTGCATTCATCGGTTCTGTGTTTCCACGTTGGGCGACCAACCACCGCCGAGGGCCTTGAACAAGCGCACCTGGTCGCTGCCGACGTCGGCGCTGGCACGGGCCACGCCGTCTTGCGTGGCAAATTGCGTGCGCTGGGTTTCAAGCACGGTCTGAAAATCGACAAGGCCGCTGCCGTAGCGTTGGCGGGCGAGCGAGGCCGCATTGCTGGCGGCGTCTGCCGCCACGCGCAGGCTGGCCAGCCGCAGCCGGTCGCCGCGCAAGGCCACCAGGGCGTCTTCCACTTGCTGCAGCGCCGTCAGCACCGCCGCGCGGTATTGCGCTTGGGCTTGCGCCATTGCCGCCTGCTGCACGCGCAGCTGCGCGCTCAAGGCGCCGCCGTCGAAGATCGGCAGCGTGACGCTGGCCAGCAAGCTGCCCAGCACCGCGCTGGCGTTGCCGAGTGCGCCCACGGAGCCCGCGCTCAAGCCCAGCGAGCCACCGATGGCAAAGCTGGGGAAACGCTGCGCCTGCGCCTGATCCACGCGCGCCAGCGCAGCGGCCACCTGATATTCGGCCGCACGTACATCGGCACGCTGGCGCAGGGTCTCGGCCGGGATGCTCATCAATGCCAGGCCCTCTCGCGCCTGCGGCACGGCCGCGGCAGGCCTAGGGTCAGCAAGATCTGGCAGGGCAGCCGGCGGCCGGCCCGTCAGCACCGCCAAGGCATGCTGCGAATGCAGAGCACTGGTTTGGAGTGGCGGCAACAACGCCCGGTTCTGCTCAACGGCGGCAAGCGCCTGCTCGGACTCCAGCGCGGTGACCAGGCCCGCCTGCTGGCGCCACCGCGTGATCTGCAAGGTTTCCTGCAGACTGGCCAGGTTGTCACGGGCGATCGCGCTGCGCGCCTGGGCGCTGCGCAGCAGGATGTAAGTCAAGGCCACTTCCGCCGCGATCTGCACTTGCACATCGCCCAGGTTCGCCGCGCTGGCATCAACCCCGGCCTCGCCCGCGTCCACGGCGGCCCGCCGGGCGCCAAACAGATCGATGGCCCAGCCGGCGTCAAGGCCCGCTTGAAAGTGGTTGCCGGTGCTGTGGCCGCCTAGCGTGCCGCGTTGCGCCGACGCCGAGCCGTCCAGCCTGGGCCACAGCGAGGCAGCGGCCACATCGCGCAGCGCCTGCGCCTCCCGCAATGCCGCGCGCGCACCCTGCAGGCTGGTGTTGGCCCGCAAGGCGCTGCCCACCAGCCACTCGAGTTGCGTATCGTCAAAGCGTTGCCACCAGGCCGCCAACGATGCAGCGCTAACGGGCGCTGCACCCGGGCCGGACGGATTGACCGCCGCTTGAACATCGGAGGCAGAGGACGCGCCCCAAGCTGAGGGAACCTCGATATTGAAAGCCGCGTCCTCGGGCGGAGCGAGCGAACCACAGGCAGCCAGCGAACACAGCAAACCTATGCAAGCCGCCCGCGTCGCCAGCGGCGCAAACACGTCAGGCCTTGCCCAAGCCGCTTCACACATGCAGGCTGGGACCGTGCACCCGGCGCAAGTGATAGGGCACAAATTCATCGACCATTTCCAGCGCGTCGACGGCCTGCAGCACCGCATCAAGATCGGAGTTCAGCCGGTCGACTGGGCGACAACCCGCCAGATGCGTGTTCGCAGCGGCGAACCAGGCTGCCACCGCCCAACCCGACCACAGCGGCGGCAACTCGGCGCGCACCTGCTTGGCCCCGGCATGCGGGGCCAGGTCGCCCGAATCAAACTGGAACATCGGTATCCAAAGGCTGGCACGCCATTCGAAACCGAAGATCTGGCGCGCCTCCAAGAGCCAGGCGAGGCTGCCGGCGTTGCCGATTTGATGCTCCGCCAACAAGCGCTCGACGATCTCACCCGGCGCCGTGCCACCAGACGCGCGAAAGGCCTCCAGCAAGGCGATGAAGCCACGCGGATTGGGCACTTCGAGGTCCACAGGTAGCGGGGCCGCGGGTGCGGGCGCGAAGGCGCCGAGGCTGGCGCGGCTCATCGCGCGCCCCTGTGATCTCGCCCGGCGCTGCGCGGGTGGCGCCCCCCAACCTCGGTGGGGGCAGTTTGCAAATTTGGCTTGTGGGGGCTCGCGAAGCGCTGCGACCCAGAGGCCAGCAAAAGGCCCCGATTCTCTTGCCTCATGGTGAACTCCAATCAAAAGCGTGCGCTGGCAAGCGCGTTGGAGCTCTTAGCGTAGGCAAGGCCGGCGCATTCGACTGTGCGATGGCGCACACCCGGCCACATCAGGCGCCACACCGGTGACTGCAGTGATCTTGGCTTGATACGTGACACCACAGCACGGCGGGCCGCGCCATGAAAAAAGCCCGCTTTCGCGGGCTTTCAAACTAGCAGGCTTCGCAGCGAAGCCAACAGCTCTCGCTTGCTTAACGCACCACGGCGATTTGCGACTTTTCACCACCCTTGTAGGTGTACATCGTCAGCGCGCCGTTCTTGATGTCGCCCTTGGGGTCAAAGGTGATGGTGCCGGTCACGCCCTTGTAGCCGTCGGTCTTTGCCAACACGGGCAGATACTTGGCTGGGTCAGACGATTCTGCCTTCTTCATGGCCGCGGCCATCACATTGACAGCGTCGTAGACGTAAGGTGCATAGATCTGCACGTCCACCTTGTACTGTTCCTTGAACTTGGCCTTGAAGGCGTCGGAGACCTTGCGGCCTTCGCCTTCCTCAACACCACCGGCTTCGGCGCAGTAGACCTGGCTGTCGGCCATCGTGCCGGCCGACAACTTGGGCAGCTCACCCGAGCAGATGCCGTCGCCGCCGACGAACTTGGCGTCAATGCCGAGTTGCTTCATCTGACGCAACATCGGGCCGGCCACAGCGTCCATGCCGCCGAAGAAGACCACATCGGGCTTCTT
>JADMJQ010000155.1:1678-15233 GCA_018780415.1 Roseateles sp. | reverse complement strand
TTGCCGCCGGCCGCCTTGACGCCCTTTTCGAACTCGTCCGCGACACCTTGGCCGTAAGCGGTACGGTCATCAATGACGGCAATCGACTTGCCCTTCAGTTCCTTGACCGAGTAGCGACCCAGCGTGCCGCCCAGATGGACGTCGTCAGCCACCACGCGGAACGTGGTTTTGTAGCCATTGCGGGTGAACTTAGGGTTAGTGGCCGATGGCGAGATTTGCGGGATGCCCGCATCGCTGTACACCTTGGAGGCAGGAATCGATGTGCCCGAATTCAGATGGCCCACCACGCCGTTGACCTTGGAGTCAACCAGCTTTTGAGCCGCTGCGGTGCCTTGCTTTGGATCACCGGCGTCGTCTTCGGCCAGCAGTTCGAACTTGGCTTTCTTGCCGCCAATCGTCATGCCCTTGGCGTTCAGTTCGGAGATCGCCATACGGGCGCCCAACTCATTGTCCTTGCCCAAGTGGGCAATCGCGCCACTGGTTGGACCGACGTGACCGATCTTGACGACCAGCACCTCTTGCGACATTGCAGTACCACTCAGCAGCAGCGCCACGGCGCCCACAACAACATTCAACTTGACTTGCATGAATTACCTCCGGATAGGAAGAAGAAGAGCTTTTTGCTGTTGAATTCTCAACCCGCAGAACATACCCCAAAACTTGCCCCAACCTATATGGGGAAACCATGGGCAACCGCAGACTTCCCACACACGTTGTGGCTTGTTGTCGTCAGCTCGAAAAAGCGCGCGATTTTCCGGCTAGGCCGAGGCGCGCCATATTCACTCGGTGCGCTCGGACTGCTGCGCTGCGCCGCTATCAAACAAGGGTTCTAACTGAGCAAGCAAATGCACACGAAATTGCGCCAGGGCCGCATCGACGGCGCTGAGCACGGCCTGCCTCAACGGATCGGCCGGCTCGGCATGACCAATGGCACTGGCATCTGCAAGGTAACCGGCAAGTTGACCGGCAAGATCGCCTGGCGCCTCGACCGCAGTCGCGGCCGAAGTAGTGGCCGAAGCAATGGCCGAAGTCCCTGCCGGCAACGCCTCGGTCCTGAGGGTTTCAATCACCTGCAGGGTCGAGACCTCAAGCACCTCGGTCAGGGTCGGCACCACACGTGCTGTTGCGATAGAAAGACTCAAGCGGGTACCTTGTGATGATTGATGCTGAGGCCCAGCTCCTCGTAACGCCGGAAACGCCTGCGCCCGGCCTGAACCTGTTCGCCGTCTTGCGACACCACCTCCAGCACGCGCCGAAACTGCTCAAAGCCTTCGGGCACTTCCGCGCCCAAGTTCAACAAAATGTCGCGATGGCCAAGATCAACCGCATATTCAAGCAGAACAATCGGTGTGGCGGCGAGCAAATGGGGATCGGCAGCTCCCGCGGACAAGTCCAGATGAGGCACGAACTCGGCCGGCTCGAAGGTCCACAAGGCCGCATCCAAGCGGCGCAATGATGCCACCGGCCCGCAAACGCCGATTTGCGCGCCCGACTGCTGCGCCTTGCGCAACAGTCGGCAGACATAGGCCAGTCGCTCGCTCACGCCGGTATAGAAATTGACTTGCGTCATGGCTTAAACCGGCCCCTCAATTGCCGGCCTTTCAGCGTTCTTGTCAACGCTCTTTTCAACGCTCTTGCGAGAGCACAAAATGAGTCAGCAAGCCGACCGGCCGGCCGGTGCCGCCCTTGGCCGCGCCGCCCTTCCAGGCGGTACCGGCGATGTCCAGATGGCCCCAGCGGAACTTGCCCGCAAAACGCTGCAAGAACTTGGCCGCCGTGATCGAACCACCGGCGCGCGAGCCGACATTGGCCACATCGGCAAAGTTGCTCTTCAGACCTTCCTCGTACTCATCATCCAAGGGCATGCGCCAGCAAGGATCGAGGGCAGCCTCGCCGGCCGCCGACAAGGACGCCGCCAACTCATCGTCGCTGGCATACATGCCGCTGCGCACACCGCCCAGCGCGATCACGCAAGCGCCGGTCAAGGTCGCCACGTCAACCACCACCGCGGGCTTGAAGCGCTCGGCATAGGTCAGCGCATCGCACAAGACCAGGCGGCCTTCGGCGTCGGTGTTGAGGATTTCAATCGTCTGACCGGACATCGAGGTCACCACGTCACCCGGCTTGAGCGCACGGCCACTCGGCATGTTCTCGCAGGCGGCGATGATGGCGACCAAGTTCAGCTTAGGCTTAAGTTCGGCCACCGCGCGCAGCGCGCCGATGACGCTGGCTGCGCCGCCCATATCGAACTTCATCTCGTCCATCTCGGCGCCGGGCTTCAAGGAGATGCCGCCTGAATCAAAGGTAATGCCCTTGCCGACCAAGACCACCGGCGCCTCATTCTTGGCGGCCCCGTCATAGCGGGCGACGATGAAACGCAGCGGCTCATCCGAGCCTTGTGCGACCGACAAAAACGAGCCCATGCCGAGCTTCTCGACGGCCTTCTGATCCAGCACGTCGACCTTCAGCCCATGGCTTTTGCCCAGGGCCTTGACCTGCTCGCCGAGGAAGGTCGGCGTGGCGTAATTGCCGGGGCGGTTGGCGCATTCGCGCGCCAATTCAATCCCGGCGCCAATCGCCTGACCACGGCTGAGGCCGAGTTTGGCCGCCTTGGCCGCGCCGCTGTCGGCCTTGTCGAGCAGCAAGGTCAGCTTGGTCAGCTTGGCCGCTTCGGCTGCACTTGGCTTGGTATGGCGGTACAGGTAAACGGCATCGCTGCCGGCCAGCACAAACTGCTCGGCCAGGCAGTCGCTCATGGCGTCAAAGCCGATGAATGCAACCGCCGCATGCACGGCACCGCGCCCCTTCAACTGCGCCAGGCCCATTTGCAAGGCTGCACGGGCGCCCTTCAAGCTCGGCTTGCCGGCCGCGGCCAGAATCAGTCGCGGTGCCTTGACACCAACAGGGCGCTGGAACGCAATCGCCTTGCCGGCCTTCAGCTCGAAATCGCCGAGCTTGATCGCATCCTTGGCGAGCGTCGCCAAAGCGGTATCCATCGCGCCCGGCAAGGCCTCACCGGCGATCAGCACGATCAAAGCATCGGCGGTGACGCCGGCCAAAGCGTCAAAGGACGCGGTCTGTGTACGAAAGTCCATAATGTCGCCGAATAGATAAAGTGCCCGAATGTTATTCGATTCCTCAGTACGCTCAGAACTCTCCCGCAGCTTCGGTGTGACCTTTGTGGTCATCCTCACCATCGTGCTGACGATGATGTTGATTCGCTCCCTCGGCCAAGCCGCGGGTGGCAACGTGGCACCCCAAGATGTGCTGCTGTTGATGGCCTACGCCTCGCTGGCGCACCTGCCCACCATGTTGACGCTGTCGCTATTCATCGCCGTTGTGGCGTCCTTGGGTCGGATGTACCGGGAGTCAGAGATGACGATCTGGTTCTCCAGCGGCATCGGTTTGAGCCGCTTCGCCAAGCCGGTACTGCGGACGAGTTTTCCGGTCCTGCTGGTGGTGCTGGTGCTGGAGTTGATCGTTTGGCCCTGGGGCAATCAGAACAGCGCGCAGTTGCGCGAACAATCCCAAAAGCGCAGTGATCTCTCGCGCGTTGCACCCGGCCAGTTCCAATCCTCGCGCGACGGCGCCAGCGTCTTTTTCATTGAACGTGACGCGGCGGATGAGCGCACCGGGCGCAATGTTTTCATTCTGTCCAACAAGGACAAAACCGAAGCTGTCACCACGGCCTCTAACGGCCATATCGAGTTGACCGAGACCGAGCGTTTTTTGGTGCTCAATGATGGTCAGCGCAATGAAGCCAATGCGCTGACCGGAGAGCGCACACGCGCAAAATTTGAACAATACAAGATCCTGGCCGACAGCCAGGTGCTACGCAGCGCCGACAAGCTCAACCCCAAAGCAACGCCTACCTTGGACCTGCTGCGTAACCCCTCGCCGAGCAATGACGGGGAGCTGAGCTGGCGCATCGGCATGTGCCTGGCCAGCTTCAATATGGTGCTGTTGGGCCTGGGGCTGGCGGCCACCAATCCGCGTCGGCCGAGCAACTGGAATCTGCTGTTTGCGCTCTTGTCCTTCGTCGTGTACTTCAATCTGATCGGCCTGAGCCAAGGCTGGGTCAGCAATGGGCGCGTCGGAATGGGCACGGCCTTGCTGTCACTGCACGGCAGCGTCCTGGTGCTGGCCCTGGCGGTGCTTTGGCTGCGCGACCAAGGCAATTGCATTGGCTGGACCAAGCGCAAGCCCGCCGGAGCCCGCTCATGAAAACGGTGCGCCGCCTGCTCTACCGCGACATCATCGGCTCGGTGTTCTTTGTCTCGTTTGCCTTTCTGGCCTTGTTCTTTTTCATCGACTTTGTCGACGAACTCGACAATATGCGCCGCGTCGATGCCGGCGCGCTGAAGGCCGCGTTGCTGGCCTTGATGGATATTCCTGGCCACTTCTATCAGCTGTTCCCGATCGCGGTCCTGATTGGCAGCATTTATTCCTTGGCCGGCATGGCGCAGTCCAGCGAGTTCACCATCTTGCGCACCGGCGGCTTGGGGCCGGGGCGGGCTTTGGGTTTGCTGGCTTATCTGGCGGCCGCATTTGCGGCGCTGACGTTCTTTGTCGGCGACATTGCGGTGCCCTACTTCGATTTGCATGCCGACACGATGCGGGCCCGCTTCGTTGGGGCCTCTGCGCAGGGGCGTCGTGGCGCGTGGCTGAAAGACCATCAACAGGTCGACGGACAAGAACGTAGTTTCTCCATCAATGTCAGCCAAGCCGATGCAGCGGGTCGGCTGCAGGGTGTGCGGATTTTTGAGTTCGATGCTAGCGGCGGCCTGGTGTCCAGACTGGCGGCCAAACAGGCCCTGGTGGACAACAAGGGCTTCTGGCGATTGTCCGACGTGACGCGCACCGAATGGCTGAGTATCGCGGCGCCGCAGCGCACGGACGGCGCAGGGGCTGGCCTTGGCGATGTGGAAGCAAGGCGCGTTGTGCGCGAGACCCAACTGGCCGAGTTGAACTGGAAAAGCTCCCTGCATGCCGGCGTGATCGCCGCTGCGGTACTGCCAGCGGCCTCGATGTCCACGCTGGAGCTGTATCGATACACGCAGCACCTATCGGCGCAAGAGCAGTCGGCACAGGTCCACAAGATTCAGTTCTGGCGCAAGGCCATCTATCCGCTGGCCTGCTTTGTGATGGTGGCGCTGGCGCTGCCGTTTGCCTATCTGCACGGTCGCTCGGGCGGTATCAGCCTGAAGGTATTTGGCGGCATCATGCTGGGCATCAGCTTTGTCATGCTCAACAATGTCGCCGGCCATATCGGCATCTTGCAAGACTGGATTCCGTGGCTGGTGGCGGCCGGCCCCAGCTTGTTTTATCTAGCCCTGTCACTGGCGGCTTTTGGCTGGCTGGTGCGTTACCGCTGAAGAAACCCTATCTATGGACGGTTTGCTGCTTTTCGCTCATGGCGCTCGTGACCCCGATTGGGCCAAGCCTTTCAAGGAGGTGGCAAGGCGGGTGGCGCTGAGCCGGCCGCAGCTGGCTTTGCGACTGGCCTATCTTGAATTCATGCAGCCCGAGCTCGAGGCCGCCGCTCGCGAGTTGGTCGCACTGGGCTGCACGCGCATCCATATCGTGCCGATGTTTCTGGGCACCGGCGGCCATGTCAGGCGCGACATCCCGCCCATGCTGGACCGGCTGACGCAGGAGTTCGGGCCCGAGGTCGAGTGGCTGCTGCAGGCGGCACTGGGTGAGCAAGAGACCGTCATCCAGGCGATGACGGCATCAAGCTTGGCGTGGTTGACGACGAGCGCCGACTCGGAAGGCCAGGCATGAATTTGCACCAGTTCCGCTTCGTGCAGGAGGCCGCCCGGCGCAACCTGAACCTGACCGAGACCGCCAAGGCCTTGTTCACTTCTCAGCCGGGCGTGTCCAAGGCCATCTTGGAGCTGGAGGAAGAACTCGGCATCGACATCTTCTCGCGCCATGGCAAACGGCTGCGGCGCATCACCGAACCCGGCCAGCAGGTGCTGGCCGCGATCGAGATCATCATGCGTGAGGTCGGTAATCTCAAGCGCATTGGCGAGGAGTTCTCCAAGCAAGACAGCGGCACCTTGTCGATCGCCACCACCCACACCCAAGCCCGCTATGTGCTGCCCGGCCCGGTGGCGCAGTTGCGCCGACAACTGCCCCTGGTGAGGATCAGCTTGCACCAAGGCACGCCTGACCAGGTCGTGCGCATGTTGCTGGACGACAGCGCCGACGTCGGCCTGGCGACCGAATCGCTGGCCCATATCGACGAGCTGGTCAGCCTGCCCTGCTACGAATGGCAACATGTTCTGGTGGTACCCGCCGCCCACCCGCTGGCGCAAATTGAGCGGCCAACGCTGGAGCAACTGGCCGCCGAGCCGATTGTTTCCTACCACCCGAGCTTCACCGGCCGCACCCGCATCGACAAGGCCTTCGCGGCGCGCAATCTGCATCCCAACTTTGTGCTGGAGGCGATCGACTCGGACGTGATCAAGACTTATGTCCGGCTGGGCATGGGCATAGGCATCGTCGCCGAGATGGCAGTGCGTGAGGACCCACCGGGCAGCGATTTGGTCTCACGCCCTTTGGGTCATCTATTTGGTCAGAACGTGACCCGCATCGCCTTCAAACGCGGGGCCTACCTGCGCAACTATGTCTACAGTTTTGCGGAACTGCTGTCCGACCGGCTGAACCGCCACCTGCTGGAGCGCGCCATGAGCGGCGACGCCAGCGACTACAGCCTCTGAGTGTGAAGATCAGGGAGGCCGTTCAGGGGCCACCGCCTGGGCCGTCCAGCAAAATATCCACTTCCACCGGCGCGGCCGCGGCGCCGGGCTTGCCTTGCCAAACCATGGTCGCCATCAAATCAAAGCCGGTGGGATTGCTGGTCTTGGCGTCAGGCTCCAAGGGCAGGAACAGATCGATTTCTTCGCCGCGCACCTCGTGTTCGGAGCGGTCGCGCGCCACGCTGTAGAGCAAGAGCAGGTCACGCAAGGCCGGCAAATCGAAGCTGGCCGAACGGCCGTCGCGGGCCGATAGCAGCTTCTGCAAGGCCGACATGCTGGCACCGCTGTCCGACCAGCGCGACTGCAGGCCATTGATCACGTCTTCATAAGCATCCAGCCCTCGGCCCGAATCCAGATCCAAATCCCAGGGTGGCGGCACGGTATCGAACTGCACGGCGTAACGCCCTGCAATATCGGCAAAGGCCAAAGCGTCACCGCGTTGCTGGCAAATCTCCATCAGCTTCAAATATGGCAATGCCGAGCCCTTGCCTTGGTCGCCGGTGGTTCTCAGTTGGGCATGCAACAAGTCGAGTGCGGCCTCGTCCTGACCCAAGACCAAGAAGAAATCGACCTGCTGCTCAAGGTCAATCAGCTCCTCGACGCTGACCAAGTTCTGACCTGAAGCAGCCGGGCCATCGGCTGCAGATGCTGATGCGCCGCGTTCGGACGCCGGGTCGATCAGCTGCACGCTGAGCGGCTCCAGACTCAGGTCGGCATGCATCAGCTGCGCGATCCGCGCCAAGCCTGACATCTCCTTCTCCGGCTCCAGCGGCGGCAGCTCAGCGGGCATAACACTGTCGGTTGACGCATAGTCCAACTCAACACCGCGCGTCAGGGCCATGGTGTGCTCCTCCACGCCGGCCGACTGCGCCAGGCCAGCCCCACCATCGTGACCGACGCCAGGGCTAGCCGTACGAAGCTGAGCCGCAGCGATGGCTGGCGAAGCCGGTCCAGTGGGCTGCGGCGCATCAATCTGGGGCTGCGCTGATGCGTCTGATACCGATGCCTGCGCCGCTTCCGCGCCCCACCAATGGCTATCACGATCAAGCCGCTGGCGCGAAGACTGGCCGCGCCACATAAAGGCCACCGCGCCACCCAACAACAGAGCCAGCGCAGCCAGCCCCCAGGTCAGCGGCGATGTCTCACCGGCGGGTGCCTGCCCGGGGCCTGCAGCCAGAGTCTGCTGAAGAGCGCTCAACTTCAGTGCATTGCCGCGGTAGTCGGACTGAAGCCCCAGCAGCCCGGTCTCGACCGTTTGCAGCCGGGCCATCGCAGCCTCCGCGGCCGAGGCCGCAGCAGCGGCTTGTTCAGCCACTGCGGGGCTGAGCTCGAAGGGTTCCAGCCTGAGCTGCGGCTCAGCAGTGCGCGGATCCGACGCACGCTCAGTCTTCAGCGCCGCTTTCGATTTCGCCTGCTTGCTCGCCGCTTGCGCAGGCCTTGGCGCGCCCTTGCTTGCTGCCGGAACTGCTTTGGACGCCATCAGCCGCTCCTGCCCGAGCTCGCCCGGCAACCCTGCTTCCATCAAAGCCTTGGGCTGGGCATCGGACGTGGCCAGCGCGGCCCGCAAGGCCGGCGACAAAACCCTCGGGCTCACCAACTTCGCAGCAGATGAGGCCGCGGCCATATCGGCCCCGGCCGGCGGGTCCATCAAGGCGCTGAACTGCCGGGTCAATCGAACCGGGCAGCCCAGACTCAGAGAGACACTGAGAATTGGCTCTTCAATCGGCACCGAGCTCAACACGCGAACCGCTCGCAGCGAGCTTTCGCTCTCGCCCTCAAGCCGCACCGTGACCTTGTTCGGCGACAGCTTGGTTGTGCCGGCCGTCACCTCGGCAAACACGCAGTCCAGCGAAAGTGTCTCGCCAGCCCTCAAGCTGAGCGGAAAGGACAACATCAGCGGCTGCCCGAGCGCGGAATGCGTTTGTGGGGCTCCCAGGCCGAGTGCCTGAGCATGGCCTGACCAGCCAACAAACAAGCTGGCCAGCAAGCAAGCGCCAAAGCTGGTGGTGCGCAAATGAGTTTGGGGCGCTGCTGTATCTCGGTCCATGCCGGGTGCCAATGTGAATTCAATCGACTCTAGCATGGCTGACTGAGCCGCAAAGGCAGCAAAAGCCCGGCGTTGTATCTGCGCCCACGCATCGCCCTGCCACCCCAACTGACCGTCCGGCAGACCACAGCCAAGGCGTCAAGAACACCCAAGCAGGCGCGCCGGGGCCAGCCTGCCGCCGCTCATGGACAATGCCCGCAAGAAGGCAGCACCCCAGCTGTCACGTCAGCGACAAAGCATGAATAGCACAGTTCTTACACTCAGCGAACGCAGCAGCATCGACGCGGGATCTTGGTTCTCCAAATTGTCTGAATCCTTGCGCAGCGACATTTTGTCCCGCGCAACGGTGCGCCGAATGGCCGACGACGCCATGCTCTCCTGCCGCGGTGAAGCCGCCGAAGAATGGGTGGGCGTGGCCAAGGGCGCGGTGCGCATCAGTTCGGTTTCCTTGGCCGGCAAGCAAATTTCATTGACCTATGTGGAGCCCGGAACATGGTTTGGCGATATCTCCTTGTTCGACGGCATGCCGCGCACGCACGACGCGACGACACACGGCGAAACCACCTTGTTGATTGTGCGCAAGCCGGACTTCAGGGAACTGCTGCAGCGCCACACCGAGCTCTACGAAGCCTTGCTGCGCCTGAACTGCCGCCGCTTGCGGCTGATGTTCGACGCGATCGAGGACCTCAACACCCTGCCCCTCGCGTCGCGCCTGGCCAAACAAATCTTGCTGCTCGCCCGCTCCTATGGCGTCAAGCAAGGCGAGGAAATTCGCATCGGCCTGCAATTGGCGCAAGAGGATTTGGCGCAATTGCTCGGCGCGTCGCGGCAACGGGTCAATCAGGAATTGAAGACCTTGGAGCGCGACGGCGCGGTCCGCGTCGAACCCACCCGTCTAGTGGTTCTGAGCAAGGAAAAGCTGCTGGCCCTTGCCAACCGTTGACGCTGTCTTTTCATCCAAGCTAGAAAGAACTATGGAAGCCTTCACAGGAACGCGCACGCCCACGCATGCAATTGATACCGAGGCGCTAACGCGTTGGCTCAGCGCGCAGGTCGAAGGCTTTGCCGGACCGCTGAGCATTGAGCAATTCAAGGGCGGACAGTCCAACCCCACTTACAAGCTGGACACCCCGGGCTGCAGCTATGTGATGCGCTCCAAGCCCGCGCCGACGGCCAAGCTATTGCCCTCGGCCCATGCGATCGAGCGCGAGTTCCTGGTGATGTCGGCCCTGCAGGGCAGTGACGTGCCGGTTCCGCGCATGTTGGCGCTGTGCGAAGACGAGGCCGTCATCGGCCGCGCTTTCTACGTCATGGAATACATGCCCGGCCGGGTGCTGTGGGACCCGGCCTTGCCGGGACTGACGCCGACCGAGCGGGCCGGCATGTTTGACGAAATGAACCGTGTCATCGCGGCCCTGCACCGCGTTGATCCGGTCGCCATCGGCTTGGCCAACTACGGCAAGCCGGGCAATTATTTTGAGCGGCAAATCGGCCGCTGGAGCAAGCAGTATCTGGCTTCAGTCACCGAGCCGATAGCGGCGATGGATCAGTTGATGGCCTGGCTGCCCGCCCATATTCCAGCCTCGGCGCGCGACGAGAATGAACTCGCCATCGTGCATGGCGACTTCAGGTTAGACAATCTTGTCTTTCACCCCGACCAAGCGCGCGTGATCGCCGTGTTGGACTGGGAGTTATCCACCTTGGGCCATCCTTTGGCCGACTTCAGCTACCACTGCATGACCTGGCACATCAAGACTTCGGCCGCGGCACGCGGCCTTGGTGGCCTGGACTTGGCCGCCTTGGGCATCCCGGCCGAGGCCGACTATGTGCGGCGCTACTGCGAGCGCACCGGTCGCGGCGATGTCGAGCGGGTGATGCAGGACTGGAACTTCTATCTGGCCTACAACCTCTTCCGCATCGCCGCTATTTTGCAGGGCATCGCCAAGCGCATCAGCGCCGGCACGGCCTCCAGCGAACAAGCGCGCGCCGCGGCCTCTGGCGCCAAGCCACTGGCGGAACTGGGTTGGGCATTCGCGCAGCGGCTCAGGCCTGATCAAGCCTGAGCCGGATCCTCTTCGGGGCGTGAGCTCTGCCAGGCAATCGAGGTGGTGGTCGGCCATGGCCCGCGGTCGGTGAGCTTGTCGTTCACCTTCAACAGTTCCCGGCAGGCCAGCTCTAAGACCTTCACCAGGCCCTGGATCTGCTGCAATGAGGGGGCGGCCATGGCCGTGCGCAGGTAAGCGTTGCCGCGCATCGTCATCAGCACAAAGGCCTGGCCCTCGGGCACCAGGTCTTGGCTGGCTTGCGCCAAGACCTCACTCAAATCACCCTCCAACCAAGCGGCGACCAGGTCCTTGTTGACGCCGACCGCGCCAAAGCGCTGCCTCACCAGTTTGGAGCTGATCTGGTTGAACTTGGGGAACATCACCAACCAACGCATCTCCTCGGGCGTGTCGGTATCAACGCGGGTCTTGAGGGTGTCGGTATAGGCCTCGAACACCGCCGACTCCAGGCGGTCCATCAATTGCCGGCACAGCACCATCATCTGCAAGTCGCCGTGCAGGCGCATCTCGCAGCGCATGCGCAGCTCGTTGCCCTCGATGTAGGCGCGCTGCGAAGGGCCCCACTCAATGCGCAGACTGCCGGGCAAGGCCTTGGACTGCTCGATCAAGAAGCCTCGGCCGTCTTTGGCGATACGGAACTGAGCGTTCCGGCTTTCTGCCCAGTCTTGAATCGGCCGCCAGCGAGCGGAACTCGCTCGCGCAACAAACCAGTGTTTTACTTGCTTAAAAAACATGAGCTAGGACAATGCACTGAACGGTGAAGACACAAGCCGCGCCTCCTTTGACCGGTGGAGAACAAAATGATCGACGTGTATTCATGGCCGACCCCGAATGGCCACAAAGTTCACATCATGTTGGAAGAATGCGGTTTGCCATATCGGGTGATCCCCGTGGACATAGGCAGTGGCGCGCAATTCGAGCATAGATTCCTCGCCATCAGTCCAAATAACAAGATTCCTGCACTGATTGACCCCACCGGGCCGGACCAACGACCGATCAGCTTGTTTGAGTCCGGCGCCATTCTGCTGTATTTGGCCGGCAAGACCGGCCAGCTGCTGCCCAATGACACGGCGGGAAAGTATGAAGTTTTGCAATGGCTGATGTTTCAAATGGGCAGCGTCGGCCCGATGTTGGGGCAAGCCCATCACTTTCGCGTCTACGCGCCCGAGAAAATTGTCTATGCGATCGATAGATACAGCAGTGAAGCACAGCGTCTTTACAGGGTGATGAATACGCGCCTGGCCGCGTCCACCTATTTAGGCGGGCGCGACTACAGCATCGCCGATATCGCCGTCTTCCCCTGGCTGCGCTCTTGGAAAAACCAAGGTGTGAGTTTGAGCGACTACCCGCACCTGAAGGGCTGGTTTGATGAAGTGGCGGCTCGCCCCGCCGTGCAGCGCGGGCTGGCAGTTCTGTCGGAGCAACACAAACCACTCACTGGCGAGCTGGCCCGTGAAAACCTGTTCGGCGAGAACCAATACAAGCGGCATTGAAGGCGGCCTTCGGTCAAGGTGCAGCCCGACCACCTTGCAAGAGCTGGACGATTGACTCCTGCGCCATGGTCTGGCCCAGGGTCGCGGGATTGAGTCGCTCCAACACGCGCCGTGTGAACTCGAAGTCACGCTCGTGAGTGTAGAGCGGGTCTCCAATGCGCAAATCCGCGTTCGCAAGCCGTGGACCTTTGACGCCCAAGATCGGATACAGCCGCAGGCGCGCCTTCAGCGTCTGCGTTTTTTCATCCCCGAACAAGCTGGTCTCCAACACCTGGGTGCAGCCGTTCTCTGCGGCCTCAGCCAGCAGCAGGCCTAAATTGCGCGGCAAATCGGTCGCCGACGACTTCAAGACCAAGGCAACGCTGCGCTGCCCGGCCAGCTCCATGGTTTTGACAACCTCTTGATTGAAACGAAGGTTGAGCCTGTCCCAGGCGCCGTTTTGCTCGTCTTGCCCTGGCTCAAAATTTCGCCCATGGCCAAACACAATCACACAGGCACGATCAGCCGCTGTTTGGTTTTGGGATGCGGCGCCCTGCGCGAAGCCGAGCAGAGCCACAAAGACAACGCTGGCCGACCGGCGATTCAAACCGCGCATGAGACTGTCGTGCAAGGCGAGAGGAAACCGAGGTGGTCCGACCAGCAGGAATCGAACCTGCAACCGCCCGCTTAGAAGGCGGGTGCTCTATCCGGTTGAGCTATGGTCGGGCATGAGCTGCGTACAGCTCAATGGGGTCGCGATTGTGCCACGGCCCCGTACTTGCTCAGTTCAGCAGCACGTTGACGATCGCGTTGCCAATGCCCATCAGGGCCGCACCCGAAATCAGTCCGGCGCAGATGGGTTCGCAACCATCGACCCAAAGGCGATTGCCGGGAGTGCCTGCCGCCTTGTATTTGCGCCCCATGTGCCAGAACAGCAAAGCGCCTATCCACATCGCAAAAACGGACTCTGGCGGCAACACCACACCCAGACCGATAGACACCGATGAAAGCGGGAAACGACCTTTGGTGACGATGCGAGCGATCTCGATCGCCACCGCGCTGACAAAGGCCACCAACATCGCCACCAAGGCCGACGCCGGCAAACCCTGCAAGCCCTTGGCGATCAACTCGGCCACGCCCTTCCACTGCAAGGCGCCGGGCATTGCGAACTGCTCAGACACCAAGGTGGCGGTTGAACGAACGCCGTTC
>JADMJQ010000155.1:0-1668 GCA_018780415.1 Roseateles sp. | reverse complement strand
TCGCGTCGGCCGGCAGCAACAGCAGGAAATACAAAGGCACGCAGGCAATCACACCGGCAAAGATGCCAATCACATGGCCGATGGCCTGATGCCGGGGCTTGCCGCCCAACATATAGCCGGGCTTGATGTCGGACAGCAAATTGGCGGCATTGGAGGCAATCTCGGACGTCATGCCGGCCGGCAGCAAATTGCTGGCCGGGTTGGTGCGGTCGATCGCGCCCATGGTGAATTGGGTGATCTTGGACAAGGCGCCAGTCGGAGTCCACGACGTCAGGGCCATCGCATTGGTACAAATAATGGTCAGCACAAAGATCAGCGGCAATGAGACCAGGGCCAGGAACATCGGCACATCAAAAAACACATGGGTGACCCAGGCGCCCAAGACGCTGAACACCGGCACGCCGACATAGGAAATCCACAAAGGCACCTCGATATGGGCCAACAAATCCGGGCCTTGCGGAGCCGCTGACGACTTCTTGCCCCATGATTTGAAGATGCTCATGAACAACTCGGGCTTGGCCAACAAGCTGACGATGGAGCCGGTGACCATCATCGTCACACCCCACCACAAAGACCATTGATTGACGATCTCGGCCCGCGAAATCGCCACCACGGCGCCGCTGGGCGAGATGCGCTGAGCGATGTCGCCGGCATTGATCATGATCGGAGCCAAGATCACGAAATTGATGAAGGCCCCCAGCATGCAACTGCTGGCCACCGCAATGCCCATCAAGCCGCCGACGCCCAGCATGGCCGCATCCAGCGTAAAGCGCAGACCCAAGACCCGGAAGTCCACACCCATGATCTTGGGGATCCACAACTCGGCCTTGGCAGCCGCTTGGTAATAGTAGGTATCCAAACGCTCATGCAAATGCCAGGGCTGGGTCATGCCTGCCCATTGGTCCATGCGCAAAATTTTGAACTGCAACAGTTTCATCCAACCATCACTGACGATGGCTTGATAGAGGGCCGTGAAGCCGGCAACCACGCCGAGCAAGCGCGCCTTGTAGACGCCCTCGCCGGCATCGCCGGTGTAGAGCGAGTCAAGCACCACACCGCTGGCGCGCCCCTCCGGGAACGGCAGCTGCTCCTCATTGATGAAGCGCCGCTTCATCGGGAACGCCACCAGCACACCGAGGATGGAGATCACAATCATCCAGACCAACATTTGCCACCAGGGAATGACGCGGCCGGTGATCAACATATAGGCCGCCAGACTGGAGTACAGCGGTGCCACCACATAGCCCGCCGCGGTGGCAATGGACTGGGTGCAGTTGTTCTCCAAAATGGTGTAGTCCTCGGCCAGACCCGAGGCATGCAGGGCCCGAAAGATCGCAAAGGACAGAATCACCGAGGTCAGCCCGACGCCGATGCCGATGCCTGTTTTGCCGCCGATATACAGCGAAGTGGCGGCCAGTACCGCGCCCAACAAGAAGCCGGTCAAGGCGGCCCGCAGCGTCAGCTGCGGCATATCGCCACGGAAAACGTTCTTGAACCACCACTCGTCTTTTTGCGCCCGGGTCCAGGTGCGGATCTGCTCGTCGGTCAGTTGTTGGATAGCCATGAGGAAAGAAGAATAGTTGCGGGCATGGTGTTGCCCTGAGCCGCGGATTTTGTCCGCACTGTCTTACTCGGAGAAGCCGAGGATACCCAGGGAGCCCCTCATAA
>JADMJQ010000348.1 GCA_018780415.1 Roseateles sp. | reverse complement strand
CTGCCGCGTCGTCGGCTGGTTCGGTCGCAAGTTCTTGGGCCAGCCTCAGGTGGTGGGCGAGATGATCGCGGGCGTGGTGCTGGGCCCCTCGCTGCTGGGCCTGTTCTTCCCCGCTCTGCAAGCGGCAATCTTCCCCCCGGAGATGAAGAACGTGCTCTACGCGGGCTCGCAGCTGGGCGTGGGCTTGTATATGTTCTTGGTCGGCACGACGCTGCGGCTGGATCACTTTCAGACCAAGGCGCGCAGCGCCATCGGGGTGTCGGTCGCCGGCATCGCGGCGCCGTTCTTCATTGCGCTGCTGATCACACCCATCCTGCTCGGCATTCCGGGCCTGTTCGCCGACGGCATTTCGCAGACCAATGCGACGCTGTTCATGGGCGCCTGCATCGCGCTGACGGCCTTCCCGATGCTGGCCCGCATCATCAATGAGCGTGGTCTGGCCAACACCTCGCTGGGCACGCTGACGCTGACGGCGGGCGCTTTTGATGATGCGGTGTCCTGGTGTGTGCTGGCCCTGGTGCTAGCCGCCTTCGGTGCGGGCCCGGGTGTGGCGGTGCTGGCGATTGGCGGCGGCTTGATCTACAGCACGTTCATCCTGCTGTTTGGCCGCAAATTATTGGCACCGCTGGGTACAAAAGTCGAACGTGAAGGCGAGATGAGCATGACCGTGCTGGGCATCACGCTGATCCTGTTCTGCCTGTCGGCCTTCATCATGGACGCCGTCGGCATCCACGCGATCTTTGGCGGATTCATCCTCGGTGCGGTGATGCCGCGTGGCCTGTTTGCCGCCGAGCTGAAGAAGAAGGTGGAGCCGCTGGCCGTGGTGCTGCTGCTGCCGATGTTCTTCACCTATTCCGGCCTGAACACCCGCTTGGGACTGATCAACTCCTTCGACTTGCTGCTGATCGCGCTGGGCACGCTGGTGGCCTCGGTGCTGGCCAAGTTCGGCGCCTGCTATCTGGCCGCACGGATGGCGGGCGAAGACAATCGCACCGCCTTGGGCATAGGCGCGCTGATGAATTCACGCGGCCTGATGGAGCTGATCATCATCAATATCGGCCTGCAAAAAGGCATCATCGGACCGGCTCTGTTCTCGATGCTGGTGCTGATGGCGGTAGTCACGACCATGATGGCCAGCCCGCTGTTCGAGCTTTTCTACGGCCGCAAGGCGCGCGAGTCTGGGGAGCTGGGCGCACTCCCGGGCGCCACCGCTGGGCCTGTCGGCGGCGGGCTGACTCAAGGCTCCCTATGAGGCTTGGGTGCGAGCCCTTGGTCAGTGGGAGGGGCCGTATCAATCAAGCGGCGGCACAAAGAATTCGCAGTCGCTGCCGGCTTGCTTGGCCCGGTACATCGCGGCGTCGGCATGCGCGACCAGCGTCTGCCCGCTTTGACCATGCTCCGGGTAGAGCGCGATGCCGATGCTGGGCTTGATGACCAGTTGCAACGGACCCATGGCGATCGGGTGTTGGATGGCTGCTTGAACCATCGCTGCGATAGCTGCCACGGCCGCGCGGTCCTTGGGGTTGATCAGCAGGTAGAGAAATTCGTCGCCGCCGTTGCGGCAGACCGTGTCCTCGTCACGTGCGTTGCTCAACAGGCGCTGTGCCACCTCGGTCAGCACGGCGTCGCCGGCGTCGTGGCCATGGGTGTCATTGACCAGCTTGAAGCGATCCAGGTCCAGGAACATCACCGCCAGCAACCAGCCATGGCGCTCGGCGCCGGCGATCGCCTGGGCAAGCCGATCATCGAACAGCGTGCGGTTGGGCAGGCCGGTTTTTTGGTCATGCATGGCGATCTGGGTGGCCACGCGTTCGGCGTTGCGGGACGCCGCCAGCGCCGCCTCTGAATCTGCCAAGGCCTCGCGGGACCGGCTCAAGGCCAGCTCAACCGCCTTGACCTCGTCCACGCCGCGGGCCAGGTTGTCGGTCACCAACTGCAGATCGTCGGCGACGGCCTGTACCCTTTGCTCGACGGCCAGCCCGTCTTGTAGCGCATCGGCCGCGGGCAGGGTGGTCGCCCCTTGGGCGATACGGACCTTGGCCTGTTCATTCGCCGACCCCAGGTCTTCGGCAACCGCCTCCACCTCGGCCTTGACGCCATGGCTCTGGTCGAGCGCCGTGTCCAACACGTGCAATATATGCGAGGGGCCAGGATCGGCGGCAGGAGGCAAGGGCATGGTGTGTGGGCCTGTTCTGGCCCCGAGAATTTGAAGCGCGCCGGGGCTTGTTGCGTGAACTTAGTCCCTGCTGGCCCTTGCGTCTGTGGGCTGGCGCACAGATCGCTGGGTGTGCTGCCGACGTGTTCGCCCGTGCTGCTCGGCGCAACAGCTCGCAGCCCCCCGGCAGGGCACAATTCGGGGTCAGGTCTTGCCGTCCGATTGAGCGCGGTTCTGACACCCTAGCTGCCTGCCTGACTTGAAGACTCGACGACCCGACGATGTGAGACCTGATCACCCCGACTTTCTGCTAAATCAGCGGCAACGCAGCCGGGTGAGTACGGCGCTGCTGCTGTCCTTGTCCGTGCATGCCTTGCTGTTGAGCTTGAGCCTGGGCGGGCAGGGGCATGGTTTGCCGGGGCTGGATTTGCCCTGGCGAGAAAGACGTTTGGCTGCCGATGATTTGCGCGTGACCCTGGTGCCTGAGCCGGGCCGGCCAGCCGTAGCACCCATACCAACACCAACACCGCCAGCCCTGGTCGAGCCGCCGGCGGCAATGGCCTTGGTGGAGCCGGTGGCGGCAAGCGAGAGGGCCGCGACGGAGGCCCCAGCGGCGCCAGTTTCAATGCCCGTTCCCGTTCCTTCGCCTGCCTTGCTGGCCGTGGCGCGCCCCGACCTGGCCAGCTGGGCCGTGCCGGTCGTTCCAGCGCTGCCTGCGCCGGTGGTCACGGCTGCGCCCAGCGCCTCGAGCCCGGAATTGCTGCTGCCCGTGCCACGCGAGGCGGTCATGCACAAGCCCATCGACCTGGAGGCCAAGGAGCGCGCCCAGGAGCTTGCTCAGGAAAAGGCCAGGCTGGCCCAAGCGGAGCAGGAGGCCAAGGCTGTCAAAGAAGCCAAAGAACGCCTTGAGTTGACCAAGCAAGAGGCCCTGCGCCAAGAGGCCGCCGCCCGGCAGGAACTCGAGCGGGCCGAGGCCGCCCGACTGGCAACCGAGAGCCAAGAAGCCGCCAGACTGGCTGCCGCTCGCCAAGAAGCAGCCAGGGTGGAGTCAGCAAGGCAAGCCGCCGCGCGCCAGGAGCTTGAGCGTGCCGAGCGCGCCCGGTTGGAGGCCGCACAGCAAGAAGCTGCCAAGCAAGACGCCGCCAAGCAAGACGCCGCCAAGCAGGCCGTCGCAAAACAAGAAGCTGCAAAACTGGAAGCGGCCAAGCTGGCCAAGGCCGCACTTGCCGCCGAGCGCGCCGAGCAGGACGCCAAGCGTGAGGCGGCCAGGCGGGCGATGGGGCGCCAGCTCGACGAGGAGGCCGCCCGGCGCGATGCGGCTGCCTTGGCGGCGCGTCAGCCGTCAGCGCTACTCCCTCCCGGCGCCAGCAATTTGCGCCGTGGCCGTTTGTTCGGGCGCAGCGACCCTAACGCCGAAATGCTGCTGTACGCGCAAAGCTGGAGCCGCAAGATTGAGCTGAACCAGACCTTTGATTTGATCCGCGCCGCGGTCCAGCAGCCACATACCCAACCCTTGGTGACGGTGGCGGTGCGCAGCGATGGTTCGATCGAATCGGTGAGTTTTGTGCGCTCCAGCGGCGTGGCCGAGATCGACGAGGGCATCCGGCGCATATTGCAAAGCCAAGCCCCTTTTCCGCCGTTTCAGCCGGCCTTGGCGCGCGAGTTCGACGTGATCGAGATCCGCCGCAGCTGGAACTTTGACACCGCCATCCGCCTCTATTGAGGCCGCTTCAACCACCCCCTGAATCGGTGTTTTGTCACGACACCGTCACATCCCGCGCCTAGCCTGCGCGGCTGTTCTGTGACTTTGTTGGGATTCCGCACATCATGACGTTTAGCAAAAAACTCCACGCCGTGGCCGCAGCCACCTTGCTCGCCACGGCCAGCCTGGCCGCCCATGCGACGCCCAGTTTCGTCAACGGACTGGCCCTGGACGGTGCCGCACTCGATCTGTCCGGCGGCAGCTCCGTCAACAACGGCCGGCTCGGCTATTTCTCCGACATCTATTACGACACCAATCGCAACGAGTGGTGGGGCCTGTCGGACCGCGGCCCCGGCGGCGGCACGATCAGTTACGACACCCGGGTGCAGCGCTTCACCCTCGACGTGAACCAGAACACCGGCGCTATTAGCAACTTCAAGATTGCCGAAACGGTGATCTTCAAAAGTGGCGGCCAGACCCTCAACGGCCTGGCCCCCAGCCCGACGAATACCTTAGGCTTGGCGCATGACCCCGAAGGCGTCGTCATCAACCCAAGGAATGGCAACTTTCTGATCTCGGATGAGTACGGCCCCTCGGTGCGCGAGTTCAGCCGCAGCGGCGAGCTGCTGCGCACCTTCAACACACCGGCCAATCTGATCCCGCGCAATGCGGCTTCCGGCGTGGCGAACTTTGCCAATGACGCCGGCAACACCGCCGGCAAACGCACCAACCGTGGCTTCGAGGGCCTGGCCATCAGCCCGGACGGCAAGTTCGCGTTTGCCATGCTGCAAAGCGCGATGCTGGACGAGGGCGGCGGTAGCGGCAAGGTCAACCGCATCGTCAAGTTCGATACCGTGACCGGCGAGGCCGTCGGCCAATACGCTTACGAGATGAAGCGCAGCGGTCAGGGCCAGGGCATCTCGGCCTTGGTGGCGATCAATGACCACGAGTTCTTTGTGCTGGAGCGCAATAACCGCGGCGTCGGCGTCGGTGCCGAGTTCGCGACGGCCGACAAGGAGGTCTACCGCATCGACCTGAACGGCGCCAGCGATGTGTCCGGCATCGACTTGGACGCCGCAGGCGCCAGCTACACCAAGGTCAGCAAATCAGGCCAGATTTTCGATCTAGACGCCGACACGCTAGCCGCCTTGGGCAATAAGTCACCGGAGAAGTGGGAAGGCCTGGCCATCGGGCCCAAGCTGGCGAATGGCAAGTACCTGATGCTGGCCGGCACCGACAACGACTACAGCGTGACCCAGAACGGCAGCGGCGACCAGCTGGATGTGTATTTCCGCTTCAGCGACGCCGACCCTTATGCCGGCTCGATCCAATGCCCGCTGGGCCAGACGACCGGTTGCACGGGTGCTTTGAGCAGCGTGCCGCAAGACGGCAGCTACAAGCTGCTGCCGGGCGTGCTGCATGCCTACACCATCGATGCTGCTGAACTGGGCAATTACGTCAGCGCCGTGCCGGAGCCGGGCACTTGGGCTTTGATGGCGGGTGGTTTGCTGGCGCTGGCTGCGCGCCGCCGCAAGCAGGCCTGAGCAAGCCAAGCAAGCCAACGCAAGCCGCGCGGCTCAGTGCAAGTCGCGCGGCTTTTTGTTGTTGGCGCCAAAGCGCTTAGGCCGGTAGACATTGCCGTCCCACTCGCCTTCGGGCTTGGCGGCGGCTTGGGCGCGGCGGATCGCCGCCTCGGCCTCTGTGGCCGCTGTACTCTTGAAGCGACGGCTGCGCCACCACAGGCGCACGCGGGTGCCTGCATCGCGCAGCGCCCAGCTGCTGCGGCGCAGGCGTGCATCCAAATGTTGACGCCAGCGCGCGGGCAAGGCCATGCGTATGGCCAAAAATACGCAGATCAGCAGGCCGGCAGCGGCCATCACGGTGGACAGTGAGCTCATGGGGGGAGTTTGCCTCATGCGTGCGCTGTGCGGCTCATGAGCCGCGGGCAAAAAATCCCGGCCTTTTAGAATCCCGCCTGCCCTGACCCTGGGCGAGCCTGGAGAACGCGGTTTGTTGACCCCCAAAACCCCCACCACCCGTACCATCCCCAAGAATTTCAAGCGAAGCGCAGCGTTGGCCACCAGTTGCCTGTTGGCGGCGCTGTTGAGCGCGGTGACGCTGTCGGCCCTGGCTCAAAATCCCACAGCGTCATCGACGACCCTGAGCCTGGAGAAGGTTTTCCGCGCCGAGTCGTATCGAGGCGAGAACGCCAAATCACCCGAGTTCAGCCGTAGCGGCCGCTATCTGGCCTATTTGTGGAACCCCTTTGGCGAGCCCGGCACCGACCTCTACGTTCACGACAGCAAGACCGGCAAGACCCAGCGCCTGACCTCGCCGGCGCTGATGGCCGCCTTTGATGCGCCCGAGGACCTGGAGCGTTTCGACAAGAAACTCCAGCAAAAGCGCAGCGAACTCGCCATCGCCCAGGCCAAGGAAGAAGCGCAGGCCGCCTATCTGCAGGGCGCCGCGGTCGATTTGGGCCAATGGGAGGCTGCCGCCATTGAGCGGGTCAAGCAGGACCACGCGGCCAAGAAGCTGCGCGATGACGCCCAGAAAGCGGCCGACAATGCCGAGGCGGAGATCGAAAAACGTGCCGCCGAGGCCTTTGAGGCCAAGCGCGGCGGCAAGTCTGTGGCCGCAGCGGCGGCCGCCTCGGCTGCATCGGCGCCGGCCGACAAGCCCGAGAAAGACAAGGAACTGTGGGAGTGGCGCGACGAGCTGAAGAAAAAGCAGGCCAAGGACAAGCTCAAACCCAGCGACCTCTATCCCGGCGCGACCCAGATCGTCTGGGCCAATCACAAGGATGAGCTGATCTTTGCCTACCGCGGCAATTTGTTCCGTTGGGTCGCCGGCGACAGCAAGATCACGCCGCTGCAGTCGACCTCACGCGCGCTGCGCATGCTGGCCTATGCCGCTGATGATCAAGCTTATGTCTATATGGACGACAAGCGTGTGCTGCGCAGCCGTTTTGGTGCCGGCGGCGTGCAGGTGCTGAACCGCGAGTTGATCCACCCGGATGATGCGGAGAAGAAATACCAGGTCGAGTCGACCACCACCAGCGAAGACGGCCGCTGGATGGCCCTGGTCGGCCGCGCGCCACTCAAGCCCGTGGAAGAGGGCAAGCCGGCGCCCGAACCAAGCGGCCGCAAGGTCGAGATCATGAATTACGGCGAGCGTTTCGCCACCGCCAAAAAGGTTGACCGCGAGGTCTCCGATGACAAGCGTACGAACAAACCCTTGGCCATCTATATCCGCAAGGTGCCCGGTCTGGAGGAGGCGCCGGCCAAGCAAGCGCAGCCGGTGTTTACCCATGCCGGCGGCGACGGCTGGTTCGAGCTGAGTCCGATTGCCTGGGCGCGCGACGGCAGCCGCTATGCCTTCAGTACCTGGGAGCGGGAGAAGGAGTTGCTGCGCGTCTATATCGGTGGCGCTGATGAAAATGGCAAAGACAGCGCCAAGCCCGAGCTGGTGTTGGAGCGCCGCGGCGATGTGGGCCATGAGGTGGTCAGCGTGATCAAGCCTCAGTT
>JADMJQ010000295.1 GCA_018780415.1 Roseateles sp. | reverse complement strand
CGCAACCTTGCCAAGGTTGAGGTCGCGAGTTCGAGTCTCGTTTCCCGCTCCAAATCAAAAAGGGAAGCCGTTTGGCTTCCCTTTCCTGTTTCTAAGGCTGTAAGCCGAAGCGATAGATAATGCGAGCGCAATGAGTTGCCGCCCGGGTGGTGGAATTGGTAGACGCAGCGGACTTAAAATCCGCCGACTTCACGGTCGTACGGGTTCAAGTCCCGTCCTGGGCACCAAGGGCAACAGCAGCGGGTTTCAAGTGAATGCCGCCAACATGCGCTCCAGCACCACCATGAACGGTGTCTGCATCAGCGGCAGCGTCGCGACCATGCCAATCAGCCCGATGCTGATGGTGAGCGGGAAGCCCACCGAAAACACATTGATCTGCGAAGCCACCCGCGAGATCACGCCCAACACCAGGTTGACGAACATCAGCATGGTGATCAGCGGCAAGGCGATCCACAGCCCCATTTTGAAAATCTCCGCCCCCCAGGTTTGAGGTTGCGCTGCGCGCAGGAAGTGGAAGGGCTCGTCGCCGACCGGGAAGGCATGGAAGCTCTGGATCAAGGCATTGATCAGCAGCAAATGGCCGTTGATGGCTATGAACAAAAACGCCACCATGCTGCCAAAAAACCTCGCGGTGGCGGTGCCCTGGCTGCCGGTTGCGGGGTCGAAGAAGCCGGCGAAGTTCAAGCCCATTTGCAGGCCTATCAGTTCGCCGGCAAATTCCAAAGAAGCAAAAACCAGGCGCACGGCAAAGCCCATCGACAGCCCGATCAGCAATTGCTGCGCCAACAGCAGCAAAAGCATAGGCAGTGAATCGAGCGGCGCCAATGGCATCGGCGGCAAGGAGGGTTGTGCGGCCAATGAAACAAACATCGCCAAGCCCACGCGCACGCGCATCGGTACATTGCGCTGACTGAAAACAGGCATGCCCGCAAACAAGGCCAGCGTGCGGATAAACGGCCACAGCAGTGGGTTCAGCCAAGTCAGTAGCTGCGCTTCGGTGACCGCAAACATCGGCTACCCGACGACTTGTGGGATGGCCATCAAGGTGCGGCGAATGTAGTCGACCAAGGTGCTGACCATCCAAGGGCCGGTGATGGACAGGACCAAAACCGCGGCAATGACCTTGGGCACGAAGCTCAGGGTGGCTTCATTGATTTGCGTGGCCGCCTGGAACACGCTGACCAGCACGCCAACCACCAGCACGGTGAGCAGGGTCGGGGCCGCGACCAGCATCAAGATGTAGAGGCCCTGCTGGCCGAAAGTGAATACTTGTTGTGCGTCCATGTGAATTTTCCGTTAGGTCACAAAGCTCGCTGCCAGCGACCCCAGCAACAAGTTCCAGCCATCCGCCAGCACAAACAACATCAGCTTGAACGGCAGCGCCACCAAGACCGGCGACAGCATCATCATCCCCAAGCTCATCAACACGCTGCTGACGATCATGTCGATCACCAGGAAGGGGATGAAGATCAAAAAAGCAATCTGGAAAGCGCTCTTCAACTCGCTGGTGACAAAGGACGGCACCAGCACCTTGAACGGAACGTCTTCGGGCTTGATGCTCGCATCCAGCTTGGCAAGGCGCGAGAACAGCGCTACGTCGGCCTGGCGGGTTTGCTTGAGCATGAAGCTGCGCATCGGAACCTCGGCGCGCTTGAGCGCATCTTCGAAAGCGATTTGACCGGTGCTGTAGGGCAGCCAGGCATCCGCATAGACCTTGTCCAAGGTGGGGCTCATGACGAAAAAAGTCAGGAACAGGGACAGACCCACGATCACCTGGTTGGGTGGAGCTGCCTGCGTGCCCAGGGCTTGGCGCATCAGGGAAAGGACGATGACGATGCGGGTGAAGCCGGTCATCATCAGCAGCACGGCGGGCAAAAAACCGAGCGCGGTAAAAAACAACAGGGTCTGAATTGGGACCGAGAAGCTGTTGCCGCCGGGGCCTTGGCCCAGCAGCAAGGGCAAGGAGGCGGGCGGGGCGCTCTGGGCTACGGCGGCGACAGAAAATGCCGATATCACCGAGACGACGGCGATCGATTTGAGCGCCACCTTGTGCCGCAAAAATATGCCGGACACAAATGCGCGGGCGGATGGACTCGCGCAAGGGCACGCGCAGGGTCTTGCGGCATTCAGCTCAGTTTGCAACTTGATCCCCGGTCTTGTCTGAAGCGGGCGCAGGCCCGCTGCTTTGACTGCGCAGACGACTGCTCAACATCTGAGCGAAGGCCGGTGTGGCTGTCGAGGTAGATGATTCGGCTTGCGGCGGCATCACATGTAATGTCGTGATTTGCTGCCCGGTCACGCCGAGCACCAACCAGCGCCTGTCCTCCCCTTGCCCCACTTCCACCGTCATCAGGCGCTGATTCGGCGCCACCGACATCTGTGCCACCAGACGCATCACGCCGGCGCCATTCGATGCACCCAGTGGCGTGCGCTTGAGTAGCCACAAGACCAGGGGAATCAGGCACAGGATGGCCAAGAACCAAAGCAGGGGCAAAAGAGGCGTGTTCATAGCGATGATTGTCGCCCGAGCCGAGGCAGGTGTCAGGTCTTGCTGCGCTGAACTGTGGCGTCAGCCCTTGCTGAGCCGCCGCATGCGCTCAGACGGCGTGACGATATCGGTCAGCCGAATACCAAACTTGTCATTCACCACCACCACTTCGCCCTGGGCAATCAAGTAGCCGTTGACCAACACGTCCATCGGCTCGCCCGCCAAGGCGTCGAGCTCAACCACCGAGCCTTGCGCCAGTTGCAGAATGTTCTTGATCGGAATGCGGGTGCGGCCTAACTCCACGGTCAGCTGGACTGGGATGTCCAGAATCATATTGATGTCGCCGCCCGGCATATTGTTCGGCGTCGGCGAGAAATTGGCGAAGCTGGCCGGCGCTACCTGCTCGGAAACGGTTTGAACTTCATCGGCGACGGCGGCCGGTTGGCTTTCGGCGAGTGCAGCGGCCCATTCGGCCGCCATCGCGTCTTGTTCGTCGGAGGAGGGGGTATCAGGTGACATTGCGGGCTCCCAGCCAACCCTGGTCGGGGCTGGTCAGCATTTGCTCAACTTTGATGGCGTACTTGCCATTGGATGTGCCGTAGTGGCAGTCGTAAACGGGAACACCATCGATCTTTGCCTTGATCATCGCTTCCAGATCCAGCTCGATAAAGTCGCCGGGCTTGAAGGCCAGCAGTTGTTCGACCGTGGCCGGTGCGGTGCCCAGCTCGGCCACCAATTCGACCTTGGCGTCCTGAATCTGGTGTTTCAGCAGATTCACCCAGCGCCGGTCCGGTTCGGTTGAATCGCCGACGGTGGTCGAATACAAGACGTCGCGAATCGGCTCCAGCGTCGCATAGGGAATGCAGAAGTAAACGGTGCCGCTGGTCTCGCCAATTTCCAGCGTGAACGAGGTCGAGACGACGATCTCGCTGGGCGTGGCGATATTGGCGAACTGGGGCTGCATCTCCGAGCGCTGAAACTCCAGCTCAAGCGGGTAAATGCCTTTCCAGGCCTTGTGATACTCGGCCGTGATCACTTCGACCAGGCGCAGAATCACGCGCTGCTCGGTGGCCGAAAAATCACGCCCCTCGATGCGTGCGTGGAACTTGCCGATGCCGCCGAACAAGGAGTCGATCACCGCGAACACCAGGGTCGGGTCGCAGACGATGAGCCCAGAGCCGCGCAGCGGTTTGACCGAGACAATATTGAAATTCGTGGGAACGACGATTTCGCGCAGAAACGCGCTGTACTTTTGTACCTTGATGCCGCCGATGGCGACTTCCGGGCTCTTGCGAATGAAGTTGAACAGACCGACGCGGATATTGCGGGCGAAGCGCTCGTTGATGATCTCCATCGTGGGCATGCGCCCACGCACGATCCGCTCCTGGCTGGCCAGGTTGTAGTCACGAATGCCACCAACCTGCTCTTCTTCCGCATCCAGTTTCTGGCTTTCGCCGGTGATGCCTTGAAGCAGGGCGTCAACTTCGTCTTGCGAGAGGATTTGCTGATTCATACAGGCTCACCGTTGCGGGGCAGCGTGCTCACTGGACGATGAAAGTCGAGAACAAAACATTGCTGACGGGGCTGAATACCGCGACCTTCTTTTTCTTTTTCTTCTTTTTCTTCGGCGCGTCTTCTGGTGGATCTTCTTCCGCCTCTTCGTCTTCAAGCTCAATGCCCATCGGGCGAACCGACTCGCGTTTCACCTCTTTGGCGAGCTTTTCCTTGCCCTCTCTCGACAACAATTCTGCCGAGGTTTTGTAGGACAGCACCATCAAGATATTGCTGCGAATTGCCGGCAGATAGGCCTTGATTTGGTCTGCGGTCTTGGCATCCACCACTTCAAGCGTGATGCCGACTTGGG
This sequence comes from Roseateles sp., assembly GCA_018780415.1. Classification (GTDB taxonomy): domain Bacteria; phylum Pseudomonadota; class Gammaproteobacteria; order Burkholderiales; family Burkholderiaceae_C; genus Paucibacter_A. Next base: position 3,100 of record JADMJQ010000295.1, on the reverse strand, counting down.
CAAAGCGGTCAACATCCTTGTCGGCCAAATTGACGGTGAAGGGCTCCAGCGGCACAAACACAGGCGGCGTGCCGGGCTTGGGCGCATGTTGAGCGGGCGCGGGCTCATGGGCGGCCTCGGCCCCATCTTCTTCGCCGTCGACAGGGGCTTTCTTCTTCATCAGCATCAAGGCCGCTCCGCCACCGCCCAAGACCAAGACCAGGACTGCTGCAATGATGATGATGAGCTTCTTTTTGCCGCCGCCCTTGGGGGCTTCGGCTGCGGCAGCGGGTGCTGGTGTTGACATTCGAACTCCTGTAATGCTGGCTCCACGTCGCCGCAGCGCCTGAGTGCCGCCGCCGCTTAGCCTGAAGAGCCAATCTGGGTTCGATTATTGTCCCAGCGCCGACGGGTCAAGCCGTGAAAAGCAGGGCGGGCGCTTGGCTATTCGGAACTGAAACTCAGGCGTAGAGATCCACCACGCCACGGCTCGGCCTGATCAGCATGGGCACAGGCTCAGGGTCGGTGATGGACCGCATAGTGCCGCGGTTGCCGGAACCCGACTCGGCCTTGCCATCGGGTCTGGCTTGCGCGGACCCGTTTTGTTCGCCGGGCTGTTGAAAGACGCCGCCGCCGCTCAGGGTCAGGCCTGAGTCCCGCAGCGCAGCCGCCAGATCCGGCAGACTTTGCTCCAGAATTTGGCGGGTCTGTTCATGTTCGGCATGGAAGGAAACTTGGGCCATTTGGCCCTCAACAATGATTTGTACCGAAACCGGCCCCATCTCGGCAGGATTCAGATGCAGCCGGGCTTCCTGGACACCGTCCGCCGCCAGCACGCTCAGGCGCGCCGCCATCTCGGGGGCGAAGCTGGCCTCGGTGAGGGGCTGGCTCAAGGTCAATTGACGAACTTCGCCGGTATCGAACTGCGTTTCGCCGGCGGTCTGTGGGGCAAGTCCGGCGGCCGACAGCATGCCTTCCACGGCGAAACCCTCAGGCCTGATGAGCGCATTCGACCCGCCCTGTGAGAGGGCGGCGCTACCTTGAGCGGCCGAGAGTTCGCTGGCGAAGGCCGAGCCTGCGCCCGGAGCCAACTCGCCTGTCGGGTTGGCGGCAGTGGCCTGTGCCTGCTGCGTCGCCAGGCCGGCCATTTGTTGCTGGAGCAGCAAGGCCCGGCCCTGGCCGGCCGCGGTTGGATTGACCAAGGACTGGCGGGCTGCGCCCATAGGTTCAGCGTCCGTGCCGACGCCAGACTCAAGCAAGCTTGCTCTCGCGGCGCTTCCGAACGCGGTTTCGGCCGCGGCGGCCAGGTTTGCCTCGGCGGCCACGCCTTGGCGCAGCATATCCAACCCCTTGCCGGCATCCGCGGTACCTGCGCCGGCGGTGCCCAGCGCAGCCGTCGCCGTATTGGTTTGTTGGCTATTCGGAACCGCTGCATTCGCTTGGGCGCCCGCCGCAGTGTCATTTGATTCGCCTTGCTTTTTGCGCTCAGCTTGAGCGCTTCGCGCGGGTGATGCGGCGTCTGCGTCCGCCCCGGGCTGGGCTGCCGGCATCTTGGGAGCTTCAGCTTTGAGCGCAGCCGAAGCGCCTGGCTTGGGGGCCGTGCCCGCGGTCGGTGCGCGGGTTCGCCCGTCGTCGGCCTGGCCTGGTTTCTTTTGCGCGAGCTTTTTTTCCTGCCGCTGCAGCTCGGTTTGGGCGTCAGAGGCAGCAGGCGCGGCGATGGGCTTTGCCGCAGGCTTTGACGGCGCCTCGACCTGACTTGGCTTGCTGACGAAATCAGGGCTGGGCGGCCGGGCTTGCCCGGCACCATAGGACTTCATCAGCATGGCGAAACTATCGGGGGATTCGGCGCTGGCTTTGTTTGGCCGCATCGGCGCTGGCGCTGAGCCGTCGGCCCGCGCCGACGCCGTGAACGAGGCGTTGTTGAGCAGATGGGAGGTGGGCGAGGTCATGATGATCTTGGGCTTTGCTGTGCGAGCGACGCAACTCAGGCCGACAAACGCATAAAGGGGTTGAATGCGCTGAGGGACGCGCGCGCGGCCTGCTCATCGGTGGCCTTTTGTTCCTGGCGTTGGCTGGCGCGATTGATTTCAAGGCGCCGGCGCTCCATCAGCTTGCTGATCGAGGCTACACGCATTTCCAGCTCCTGCAGGCGTGCGCGCGCTTGCTCCAGCCTTTGTTCGGCGTAGATGGCGACCTGAGTCTGGCTGGTGATGGCCTGGTCCAGTTTGCCGCCAAAGTTCTGATAGCAAACCACGATGTCCATCGTGCCGCGGTCGGCGAACTGCTGGCCCCATCGCTGTTGATAGTCGTTGCGGTATTGCGCCAGGTCGCCATGCTGAGCACGGGCTTGGGCAGCGCGCGCCTGCGCTTCACGCATCAGCTTGAGGCCTTCATCGCGCTCGCTTTCGGCGCGTTCCAGCAAGATGCTCAGAACCTGTAGATTGTTGGCGTTCATACAGCGCACTCCATATCAATTTCTGGTCGGTCGGGCCAATGCCTCGGCGCCCACCTTTGGTGTATCGGCAGCTTTCAGGCGTCCTTGATGACGGCTGACAGTTGTTTGAGGCTTTCTTCCAGCACCGCCGGGCGGTGCATGTCTTGCTGCAGCAAGCGGTTGATGTCGGGGTGCAGGCGCACGGCCAAATCCAGTTCGATGTCATGGCCCGGTGAATAGGCGCCCAGCTGAATCAGATCGCGCGCCTTGTTGTATTTGGCGAGCAGTTGGCGGCAGCGCCGCGCGGCATCGATATGAGGCTGCTTGGCGACGTTGGTCATCACCCGGCTGATCGAGCGCTCGATGTCGATGGCCGGGTAATGGCCGGCCTCGGCCAGCTCGCGGCTCAAGACAATGTGGCCGTCCAAGATGCCGCGCGCCGCATCGGCGATCGGGTCTTGTTGGTCATCGCCTTCGCTCAATACGGTGTAAAAGGCGGTGATCGAGCCTTCGCCCGGCAGGCCGTTGCCGCTGCGTTCGACCAACTGCGGCAGCTTGGCAAAGCAGCTTGGCGGATAGCCCTTGGTGGCGGGTGGCTCGCCGATCGCCAAGGCGATCTCGCGCTGCGCCATTGCATAGCGGGTCAGCGAGTCCATCAGCAGCAGCACATGCTGGCCGCGGTCGCGG
>JADMJQ010000206.1 GCA_018780415.1 Roseateles sp. | reverse complement strand
TGCTATAAACCCTTAGGCACCGCCAGCAAAACTCCCCACCCCGGCCGTTCGGCCTACGGCCGCGGTAGATCACCGCAACTCACAGTAACGCCGTGGCGTGACGGCGCTACCATTGCTGCCTGAACTTTTGAGGGGCCATCATGACAAGCAGCAGCACGGACAAAAGCATCTATGACTTCCAGGCGGTCTCCATCGACGGCAAGCCCGCCGACTTGGCCAGCCAACGTGGCCGGGTCTTGTTGATCGTCAACACCGCCAGCGCCTGCGGCTTCACACCGCAGTTCAAGGGGCTGGAGAAGCTCTGGGAAGACTACGCAGCGCGCGGCCTGGTGGTGGTGGGCTTCCCCAGCAATGAGTTCGGCGGCCAGGACCCCGGTGCCAATGAAGAGATCGCCTCGTTTTGCGAGCTCAACTACGGCGTGTCCTTCCCGATGATGGCCAAGGTCAAGGTCAACGGCGCCGACGCCCACCCGCTGTGGCAATGGCTGCAGGCCGAGAAGCCCGGCATCCTGGGGCTGAAGGCGATCAAGTGGAACTTCACCAAGTTCCTGGTCAGCCGCCATGGCCAGGTGCTTAAGCGTTATGCGCCGAATGACACGCCGGAGTCGATGCGTGACGATATCGAAGCGGCGCTGTTGGAGGATTAAGCGCCCAGCTGCGCGGCGCCCAAGCGCCGGCGAATACGCGACAGCGCCACATTCGTCAGGCCCAGATAGCTGGCCACATCCTTGAGCTTGAGTCGCCGAGCCAGCGCCGGCTCATCGCGCAGAAAACTCAGATAGCGCGCGCTCGCGTCCAGCATCAGCCATTGCTGCTGGCGCTCGGTCAGGCGGCGCACCTGCACCGCCAAGGCCTGCCACAGCAGCTCGCCAATGCCCGGCCACTGCGACTGCCAGCTTTGCAGCTCCGCCGGCGTCAACACCACCAGCCGGCTGCGCTCCAGCGTCTCCAATGTGTAGGGGCTGGGCTGCTGCTCGGCGCCGGGCAGGCCCAGCCATTGCAGCTCGGGGTAGAAGGCGTGAATGCGCTCACGACCGCTGGCGTCCAGAAAATGCCCGCTCAGCAGGCCGGCCTCGACAAACCACAGCGCCGGCGCGCTGTCACCCACGCGCAGCAGGCAGTCACCGCGCTTCAATTGAAGACGCGGCAGGGCCTGCCAGCGCTGCAAGCGCTCGGGGGCGGCTTGCAAAAAGGTCAGCAATTCGGGTCCGCAAGCGGGGCAAGTTGAGTTCATGAACCGAGGTTAATGCATCGCGCTCGATGGGGGCCGAGGATGCGGGCTCGTCAAAAGCTTCTTTCTGCCCATCACCCATGCCCACTGCTATTCGCTCCTTGAACTGGCCCCATCTGCTGCTGCTCCTGGCGCTCTGGCCCTACGCTGCCCTGACCGCCGAGGCCGGCTGGTCGCCCGACCTGGTGCTGGGGGGTGGCACGCTGGGCGCGCTGCTCTGGCTGATGCTGTGGGAGCGGCTGCTGCCGCTGCGCCAGCAATGGCAGGCGCGGCCGGCCGAGCTAAAGCGGGACGGCGCCTTTTTGGGCATCAATGCCGTGGCGGACGCTGCGGCCGGCTTTGTGCTGACGGGCCTAGCGCTGTACGGGGCCAATCTGCAGCCCGAGGCCGGCTTGGCCGCAGGCCTGCCACCGCTGCTCGCCCTGCCCCTGGCCATCGCGCTCGGTGAGTTGGGGCCGTTTGCCCTGCACCGGCTGGCGCATCGTCGGCCTTGGGCTTGGAGAATTCATGAGCTGCACCACCGCCCGACCAAGCTGAACGCCGCCAACAGCGTGCTGGCCCATCCGCTGAATGTGATCTGGAACAAGCTGGCACGGGTCCTGCCTTGGCTGCTGCTCGGCTTTGATCAAACGACCATGCTGTGGGCGGCGCTGTTCATGCAGGTGCAGGGGATTGCCGTGCACGCCAATATCCGCGGCAGCTTGGGCCCGCTTGACCGGCTGATTGGCAGCGCCGAGTTGCACCGCTGGCACCACAGCGTGATAGAGGCCGAGGCGCACAACTACGGCACGGCGATCCCGCTGTGGGATCAGCTGTTCGGCAGCTATGTGCGCCGGCCGGGCGAGCAGCCAAGAACGGTGGGGATATTTGGCGGCCAAGTTCGGGCGGCCAAGGCTAGGGACCCATAGTTAGAAAAACGAACTCTGTTCGGCCACCCGCCTGCTGGCTAGATAAGGCCGCTTGCCGTTGAACAGCAAGCGCGCCCAGTGGCTTCTTCGAATGATAAAGATATGAAAAAGTGAAGTCAGCACCAAGGTGCCGCCACAAACAATAAGGTATTTTTGCCAAGCGCCGATCGAGTACGGTATCAGCAGGGCCCCGATCGAAAAAACCACCAGGTGATGCGACAAATATATCGTATATGCAGCCTCGCTGAAGAACCGGGTGTAGTTGGATTCCCGCTGAATAACGCTGTGGAAAAAACCCAGCACGGCCGCCAGCGAAACCCACACAAAAAGCTGTTCACCGAAAAATGCGAGCTCGCTTTGAAATACATCGGACCCGCGCGCGTAATTGCGACAGAAAACTGCGAGTGGTATTGTCGCCAAAGCCAGTAAAGCGGGGGTGCGCAGAAAATTTTGCCGCGTGCCTGCATGCACGCACATCAACATTCCGGCTGCGAAGAAGGGCAAATTGGACGCCAACCGGTACAGCGAGGTCAGCCCCAATAGTGGCTCGTAGGCCAGGCCGGTCACGCGGGTCACGATACTGACCAGCACGCTTGCAAGCGCCAAAGCCGCCATCATCAAAACCCAGGGAATTTGCCTTGGCCTGCGGACGGATGGGCTGAAGCGGCGCAGCAGCGGCAGCAAAACGGCGGCAAGCGCGACGAACACAATCAGGTCAACCAAAAACCATAGGTGATAAAGCGGAATGCCATCGCGTATCAATATCTCTACCGGGTCAGCTTGGTGATACAGGGCCAACAAAATAGTTTGCAGCAAATTCAAGGTCAGCCAGGTGGCAACCAGGGGTATTGCCAAGCGCGGCAGCCGCCGCTGCAGCAAGCCCTGGCTGCCATTGCGCTGATAAGTGCGCGCACAAAAATAGCCAGATATCCAAAAGAAGGCCGGCATTCTGAAGGCGTGGATCAAATCCGCAATTACACCAATCGCCGAGCTTTTTTCAGGATCAGAAATCAACCAGTTGCCGCCCATTGCATAAATATTGGCGGCATGAATAAAAATGCCAAGAATTATTAAAATGCCACGCGCCGCATCCAGCGAGAAATTGCGATCTGCCGTCATGCTTGAACTCTTTGCACGGTCATGGTGTTGGCACAGATTGTTTGCTGCAAACCAGCGGGCGCCTGCGTCATTGCCGTTGCAGAGCGTCCCACGCCTGGCAAAAGCAATTCATTGACCGGATGGTCTCAGGTTTTGGCGCGCTCGCCCATCAGGATTGCCCGCAGTTGCGGCCGGGCCATCACCGGCCCGTCTGACCCACAATCCCAATATGGAACAGCCAAAGCAAGCAGACCCATGGGCCGCCGTTTACCGGCGATTCGCAGCCACCGAGTGCCCGCACGACCCGCTCTACGTGGCGATCTGCCAGGCGGTGGCCGACTCGCCCGAACTGCTGGCGCTGATGCGCCACGCACCCGCCACGCAGGCCAAACCCAATTTGCTGCTGGCGGCGCTGCATGAGCGGGTGCTGGCAGGCGCCAAGCACCCGCTGACCGACTACTTTCCCAGCACTGCCGGCGAGCGCATGCCGGACGCACAATTGCCCGAGCTACTGCTCGACTTTGCGCGCAGCCAAAGCGCTGAGTTGCGCATGCATCTGCAAAGCCGCAGCACACAAACCAATGAGATCGGCCGCTGCGCCGTGCTGTGGCCGGCTTTGCAGCACATCGCGCATCTGACCGGCAGGCAAGACCTGGCCCTGTTCGACTTGGGTAGCAGCGCGGGGCTGAACCTGGGGGTCGACGCTTATCACTACCGTTATCTTCAAGGCGAGGCCTGCTTCAGCCTCGGCGCGGACGCGCAGCCCGAGCGGCCGACCATAGACTGCCGCTGGCTGGGCGAAGCGGCGCCGCCCGCGGCCAGCGCTTGGCGGCTGGCCCAACGCCTGGGGGCCGACCCCTGCCCGGTTGACGTCCATGACCCGCATGCCACGCGCTGGCTGGCCGCCTGCGTGTGGCCGCATGACCAGGTACGGGCCCAGCGCCTGCAGCAAGCCCTGCAGATGGCTCGCAGCGCCGACTACGCCGTGCGCCGGGCGACCGACTGCCTGGATCTGCTGGAGGAATGGCTGAAAACGCTGCCGGCGCAGCTGCAACCGGTGCTCTTCAATAGCTGGGTGTTGGCCTACTTCGAGGCCGATGCGCTGGCCGACCTGCGGCAACGGCTGGCGCGCCTGCAGCGTGAGCATGGCCTGGTCTGGCTGAGCGCCGAGGCGCCGAGCCTGCGGCCCGAGGGCTTGGCCCTGCCGGCCTTGGCCGGCGGCGCCAGCGCATCAACCTTATGGACGCTGCAATGGGCCGCACAGGACGTGACCGCCCAAGTTGCCTTGGCTTGGTCACATCCGCATGGGGCCTGGGTGCAGTGGCTGGGCCCATAAACTGCACCCATACGCTCGGTGCCGGCTAACTAAACCATTACCTGCTGACCATGGCGATGGTTTGGTCCGCTTCGCCGTCGCGCTGTGGCTTGAAGCTCAGCTCGAAAGCGTAGAGCTGATTGCCGCCGCTCTTATCGGCGCAGTTCAGCAGCCGGACGGTGCGGCGAATCGGCTCGCGGTACTCGCTCGGGCCGCCACGCGCGGCCACGGCGCTGACTTGGTCACCTTGCACACGGAACTCCACCTTGACCACGCCGCTGGCCTGGTAACGGTCAAACGCCTTGCTCAGATTGCTCTTCATTTCCTGCGCAATATCGGGGCAGACGGCCTGCACATCAAAGCGGGCGATGTCGGGTGACTTTTGACCGGCCACTTCGACGCGCTGCATCTCGACCGGTGCGTTTGTCGCGGCCATGGCGGTGCCAAAAGTCATGGAAACTGCCAGCAAAACTGCGGCCTTGATAGATGACGTGTGCTTCATGAGTTACTCCTTGTGTTCATCGGGGCTAGAGGCGACCGTCCACGCTTTTTTTGTGACGTTGAACAGCTGCTGATCTGGGTTCAGAATAGGGGCCCAGACGCAGGCTTCCTAGCGCCAACCGACGAGGCTCAGATTTCGCGGCATGGGAAGCTGAATTGAGCGATGAACTGCGGGTTAATGCGGAGCCAACCGCTGCCGCCCGCCGCCTACCAGCGCCAGCTGTAGGGCTCGGGCGCCCGTCCCGGCACGCTCATCAGCATGCCGCCGGGCGTGCTGATCACATCCAGCAAGGCGGCGGTCTCGGCGTCGGCGACGCCGCTGTGGTCGGCCGGCCGGTATTTCATCTGGAAGGTGGCAATCACGTTCTTGGTCTGCTGGTCAAACTCGCCGCTGCGGGCGATTTGATAGCCGACCCGCGCCAAGCGCTCTTGAAACCAGGTGGCGTCGGGCGGAAACACTTCCAGCAGCGCGCGCTTGGGCGCCACCTGTTCGGCATCGGGCCATGGAATCAGGCCTTCGTCGGCCAGACGCTTCCAGGGGAAGTTCGGCCCCGGGTCCTGCTTGCGGCCGGGAGCGATATCGGCATGGCCGATGATGCGATCGGGCCGGATCTGATGGCGCGCGACGATGTCCTTGATCAACAAGACCAGCTCGTCCATCTGCGCCGGCGGGTAGCTTGCGTAGCTGCGCCCCAGCGGTCCGTCGGAATAGCCGGCGTTGACGATCTCGATGCCGATCGAGGCGGCGTTCAGATTCTGATTGCCGGCCCAGAAACTCTGACCCGCATGCCAGGCCCGGCGATTCTCGTCGACCAACTGGTAGCTGATGGCCGGCTCATCGCGCAGCAGGTAGTGGGCGCTGACTTGACCACCGCTGCTCAGCACCTTCAGCGACTTTTCCCAGTCCAGCGCCGTGTAATGCAGGATCAAGAACATCGCCCGGCTGTCTTGCGCCACCGAGCTGTAATTGCGATCAATCTTGGGACCGCTGGGCACGGTGGAGCAAGCGCTGAGCAGGATCGCGCCGGCGGCGCAGAGCAAGGCCTTGGGGAACTTCATCGTCTTTTTCATCATCAGGGGTGGGGAATGTGCGCGGAGGTTGAGCCGGATTGTCACAGCCTGAGGCCCAGGCGCGGCCCCTCCAGCCCAACGCTGTTCAGCGCCGAGATGACCAGGCCGCTCAAACCCACGGCGGGCACCGTCAGCAGCTCGCCGCTCAGACGCAGCTGCCAGCGTTCGCCATACAGCAACCAGACCGCATGGCGCCGGCCCGGGCGCATGTGCAGCGACACCTGCTCGTCGGTGCGCGTCAAGCGCAGCGTGGGCAACTCGGCGGGCGGGCTTATGTCCAACCAGGGCGTAGCGGGCACCAGGGCGGCTTGCGCATAGGGCCCTGCAGCCAGCGCATCGGCCAGGCCGCGGCGGTTCTGCAGCAGGGCCACCATGCTGAAATGGGCATGGCCGGTTGCGGGGCGCTGTTGGCGTTGCAGCGCGATCTGTTGGACGATTTCGTCCACCGGCCAACTGTCCGGTTTGTCGGTGACCTTGCTGCTAAACAGACCCGGCCAGATATGGCGCTGCTGCTGATTCTGGCCATGCCAATAGTCCAACAAAACGCCAAAGGCCTGCGGCTTTTGCGCGATCGGCCAGTACAGCTGCGGCGCCAGATAGTCCAGCCAGCCCTCATTCAACCAGCGCTCCACATCGGCATAGAGCTTGTCGTATTGGCTGAAGCCGGCAATACCCGGCGGGCGCAGCGCCGGCTTGGGCAGGCCGAAGGGGCTGATGCCGAAACGCACGCCGGGCTTGAGCTGGTGCACCAGCTCGGCCACGCGCTGCACCAGGCGGTCAACGTTCTGGCGCCGCCAATCGGCACGCGCCAAAAGCCCGCCGTCTTGCTTGTAGCGCTGCCAGGCCGGCTCGTCGGGGAAGTCGGTCTCCTGCTTGCTCGCCGCGTCCAGCAGCGGATAGGGATAGAAGTAATCGTCCATATGGACGGCGTCGATGTCATAACGCTGCAACACATCGGCAATCACCGCCAGCGTGTGGTCGGCAGCGGCCGGCTCGCCGGGGTCTATCCACTGCTGATCGCCATAGGCCTTGACCCAGTCGGGCCGGCTGCGGCTCAGATGCAGCGGGTCGGCCTCGGACTTGGCGCCGCTCTGGCGGGCGCGGAAGGGGTTGAACCAGGCATGCAGCTCGATGCCCCGGCGGTGCGCTTCTTCCACCCACAAGGCCAAGGGGTCATAGCCCGGCGACACGCCTTGTGTGCCGCTCAAATACTCGCTCCAGGGCTCCAGCGCCGAGGGGAAGATCGCGTCGGCGCTGCTGCGCACCTGCAGGATGATGGCGTTCAGTCGCAGCGCCGCGGCTCGGTCCAGGATGGCGAGGACTTCGGCCTGCTGCTCGGCGCTGCTCAGG
>JADMJQ010000291.1:6983-7567 GCA_018780415.1 Roseateles sp. | reverse complement strand
GACTCTGAAGGATTCAGCGATGTAGACGATTGACCTTGAAGGAAGTCCCTGTAGATTGGTTAGCCCGCATTCGTGCCCAGACTGCGCTCAAACGCGTAACTAGCCCGAGATTTTGAGAAACCAAGCGCGATATAGAAGAGATGAGCCTCTTCTCGGTGAACGCCAGACCGTAGGCGTAGCCTCTCATATCCCTGCTGAGTAGCCCAAGACTCAGCATCTTGAACCAGGGCGGCGCCGACACCTTTGCGTTGGCATTCGGGATGAACAACCAATGCACCCACTTCGGCATACCCGTTGCTTGCAAGCAAGCGAACGCCGTGGACTTGGCAAAGGCCAACAATTTGCCCTTCAAGTTCTGCCACGAAGGCGACGTTGTCGGGGCACGCCAACATAGCCGAAAAACGGTCAGCAACTTCGCCTCGATTGGCCTGGTAGCCGAGGTGCGGCAGGAGTTCGGAAACAGCCGCCGAATCTTGCGGGAGCATGGGGCGAACGAGCATTGAAGTATTTTTTGCGGGCTAACGTTGATTAGGGCGCAGTGCGCCCATATTCGATGCCACGCCTATAAAAGGCTCAATGTAGTG
>JADMJQ010000291.1:0-6973 GCA_018780415.1 Roseateles sp. | reverse complement strand
CCCACTGTCGGTTATGGGCGCACTGCTTGGGTATGCGCCCATAACCGACAGTGGGCGCAGCGGAGACCGGCTTGGCGTCAAATTTCATAGTCGTGCGCAGCAAAGCATTTCCTTGAAGAATAACTTGGTGGCACATGGGCTGTATGAATACACAGCCACTAAACTCGGCGTCTAAGCCCATGTCTACCTCCGCCAGCCCTAAATTTGGATTCTCCAAGGTAAAAGTCCGCCATAGTCTGCCGCCGTTGCTATCTAGTCGTCTCATAGATCAAGTTCGTGAGCGAATCAGATACTTGCACTACAGCGACCGCACCGAAGAGGCCTATGTCCATTGGATTCTAAGTTATGTCCGTTTTCACCAGAAACGACACCCGGCTGTGATGGGCCAAGCGGAGGTCGTGGCTTACTTAACTTGGTTGTCCAATGAGCGAAAAGTGGCAGCCAATACACACCGCTTGGCCTTGGCGGCGTTGCTATTCATGTACCGGGACGTACTGGGCCAGGACTTGCCGTGGATGTTTGATCTTGATCGACCAAAGATCAATCGCCGCTTACCGGTCGTGCTGGACCGGGATGAAGTGGCAAGGATTCTTGGCGCATTGCCAGCCGAGCATCGTCTCTTCGGTTGTTTGCTGTACGGCACGGGGATTCGGCTCATGGAAGGCTTGACGCTGCGCGTCAAAGATCTCGATTTCTCGCGACTTACGCTCTACATTCGCCATGGCAAGGGGGATAAGGGTCGGGTCGTGATGCTTCCGCAAAAGCTTGTGCTCGAACTTCGACTCCAGTTGCAGAGGGCTCGTGGCTTGTGGGAGTTGGATCGCATGGAAGATCAATGCGCTTTGCGCGCCAAGGCGGGGCCCGACTTGGCTCAGGCTGCATCTTGCCGGCCACCTCTCCCGACTTGCGCATGGGCTGACTTTTGGGTGTTTCCTCGGGCGCAAAGGTCAGTGGATTCGCAAAGCGGCGAAGCATCGCGACATCACGCCTTTGACCAAGCTTTCCAGCGCGCGTTCAAGCGGGCTTTGGCGCAGGCCAAGGTCGACAAGCCTGCAACACCCCACAGTTTGCGCCACGCATTTGCGACTCACTTGCTGCAAGATGGGTATGACAGACGCCGCGTTTCAAGTTGAACTCCTCCCACTTGGCGGACACGAGTTCCATCTTCCTCACGCACAGCGCCAGCAGTAGCCATACCGCCAGTTCGTTCTGGCGGCCAAAGGAGTCGGTTTCCTGCATTGCTCTCATCAGCAAGGCAAGCTCGTCTCCATTCAGCCAGCGCTCGCGGGCCGACTCGGTGCCGCCGGCATCCGAGATGTCAAACCCTGAGACCGGATTGAACTCGATCCAATTGCGCTTCGTCGCGAAATGGAACATGCGGAACAAATAGCGCATGGCGTCATTGGCCACCGTCCGTGCGCCCGATGCAACGATGCGGGTCAGCACGAGATCAATGTGAGCTGGCCGCACTTCGGAGATTGGCAATCCACCAATCGCAGGCTTGATGTGTAGGCGGATCACCCGCTCGACGACTTCGGGGTGTTTGAGCTTGTTGGCGATGAGCCGATCAAACCAAGTCTGGGCAAGCCCAGCAACGTGGTGCTCTTCAAGCGATGCCAGCTTCTCTACTTGTTTTTGCACCGCGACATCGGTGCCTTGCTGAATCTGCGCGCGCTTGTTTCTTGCAAGTTCGCGGGCGGCCTTCAAGCTGAGGTCGGGATACCGCCCTAGAACAAGTGCGCGTGAAACTCCCGCGAATCGGTAGCGCAGCAGCCAGGACGCCTGCCTGCGTTCCGCACTGGACTCCGTAGTCACGAAGGTAAGTCCGTTGCCGATTCCCCGCGCCGTCGCGCTGGCACTCAGCCAGGCACGAAGGTTTTTGTCAGTCACATTGCCGGCGTTTTCCATAGCAGTCGCTATAGGTAATCACGATAGATTTGTGTATGAAAAAATCAGGTCAATGCCCTGATGCTGTGTAGTTCCGAATTTCCTACACAAATCCATACACACAAAGCGCGCGCTTTGCTGAAATCGCCTGAGACTGCCTGGGACTGAAAAATATCCTAAATCATTGATTTAAATAGGTTTTTTCGATTTTCCTGGGACATCCTGGGATGCCCCGAAACCCTACTCGATGTTCTGCACCTGTTCGCGCAATTGCTCAACCGCCACCTTCATCTCGACCGAGATATTGGTCAACTCCAGCGCCGCCGCCTTGGAACCCAAGGTGTTGGCCTCGCGGTGCAGCTCCTGGATCAGGAAGTCCAAGCGTTTGCCGATTTCGCCGCCCTTTTTCAGCAGGCGGGCAATCTCTTCCAGATGCGCGCGCAGACGGGCAAGTTCCTCGGCCACATCGATACGGATGGCGTAGGCCGCGGCCTCGTTCAGCGCGCGCTCCTTCAGGTTGTCCTCGGGGATGGTCTGCGCTGCGCCGGTGCTGGCCAGCGCCTCTTGCCAGCGCTCCAGAAAGCGCTGTTGCTGGCGTTGCACGATGGCCGGCAGCATCGGCTCGGCGGCATCGGCCAGCTCGCGCAGCTTGGCCACTCGTTCCATCAGAATCGCAACCAGCTTCTCGCCTTCGCGCTCGCGCGCTTCGAGCAGGCCGTCCACACAGCGGCGCGCCGCTTCCATGGCCGGCTCATCCAGCTTCTCGCTCGCAGCACCCCCGCCCTTGCACCACTGCAAGGCTTCATGCACGGACAGCGGCTGTGCTTTTGGCAGCCAGTTTTGTACCGTGCCCTCCAGGCGTGACAAACGGTTCAACTGATCGGCCTGCGGCTGCGGCCATGAGCCCTCGCTGTCTCGTTGCGTGTTGATGCGCAACTCGACCTTGCCGCGTTTCAACTTGCCCGTCAGAAGCTCGCGCAAGGCCGGCTCCAGCCCACGCAGATCCTCCGGCATGCGAAAACCCAGGTCGAGAAAGCGGCCGTTGACCGAGCGCAATTCAACCGTCAGGCCCACATGAGCGGCATGGCTGATTGGATTGGAAACCCCGGTGTTTTCACTGAGGGTGGAGGGCTGCGAGCTGGCGCTTGCATATCCTGTCATGCTGTAGACTGGCATCTAGCGTCCGGTAAGTTAGATAAAACTCGATTATGTCAAAGCCTAAACCGGCGCCCCTGCCTGCAGGCACCGTTGTCGGGGGCTACCAGATCATCAAACGACTGGCAGCAGGTGGATTCGGCGTGGTTTACCTCGCCGAAGACCCCGAACACCACCTTGTCGCCCTGAAAGAATACCTGCCCTCCAGCCTGGCCGAGCGTTCGCCGGGCGAGCTGACGCCGCGCGTGCGGCCCGAAAAGCAGCCGCTTTACCGGCTCGGGCTGAAGAGCTTCTTCGAGGAAGGCCGTTCGCTGGCGCAGATCTCGCATCCCAGCGTGGTGTCGGTCTTGAATTTTCTGCGCGAGAACGAAACCGTCTACATGGTGATGAATTACTTGCAGGGTGACACCTTGCAGGACTTCATCGTGACGGCTCGCGATATGAAGCGCGACAAGGTGTTCCGCGAGTCCACCATCCGCAGCCTGTTTGACGAGATCCTGCGCGGCCTGCGTATCGTTCATCAGCACAAGATGCTGCACCTGGACATCAAGCCGGCCAATATCTTCATCACCAATGAGAACAAGGCGGTGCTGCTGGACTTTGGCGCGGCGCGCGAGGTCTTGTCCAAAGAAGGCAATTTCATTCGGCCCATGTACACGCCGGGCTTCGCGGCACCCGAGATGTACCGTCGCGACGGCGCATTAGGCCCCTGGACCGACATCTACGCGATTGGTGCTTGCATCTACGCCTGCATGCAGGGCTACCCACCTAACGATGCACCTCAGCGGCTGGAGAAGGACAGGCTGGCACTGAGCCTGTCCAGGCTGCGCAATGTCTACTCCGACAATATGATCGAAGTGGCCGAGTGGTGCATGTCGCTCGACCCCTTGGCGCGGCCACAAAGCGTGTTCTCCTTGCAAAAGGAATTGGCGCGTGAAACCGAGCGGCGCTACACCAAGCTGAGTTTCAGTGAACGGCTGAAGCTGCAACTGGAGAATCTCAAGACCGGAGCAAAAGCTTGATGAGCCCCCTCGCTCACTTTCGTTCGCTGCCCCTCGGGGCGGCCCGTCGGAGGCTTTCGTGAGGTTCACCACCTACCAGGTCAGCCGGCGCGGCGGGCGCGAGAAGAACGAAGACCGCATGGGCTACTGCTACACCCGCGAGGCCGGCCTGTTCGCGCTGGCCGATGGCATGGGCGGGCACCCTGAGGGCGAGGTCGCGGCGCAAATGGCCTTGCAGACGCTGGCGGCGCTGTTCCAGCGCGAGGCCAAACCGGCGCTGGTCAACCCGGCAGCTTTTTTGCAGGACTCGATTTTGGTCGCGCAGCAGCAATTGCTGCGCTATGCCGCCGACAAGGGCATGGCCGACACGCCCCGCACCACCGTGGTCGCCTGTGTGCTGCAGGGCCGCAAGGCTTACTGGGCGCATTGCGGCGATTCGCGCCTGTACCTGGTTCGGGCGTCCAAGCTGATTGCGCGCACGCGCGACCATTCCTATATCGAGCTGCAAGCAGCCTTGGGTCGGGTGCCCCAGAATGCCGAGGGCTTCAACCGTAACGTGCTGTTCACCTGCCTGGGCAGTCCGGGCAAGCCCATGATCGACATCCAGGGCCCCATGCTGCTGGAGACCGGTGACCGCATCTTGTTGTGCTCGGACGGCCTGTGGGGCACGGTGACCGACGACATCATCACCGAGCAACTGGCCGCGCGGCCGATTTCGGATGCGGTGCCCGAGTTGGTGGAGCAGGCGCTGCGCAACGGCGGGCCGCGTTGCGACAATGTCACCGTGTTGGCGCTTGAATGGGACGGTGTCGGTGAGCCCGATGCCGGCGAAGATTCCGCCACGGTCTCCACGCAAGCCTTAGAAGACCGCGGCTTTGCCTCGACGATTCAGTCCCTGGACGCCCGCGACGGCGCCGATCGACGCTTCGAGATGGACGAAGCCGAAATCGATCGCTCGGTGCGCGAGATCAAGGAAGCCATTCGGCTGGGCGCCGAGCGCGCCCGCAGCAATGACGGCGCCGGCAAAAAGAAATCCTGAGAAAGAAGAAAAACATGTTGACCGAACCAAGCCCGCTGCGCGCCGAGGGGCGCGCCGCCAATGCCCTGCGCGCGGTAACCATCACCCGCCACTACACCTGCCATGCCGAGGGCTCGGTGCTGATCGAGTTTGGCGGGACCAAGGTGCTGTGCACCGCCTCGGTGGAAGAAAAAGTGCCGCCGCACAAGCGCGGCTCCGGCCAGGGCTGGGTCACAGCCGAATACGGCATGCTGCCGCGCGCCACCCATACCCGCAGTGACCGCGAGGCAGCGCGCGGCAAACAAAGCGGCCGCACGCAAGAGATTCAGCGCCTGATCGGCCGCTCCTTGCGCTGTGTGTTTGACCTGAGCTTGCTGGGCGAGCGCACGATCGCACTCGATTGCGACGTGATCCAGGCCGACGGCGGCACCCGCACCGCCGCCATCACCGGCGCCTATGTGGCCGCCCATGATGCGGTGACCTGGTTGCTGGCCCAGGGCAAGATCACGCAGTCGCCGATCCGCGATGCGGTGGCGGCGATCTCGGTCGGCATCGTCAAGGGCAAGCCCATGCTTGATCTCGAATACACCGAGGACTCGGCCTGCGACACCGATATGAATGTGGTGATGACGGCGGCCGGCGGCTTCGTCGAGCTGCAGGGCACGGCCGAAGGTGTGGCCTTCAGCCGCGCTGAGATGAACGCTTTGCTGGATTTGGCCGAGCAGGGCATTGCTGAATTGCTGGCCGCGCAGCGCCGCGCCTTGGGAGTCTGACAGCCATGGATCTTGTGCTTGCCTCCAACAACGTCAAGAAGCTTGCCGAGCTGCAGGCCCTGTTTGGGCATTTGGGCATCAATCTGCTAACGCAGGGCTCGCTCGGCATCCCGGAAGCGGAGGAGCCGTTTGAGACCTTTGTCGAGAACGCCTTGACCAAGGCACGCCATGCGTCACGGCTGAGCGGGCTGCCCGCCTTGGCCGATGACTCCGGCTTGGCGGTCGAGGCCTTGGCCGGTGCGCCGGGCGTGCTGTCGGCGCGCTATGCGACGCTGTTCGGCCACCCCAAATCGGACGCCGACAACAACCGCGTGCTGCTGGAACAGTTGGAAGGCCTGACTGAGCTCAGCGCGCGCAGCGCGCGTTTCGTCTGTGCCTTGGTCGCGGTGAGGAGTGCGGCCGACCCCGAGCCCTTGATTGCGATCGGCCGCTGGCAGGGTCAGATCTTGCCTGCGTTGGCGGGCGAGGCCGGTTTTGGCTATGACCCCTTGATGTGGATACCAGCCTTGGGCCGCAGCGTTGCGCAGCTGAGCGCCGCCGAAAAAAATGCCCATAGCCACCGGGCCCTGGCCGCCGCCGACCTGGAGTTGCAAATGCGTGAGGCCTGGCACCTTGGTTGATATCAAGCCCCCACGCCCACTTTGTGGGCTGCCCCCCGAGGTGGTGCAGCCATTGCTTGGGACGGCCCGGCGCTATGGCTGAAGTCCTCCATATGATGCGACCCGGCACACTCAGCCTGGCCGCCTTGCCGCCGCTGTCGCTTTACGTGCACCTGCCTTGGTGCCTACGCAAATGCCCGTATTGCGACTTCAATTCGCATGAGTTGCCGGGGCCGGGCGGGAAGGTGATTCCCTTGGCTTCGGCTGATCCGGCCTCGTCTATCAAGGTGCTGCCACTGGAAACGGCGCGAGCCTATCTGGCCGCCCTGCGTGCTGATCTGGAAGCAGCCTTGCCGCTGATCTGGGGCCGGCCGGTGGTCAGCATTTTTATCGGTGGTGGCACGCCGAGCTTGTTTGCGCCGGAGCAGATTGCCGAGCTGATCTCCGACCTCCGCGCGCGGCTGCCGCTGGAGCCCGGCTGTGAGATCACGCTGGAGGCCAACCCCGGCACCATCGAGCGCGACCGTTTCAGGGGCTTCC
>JADMJQ010000233.1 GCA_018780415.1 Roseateles sp. | reverse complement strand
AGCTGGTCGAGCTGGCCGAGGGCGTCAGCCGCGAAGAGGTGCAGAGCAAAACCGGGGTGCCGCTGCTGTAAGCGGTGGGCAGCTTGCTTTGACGAGAAAGGCCGGCGCAAGTCGGCCTTTTTGTTTGGCGCGGTCTATCCCCGCACTTGTTGTTTTTTGTCAAAAACTGCGATCATTCGTAATGAGAACGGTTATCATTTAGTTCTGTCGCAGAGTAGACCCAGGCTATCCCCAGGTAAGGCGCGCCAGCTGCCAAGCAGTCAAGCGCCCGCACTCGAAGAAATCCAATTCGATCGTCCCTGGAGTTTTACCCTCATGTCTTTCATCAAGAGCCGCAAGCACGCGGCCGTGCCGACCCCATTCACTGCATCTTCGCAAATTGCCGGCGCCGCCCTGTTGAGCCTGACGCTGCCGATGGGCGCCTGGGCCCAAGCCGCTAGCAACGCGCCCAATGCCACCGATCCCGCCGACAAGGCGCTGCCGGTGGTGCGCACCAAGGCCACGGCCGCCGCCACGCTGGAGAACGAGTTCAAGGCCGAGTCCGTCTCCTCGCCCAAGTTCGTCAAGCCGCTGCTCGACACGCCGCAAACCATCACCGTGATCAACCGCGAGCTGATCCAGCAGCAGGGCACGGCGAGCTTGAGCGAGGCGCTGCGCAACACGCCCGGCATCACCTTCACCCTGGGCGAGAACGGCAACACCAACACCGGTGACAGCGTCTTCATGCGCGGCTTCGATGCCAGCGCCAGCATCTTCATTGACGGCATTCGTGACCTCGGCGGCATCACCCGCGACACCTTCAACACCGAGGCCGTCGAAGTGGTCAAGGGCCCGAGCGGCGCCGACAACGGCCGCGGCTCGCCCAATGGCTTCATCAATATGGTCAGCAAGCGCGCCCAGCTGCGCGACTTTGCAGAGGGGTCGGCCCAGGTCGCCAGCGGCAGCCGCGTGCGTTTGACGGCCGATCTGAACAAAAAGCTGGACCTGGGCCTGCCCGGCGCGGCTTTCCGTTTGAATGTGTTCAGCGACCGCGGCAATGTGAATGGCCGTGATGTGCTGGAGCGCAATCGCTGGGGCGTGGCGCCGACCTTGACCTTGGGGCTGGGCACCGCCACCCGCGCCACGCTGAGCTATCTGCATGTGGACTCGGAAGCGATCCCTGACGGCGGCATTCCCGGCGTCGGCATGATGGGCTTCACCAACTGGGAGGTCTACAAGACCCTGGCCGGGGCGACCGCCCGGCCGACGGTGGGCGGCGCGGCGGTGACCGGCATGAAGCCGGTTGACCTGAGCAATTACTACGGCAGCAAAAACGACTTCGACAACACCCAAGCCGATATGTTGACCGTGTTGCTGGAGCATGACTTTGCGCCGGGCACCAGCCTGCGCAATATCTCGCGCTTTGGCCGCACCCAGCAGGACATGAACCTGACCGGCACCGTCATCAGCGGCACGGCCGGCGCCTCGTCCATCATTGGTGACCCCACCAAGCCTGAAACCTGGACGGTCAGCCGCAGCCGCCAGGGCCGCGATCAGCGCAACCAGATCCTCGCCAACCAGACCAGCCTGAACAGCGCATTCACGCTGGCCGGCATCAAGAACAATATCAGCACCGGCCTGGAGTTGACGCTCGAGAAGCAGAACACGGCCGGCTTCACCGCAGGCACGCCCGCCAGCGACCGCGCCAATCTGTATGCGCCCGACGCCAACGCCAAGTTCGCCCCGCTGAATCGCAATGGCTCCAGCACCGATGGCGAGACGACCACCGCCGCCGCCTTCCTGTTCGACACGCTGGATCTGAGCGATCAGTGGCAGCTCAGCACCGGCCTGCGCGTCGAGCGCTTCCGCACCGAATACACCAGCATCCCCACGCCCGCGACCCCACCGGTGGCCGCCACGGCTTTTGCCAGCAGCGACACCTTGGTCAGTGGCAAGCTGGGCTTGTTGTTCAAGCCGACGGCGGACGGCAGCATCTACCTGTCCTACGCCACCTCGCAAAAGCCGCCCGGCAGCGACAACTTCTCGCTCAGCAGCGCGACGCCCAACGCCACCACCGGCGCGGTCAATATCAATGCGCCCAACTTGAAGCCGCAGGAAGGCACGAATGTGGAGCTGGGCGCCAAGTGGGATCTGTTTGACAAGCAGATGCTGGTGACGGCGGCGCTGTTCCAGTCTGAGAACAAGAACGAGCTGGCGCGCGCCGACAGCGCCACCGGCGAGGTCACGCAGTACGGCAAAAAGACGGTCAAGGGCCTGGAGTTGGCTGCGGCCGGTGCGGTGACGAGCAATCTGCAATTGCAGGCCGGCCTGGTGCTGCTGGACTCCACGGTCAACGAAGCCGTCACGGTCGTGCCGGGTAGCGTCGACACGCAAACCGGCGCCGAGCTGCTCTACACGCCCAAGCTCAGCTTCACCTCGTGGATCAATTACAAGGTGCCCGAGGGTGCATTGCAGGGCCTGAGCTTTGGCGCTGGCGCACGCTACACCGACAGCCAGACCACCCAAATCAATAACGGCGCGGCACCGGTGGTGGGCATTGACGGCATCCCGAGTTATTGGGTGTTTGACGCGATGGCCGCATACGAGATCAACAAGAACGTCGGCCTGCAAATCAATGTGTCGAATCTGGCCGACAAGTTCTATGTGGCCTCGGTCAATAGCGGCCGCAACCGCTTCACGCTGGGCGCGCCGCGCAGCCTGAGCCTGTCGGTCAATCTCAAGTACTGATAGCGACCACGTCAGCGCCAACGCAAAAAAGGGCAGGGCGACCATGTTGCTGCATATCCAGGGCGTGCTCAGCGCCGCCGAAGTTGTCGAGTTTCGCCGCCGTTTGTTGGCGGCGGATGAGTGGGACGACGGCCGCCAGACCGCCGGCCAGCTGGGCGCCCAAGTCAAGCGCAACCAGCAGCTCAGGCCCGGCTCCGCGCTGGCACAAGAGCTGGGCCAGCTGATTGAGCAGCGCTGCCGGGCCCACCCGCAGTTCTTCTCGGCGGCGCTGCCGCTGCGCGTGCTCAAGCCCTCGTTCAATCGCTATGCCGGCGGCGGGCATTACGGCCTGCATGTGGACGGCGCGGTGATGACGAGTCAAATGGGCAGTGCCCAGCCCTTGCGCAGCGATGTGTCGAGCACGCTGTTCCTGTGTGAGCCGGATGACTATGTCGGCGGCGAGTTGGTGGTGCAGGACAGCTACGGCCAGCACGAGGTCAAACTGC
This sequence comes from Roseateles sp., assembly GCA_018780415.1. GTDB lineage: Bacteria > Pseudomonadota > Gammaproteobacteria > Burkholderiales > Burkholderiaceae_C > Paucibacter_A. The sequence goes on along the minus strand of JADMJQ010000233.1, from coordinate 4,388 downwards.
CGGCCGGTGATCTGGTGCTGTACCCGTCGACCAGCTTGCATCAGGTATTGCCAGTCACGGCGGGCGAGCGCATCGCGGCTTTCTTCTGGACCCAGAGCATGGTGCGCGACGACGCCAAGCGCGCCATGCTTTACGAGTTGGATCAAAGCATTCAAAGCCTGCGCGCGCGCTTCGCCGCTATGGGCGAGATCGAGGAAGTTGTTCGCTTGAGCGGCCACTATCACAACCTGCTGCGGCAATGGGCAGAGGTATGAAAGCGACCGCGTTTGTGGCGACCGAATCGGTGCCGCCGAAATCCCCAGCCAAGAACAGGGCAAGCAAGTCAAGCAAGGCCGCGTTCCTGAAGCAGGTCCACCTCTGGCATTGGGTCAGCAGTGCCATCAGCTTGGTGGCGCTGCTGATGTTCAGCGTTACGGGCCTGACGCTGAACAACGCCGGCCTGTTCGAGTCCAAGGCGCGCATCACGAGCGGCCAGGCGCAGCTGCCTGCCGAGGTCTTGGCTGATGTGTCGGCGGCCACCTTGGCGCTGGCCAAGTCAGGCGTCAAGAAGGCCGAGCTACCGGCGCCGCTGCGGGCCTGGTTAAGCCAGCAATGGGGCTTCAAGACCGAGGGCCACATGGCCGAATGGTCGGCGGACGAGCTCTATCTGTCGCTGCCCCGCCCGGGCGGCGACGCTTGGGTGCGCATCGCCTTGCCCGACGGCGAGGCCGAGTTCGAGCGCAGCGACCGCGGCGTCGTCGCTTATCTGAATGATCTGCACAAGGGCCGCCACACCGGCCTGGCCTGGAGTTGGTTTCTCGATATTTTTTCGGTGGCCTGCCTGCTGTTCGCCATCACCGGCTTGTTGATTTTGAAAATGCATGCGGTCAAGCGCCGCAGCATCTGGCCCCTGGTGGCCGCGGGCTTTTTGTTGCCCGCCGCCTTGCTGCTTGTTTTTGTTCATTGAAATCACGGTTGACTATGCAAAACAAATTACTTTCCTACACGGTCATGCTCGGCTGCGTTGGCACAGCTGTGCCGGTTCTGGCCGCCGACGCCCAGCTCACGCTGGAGTTGCCGCGCCTCAATGTGGCCGAGTACCACCGCCCTTATGTGGCGATCTGGGCCGAGCGCGCTGGCGAGCCTGCCACCAGCTTGGGCGTTTGGTATGACCAGAAAAAGGCCAATAACGCCGGCGCCAAATGGCTGCCCGATATGCGCCAGTGGTGGCGCAAGGGCGGGCGTGATCTGGCCATGCCGATGGACGGCGTCAGCGGCGCCACCCGTGCGGTCGGCGAGCACAAGATCAATCTGAGCAAGAGTCTGGCCGGCCTGCCCGCCGGCAAGTACGAGGTGGTGGTCGAGGTTGCTCGCGAAGGCGGCGGCCGTGAGGTCCAGCGCTTGGCCGTGCAACTGCCGATCACCGCCAGTGCCCAGGTCAGCGTGCAGGGCGAGCATGAAATGGGCGCTTTGTCGCTGTCGGTCAAACCTTGAACGGATCAAGCCATCATGAAACTAACGATTAGATCCCATGCCCTGGCGTGCTTGAGCGCCGCACTGTTGCTGGCCGTGGCCGGCTCCGCGCAGGCGCATCGCCCCTGGCTGCTGCCGCAGTCGGCGCATTTCAATGCAGCCGCCGGCGCCAAACCTATCACCGTCACCGTCGACGCGGTCGCTTCGGAGGAGCTGTTCGAGTACGAGCATGCGCTGACCTTGGGCAGCCTGCTGATCACCGGCCCCGACGGCAAGCCGGTGGCGGCCGAGCCGACCATCGCGACACGCAACCGCAATAGCTTTGACTTCAAGCTGGAGCAGGCCGGCAGCTACCGCATCAGCAACAGCGCCGAGTCGGCGTCCGCAAGCTACAAACTGGCCGGCGAGACCAAGCGCTGGCGTGGCAAGGCGGGCGAGTATGCTGCTTGGGCGGCACAGGTCCCGGCCGAGGCCCAGGACCTGCAAGTCACCCGCATGCTGACGCGCAACGAGACCTTTGTCAGCAAGGAGCGGGCCGGCCTGCCGGTCTTGCCGGCCGGCAGCCAAGGCCTGGAGTTGCAGGCGCTGACACCGGTCACCGATCTGTCCACCGGCGACAGCGTGCGCCTGCGCCTGCTGATGGACGGCAAGCCGCTGCCCGACGCGGTGGTGACCGTGCTGCGCGGCGGCAGCCGCTATCGCTACAAGCTCGGCGAGCTGACGCTGAAAACCGACGCACAGGGCGAGCTGGCCATCAGCTGGCCCGAGGCCGGCCGCTACTGGCTGGGCGTTGGCCATGAGGTGGCGGCCGCAGCCGGTCAGCCGCTCAAGCGCTATCGCTACAGCGCGACCTTCGAGGTCTTGCCGAACTGATTCGGTGATGCAGGCCAGCCTTGCTGAGCGCCGGGTGTTGGTGCCGACGCAGATCGCGCCGGCCCGCCCGGCCCTGGGCGAGCAGCTCTATGACCTGGGCGGCCACAGCATGGGCACCAGCTGGCGCGTCAAGTTCTACGGCCCACAAGGCCTGGATTGCGCACCGCTGCAGCGCGGCCTGGAAGCCAGGCTGGCCGAGGTGGTGGCGCAGATGAGCCCCTGGGAGGCAGAGTCGGACCTGAGCCGCTTAGTCCGCGCGCCGCCGGCCAGCTGGCTGAAGCTGTCAAGCGGCTGCGGCCGGGTGCTCAGCGACGCGCTGGCCGTGGCGCGCGCCAGCGGCGGGGCGTTCGACCCGACCGCTGCGGCGCTGGTGCGGGCCTGGGGCTTCGGCGCCGGCCTGCGCCATGACGAGCCTGGTTTTCTGGCGCCCGCTGCCGGCATGAGCCGGCCGGCTCGCCTCAGCTGGCAAGACCTGAGCCTGCGTGAAAAAACGGCCGCGGCAGACTGGGAAGTCTGGCAGCCGGGTGGTCTGGAGCTGGATCTGTGCGGTATCGCCAAGGGCTTTGCGGTCGACCGCTTGGCCGACTTTTTGCATGACTGTGGCCTGGACCATCATCTGGTCGAAGTCGGCGGCGAGCTGCGCGGTGCCGGCGTCAAACCTAACGGCCAGCCTTGGTGGGTGCAGCTGGAGCGCGTGCCCGGTGCCGCAGCTTTGAACGACACGGCGCTGGCCCTGCACGGCTTGGCGGTGGCGACCAGCGGCGACTACCGGCGCAGCTATGTCGACGCCGGCGGCCGGCGCCGCTCGCACACGCTGGACCCGCGCAGCGGCGCCCCGGTCGCGCACGGCCTGGCCAGCGTCAGCGTCGTGCATCAAAGCTGCTGCCTGGCCGACGCCTGGGCGACGGCGCTGACGGTCTTGGGTCCGCAAGATGGGCCGGCCTTGGCGGCTGAGCTGGGGTTGGCGGCGTTGTTCGTCGTGCGAGAGCCGGGCTGGCGCGAGATTCTGAGTCCGGCGCTGCGGGCTTTGGCGGCCGAGTAGGGTGCTGCAGCGGGGCGGTGATCGCTGGGGCTGCATGCAGGCCAGGGGCCCTGAAGTTTGACATGAGGGGCGGCCGAGGGCGCTAGCCCTTGGACGTCCCTCTCGATGGAAGGGTTAGGCATCGTGTCGTGCGTTACCCGAATATGGCGTAGCGGCCGAACAATACCCCGGCTACAAACGCTAAGGATGCGGCGACAAAGAAGGTGAAGGCTACTAGAGCGGAGATGGTTCCACGATCGCCAACGATCAGATAGATGCGTATGTCTGCTATGTTGTCTGCCGGCTTGCGATCAGACACTTGAGCGAAGAAGTTGAGTGCCAAGAATGTGAAGAACCTTGCCACTAGGGTTAGGAGTAGGCCAATGGCGAAGCAGGCCATGGCATACGAGAAAGCTTCCCAGTGTTTGAAGCTCGCCTGCTTGTCGATCGAGTTTCCGAGAAACGTTAGAAGGCCGGCAGCTGCGGCTCCGTTTAGGAGGAAAGTCCACTGAATCAGCCCATCTGCGTGAGCCAGAACGCTCTTGCTGATCTCAACTTGATTGGGTGATGACATGGCGGATCCCTGCTATGCCTACGCGTTGTCGATCGCACTTCTGTCGCCCCAAATCGCCGGTGCTGCGTAACACCGGCGCCAATTGATTGATTTGAAACGACGAATGATCCGGCTGTTACAAATCAAAACTGACAAAAGTCGCACCAAAAAAAATGGCCGGGGGTAGTCGCAAGCCAGCATTGAGCTCGAAGTATCTTGCCATAGTTTTAGGCGTTATGTTTTTTTCAAGCACCAGTTTTTTGTGACTGCTCCGCGCAGGTTCCTGCCATTGGTGCTCTACCGCAAAGTGCCCGTTCTGTAGCATTTGCCTTGGCGCCAGCGACTCATGCAGTCGTCCAGTCGTTGAAGAAGACCCGGTTCTGCCGCGTGACGCACGGCAGCCCGGGCCGTCGCCGGGCTCATGGCTCGGGGGCCGGCCCTGGCGGGCCGACTACCTTGCGCTGCTCGCCACTTGGGGCCGGCGCCGAA
>JADMJQ010000210.1:26574-75414 GCA_018780415.1 Roseateles sp. | reverse complement strand
GAGGCAAGAGAGGTGGGTCGGCCGCCGGGCCGAACTCCCGGCTTCGTGCTTACCATCACGCGGTTCGTAAGTGCAAGCCTCGCTGATCTGCTGCAGGCTAGGGCTGTTAGCCTGCGTCTGCGCGATCAGTTGCTTCGAGCTGCACCGACAAGTCCCGCAGCGCGCCGGCCTGCTTGCCGCCGCCGGCCCTGAGCTTCAGGCATCAGGCACGCCCGCTGGCGACACCTGATGATGCATAACCCGCTGCGGGAACGGAATCTCGATACCCAGTTCGGTGAGCTTGCGCAGCAGGCAGAGATTGACCTCGGAGCGCACGCCGGCCTGACCGTTCTCGGGGTCGGCAATCCAGAAGCTGACCGTCAGCTCCAGGCCGTCGGCAGCAAACTGGGTCAACAACACCGAGGGCTCGGGGCTCTTCAACACCCGCGGTATATGGCGCACGGCGTTGGTCAGCACCGGCAGCAAGGTGTCCAGGTCGGTGCCATAGGCCACCTGCACCACGGTGCTGATCGAGACCGTGGGGTCGGCCAGCGAGGAGTTCTCGACCCGTTGCGTCATCAGCAACTCATTGGGCACGATGGACTCGCGTCCGTTCAAGGCGCGGATCACCGTGAAGCGGGTCTTGATGTCGGTGATGCGGCCCTCGAAGTTGTCGACCTTGACCATATCGCCGATGCGCAGCGAGCGCTCGGCCAAGATCACAAAGCCGGACACATAGTTGGAGGCCAGCTTTTGCAGCCCCAAGCCAATGCCAACACCGACCGCACCGCCCATCACGCCCAGGGCCGTCAAATCCATGCCGGCGGCCGACAGCGAGAACAAGATCGCCGCCAGCAACAACACCGCCCGCGTCACGTTTGCGGCGATCTTGCGCAGCGACAGATCGACCCCGGTGCCGCGCAGCAGCCTGGACTCAATCACCGAGGCCAGCCACAAGGCCAGCACGATCACGATCAAGGCCGTCATCGACGCCTCGATCAAATTGGTGACCGAGATCTTGGTGGCGCCGAGCTTGAAGGTGATGTCGTTCAACTCATCGCGCAGCCAGGGCAAGACGCCGATCACCCACAAAATCGAGCCGACCCAGGCCGCCCAGGAGACCGTCTGCTCGATCAGCTCGATCAGCGCGGACTTGGGCAGCGCCGTTCTGAGCACCTGCACCGTCAGGCGGATGATCAGCAAGGACACCAGCACCGGCACCGCCACCTTGAACACCGCATGCGAGATACCCAGCATCGGCAACACCGCCTTGGCCAGCAAGGCCAGCAGCAAGGCGAGGATGGGGAACAGCACGCCGTCCACGATGCGCTGGCCAAAAAATACCGACTGTTGTTGGTGATGAATGCGCCGCTGCAGCAAGCTCACCACCACCCACGAGAGGCCCAGACAAGCCAGTAACAACGCCAGTCCGACCAAGGAATTGGGGCTCAGCAGAGCCAGGCCCAATTCGCGCAGTTCTTCCAACTCAATCGCTCGATTACTCATTCAACATTCGGTTCCAGGGGATTCGACAAGGCAGCGACCCGTCACAGCGGATTCAGATTCCGGCCAGCACGCGCAGATGCACGCCCACGCTGCGGGCCAGCGCGTCGAGGTTGTAGCCCCCCTCCAGGCAGGAAACGATGCGGCCTTTTGAATGCTTGGCGGCGACATCCTTGATGCGCTGCGTCATCCACTCATAGTCGGACTCCACCAGACCCAGCTGCCCCAGATCATCCTCGCGGTGGGCATCAAAGCCGGCCGAGATAAAAATCATCTCGGGCTTGAAAGCCTCCAGCGCCGGCATCCACATGGCCTCGATCATGGCGCGGATTTCCGCCCCCTTGGTATAGGCCGGCACCGGTACATTGACCATGTTCTCGCCCTTGGGCACGGCGCCGTTGTACGGGTAAAGCGGGTGCTGAAAAATGCTGACCATCAAGACCCGGTCATCGCCGGCAATGATGTCTTCGGTGCCGTTGCCGTGGTGGACATCAAAGTCAACGATGGCAACCCGCCGCAGCCCGCGCACATCAAGCGCATAACGCGCCGCCACGGCGACATTGTTGAAGAAGCAAAAGCCCATACTTTGGTCGCGGGTGGCGTGATGACCGGGCGGGCGCACCGCGCAAAAGGCGTTCTCGCAGCCGCCGTTCAAAACCATCTCGGTCGCCTGCACGGCCGCGCCGGCGGCGCGCAGGGTCGCCGCCCAGGTGTGCGGGCAGGCGACGGTGTCGGGGTCGACCGCGCGTGACTCGCCGCTGCTCTCGCAGCCCTTGAGCAGGTGGGCAATTTCGGCCACATAGCCATGGGTATGGGCGCGCTCAACGTCGGCAAGATCAACCTTGCCGGCCTCGACTTGGGTCAGCGCCTGCTCGATGCCGGTGGCCAATAACCAGTCGTCAATCGCCGTCAGGCGCTGCGGGCATTCGGGGTGGCCGGCCCCCATATCGTGCCGACGGCAGTCGGGGTGGCTGAAGTAAGCAGTGGACATAGTTCTATCGTTTCACAAGGCAAAGCTGCGGGGTTTCTCGGCTTCACCTACTTGTCTCATGTTCTTGATCAAAGCCATAAGATGAGTCATGAGCTCATATTCAACCCCTCATCTCTCGGCACAACTGACGGCTCTACAGCAGCAGGTTAGCACGATCATCAAGGGCAAACGGGCCCAGATTGCCGACTGCGTGGCCTGCCTGATCGCCGGCGGCCATTTGCTGATCGAGGATCTGCCCGGGGTCGGCAAGACCACCCTGGCGCATGCCTTGGCGATCTCGATGGGCTTGAAATTCTCGCGCCTGCAGTTCACCTCGGACCTGATGCCGTCCGACCTGCTGGGCGTCAGCATTTACGAAAAAGAGCGCGGCGATTTTGTTTTTCATCCCGGCCCGGTGTTCGCCCAGGTACTGCTGGCCGACGAGATCAACCGCGCCGGGCCGAAGTCGCAAAGTGCCTTGCTGGAGGCGATGGAAGAAAACCAGGTCAGCGTCGACGGCGTCAGCCATGCGCTGCCGCAGCCGTTCTTCGTCATCGCCACGCAAAACCCCAGCGAGCAACTCGGCACCTATGCGCTGCCCGAGTCGCAGCTGGACCGTTTCTTGATGTGCATCTCGCTGGGCTACCCCGACCGTGCCGCCGAGCGTGAATTGCTCAGCGGCCAAGACAGCCGTGCCGCGCTGCGGGCCTTGCAGCCGGTGATGAATGCTGCCGAACTGCTGGCGGCGCAAGAGCGAGTGCGCGAGATCCATGCCTCCGCTGCGCTGCTGGATTACTTGCAGGCCTTGATCGCGGCGACCCGCTCGGGCGAATGGTTCGCTGAAGGCCTGAGCCCGCGCGCCGGTCTGGGCGTGTTGCGCGCCGCCCGCGCCCGCGCCCTGCTCGATGGCCGTGACTTTGTCTCGCCCGAGGACATTCAAATGATCCTGCCGCAGACCATCGCGCACCGCCTGCGGCCCAAGGCCGGCAGCAGCCGCGGCCCGCGCGAGCAGGTGCGGGCGATGATTGAAGCGATCAATCTGCCGTGAGCCGGGCGCAGCCGCGATGAAGCTCAAACAGGCCTGGCAACGCTGGTGGGCGGCGCGCCATCCCTTCAGCGACACCCATCTGATGGGCCGACGCAATATCTACATCCTGCCCAGCCGCCCCGGCCTGGCTTTTTGCGCCACCTTGGGTCTGCTCCTGCTGGCCTCGATCAATGATCAGCTCAGCCTGGGCTATCTGCTGACCTTTTTGCTGACCGGCGCCGGCCTGGCGTCCATGCACGCCACCGACGCCAATCTGCGCGGCTTGAGCCTGGATTTGAAGCCGCCGTCGGCCGTGTTTGCCGGCGACGATGTGCAGCTGGAGCTGCGCTTGCACAACGGCGGCGCGGCGCGGTTCGGCATTGGCGTGCATGTGCAAGGCGGCCCCAGCAAGGAGATTGCCTGGACCGATGTGCCGGCCTTGGGCCATGCCTTGTTGAACCTGCGTTTTTCCAGCGCAAGCGTGGTCCCTTGCGGCAAGCTCGCCCTGCCCAGTCTGCAGATCGTGACCCGCTTTCCGCTCGGCCTGTTCCGGTCCTGGAGCATCTGGCGCCCGGCCGCCGAGGTCTGGGTCTACCCGCAGCCGGAGGCCCCGGCGCCGCCTTTCCCGGCTCAAGCAAACCAAGCCCAGGCCGAACAGGCGACGGCCAGCAGCCTGCAGCGCGGCCAGGACTTTGAGGGTGTGCGGGGCTACCGGCGTGGCGACTCGATGCGCCAGGTGCTGTGGAAAAAGGCCGCGCTGAGCATGGCAATAGGCGGCTCGCAGCTGTGGGTGCGCGAGACCCATGCGCCGGTGGCGCAGACGCTGTGGCTGGATTGGCGCGACACCGCCGGTCTGACGACCTCGGCCCGGGCGTCGCGTCTATGCGCCTGGTTGCTGGCGGCTGAGGCACTGCAAGCACCCTATGGCCTGCGCCTGCCCAGCGGCGAATGGCCGCCCGACCTGGGGCCAGAGCACGCCACCGAATGCCTGCAGCAGCTCACCCTGCAGGTCAGCAAGCCATGACACAACGCCTCAGCCGAGACAGCCGCGACACCTTGTTTCTGCTGGCCACCATTGCCGCCGTTGTGCTGCCGCATGGCGGGCATTTGCCGCCCTGGGTCAGCGCCCTCACCGCCCTGATCCTGGGCTGGCGGGCCTGGCTGGCTTGGGGCGAGCGGCCGCTGCCGGGCCGCTGGGTCCTGGTGGCCGTCTTGCTGGGCGCCGCCGCCATGACCTGGTTGACCCACCGCACGCTATTGGGGCGCGAGGCCGGCATCACGATGCTGGTGATGCTGATGGCCTTGAAGACGCTGGAGCTGCGGGCGCGCCGCGACGCCTTTGTGGTGTTCTTCTTGGGCTTTTTCCTGGTGTTGACGCATTTCCTCTACTCGCAGTCGATGTTGACGGCGCTGTGGATGCTGCTGAGCGTCTGGGCCTTGCTCAGCGCCCTGGTCTTGGCGCAGATGCCGGTGGGCCAACCCAGCCTGCGCCTGGCCGCCGGCATGGCGGCCCGCACCACCTTGTACGGCCTGCCGGTGATGATCTTCTTGTTCCTGCTGTTCCCCCGCATCGCCCCGCTGTGGGGTGTGCCGGCCGACTCGGTCGGGCGCACCGGGCTGTCCGACCGACTCGAATTTGGCGCCATGTCCGAGATCGCCAATGACGACAGTGTCGCCCTGCGCCTGCGCTTCGCCGGGCCACCGCCGGGCCCGGCAGCGCGCTATTTCCGCGGCCCGGTGCTGGGGCAGTTTGACGGCCGCACTTGGCGCGCGTCGGCGCTGAGTTGGCCGGGCAAGACCGATGCCTTGACGGTCAGCGGCCAACCGCTGGACTATGAAATGACGGTCGAGCCCTTGCGCAGCAGCGTGCTGCCAATGTTGGAGATGAGCGCAGAGGCCGCCGGCAGCGAGCTGCAGATCGAGGGTTTGACGCTGAAGCGTGCGCCCGAGCTGCATTGGCTGGCGCAGCGCCCCATCACCGAGCGACTGCGCCTGAACGCGCAGGTCTTCCCCAGCTTCAGCCATGGCCCCCGCACGGCGACCTTGGCGCTGCAGAACTATCTGGATTTGCCGGCCGGCTTCAACCCCCGCACCCTGCAATGGGCGGCCAATTTGAGACGCGAGCCGCGCTTCGCGGCCATGGACCAGGCGGCCTTGTCGCCGGCGCTGGCGGCGGCGGTGCTGAGCCATATCGGCAATGCCGAATTCCTCTACACGCTGGCGCCGGGCCGCTACGGCGAGACCACGCCGCATCTGGTGGACGAATTCTGGTTCGACCGGCGCTTGGGCTTTTGCGAGCATTTCTCGGCCGCCTTTGTCGTGGTGATGCGGGCCATGGGGGTGCCGGCCCGCGTCGTCACCGGCTTTCAAGGCATGGACGCACAGCCGCAGGACGGCTTCTGGATCGTGCGCAATAGCAATGCACATGCCTGGGCCGAGTATTGGGTGGAGGGGCGCGGCTGGCTACGCGCCGACCCGACGGCGGCCGTCGCCCCCGATCGCATTCGGCTCGGCCTGGCGCTGCGGCCGCCGCCCGGGGTGTTGGCCGGTGCTTTCAGTCAAATCAACCCGGATCTGTGGTTGAACCTGCGGCGCGGCTGGGAGACGCTGGAGAACCGCTGGCAACAAAGCGTGTTGAACTATTCGCGCCAAAGCCAGTTCGATCTGCTCAAGAGCGCCGGTTTTGCCGCGCCTGACTGGGAGCTGCTGGGCCAGGTCAGCGCCGCCTTGATCGCCGTCGTTGCCCTGGCCGCGGGCGCCTGGTCGCAGTGGCGCGCCCGCCCGCATGACCCCTGGAGCCGCCAGCGCGCCCGCATTCTGCGCGAACTGCGGCGCTGGGGTGTGGCCGACGCCGCCGCCCACCAAGGGCCGCGCCGCTGGGCCGAGCTGCTGCGCGCCAAGCATGGTGCGGCGGCCGAAGCGGCTGCGCAGCTGCTGCTGGCGCTTGAAATGGCCCGTTATGGGCCGCCCGGTGCAGACAAAAACCACTCGGCCCATTTGGCCCATTTGGCCGCCCCATGGGCGCGCTGGCGTTGGTTGCGCGACTTCCGCGCCGCAGGCCGTATGCTGCGCGCCAAGATTCGCTAATTCATGCCGATGCTCAAGCTCACTTCGCTCCTCATTTTCTGCACCGCCCTGCTGCTGGCCGGCCCCGATGGGGCGAGCGCCAAATCGGCGCCCAAGAAAAAGACCAAAACCACCAAGGCCACCAAGACCAGCAAGCTGGTCGACCCGGCGCCGCAAGCCTTCGGCGAGCGCGCCGATGTGATGCGTTTTGCGGCGGACTTGAGCGCCGAGCAAGGCTGGGATGCCCAGGCCTTGCAAGCCCAAATGGCGCAAGCCAAATCGGTGCCGGCCGTGCAGCGACTGATCATGCCCGGACCACCCGGCAGCGCCAAGGACTGGGGCGCCTACCGGGCGCGCTTTGTCGAGCCGCGCCGCCTGCAGGCCGGGCTGGCCTTCTGGGACGACAACGCGGCCGCCTTGGCGCGGGCCGAAAGCTTGTACGGCGTGCCGGCCGAGATCATCGTCGGCCTGATCGGGGTGGAGACCTTTTACGGCCAGATCACCGGCGGCTTTCGCGTCATCGACGCCCTCAGCACCTTGGCGTTTGACTTCCCCACCGGGCGCAGCGACCGCAGCGCCTTCTTCCGCGCCGAGCTGGCCGAGTTCCTCAAGCTCAGCCGGCGTGAGGGCCTGGACCCGCTCGCCGTCAAGGGCTCCTTCGCCGGCGCCATGGGCTGGCCGCAGTTCATGCCCAGCAGCTGGAACAAGCATGCGATCGACTTTGACGGCGACGGTCGGGTCGACCTGATGCAAAGCCCGGCCGACGCGATCGGCAGCGTGGCCCATTACCTGGCCAACTTCGGCTGGCAGCGCGGCATTCCCACCCATTACAGCGTCGCGCTGCCGGTCGAGACGACGGCGCGCGCGCTGCTGCTGGCGCCGGACATTAAACCGACCTTCAGCGCCTCGCAGTTGCTTGCACTGGGCGCGCAGCCGTCCGAAGCGGCGCTGGAGCACGCCGGGTCTATGGCCGTAGTGGAGCTGCAGATGGGCGCGGCCGCGCCGGTCTACTGGCTGGGCAGCGAGAATTTTTATGCGCTGACGCGCTACAACTGGTCGAGCTATTACGCTTTTGCCGTGATTGAGCTGGGACGCACGCTGCAGTCACTGCGGCAGGCTCGGTAGGTCGCCGAGCTCCGCGCCGGCCTCAAGCGCCGGCTGCCAAGGGCCTTGCAGAGCCGTCAGTGGCCGCGCTTGCCAATGCCAGTAACGCTTGAATTGCGCGCGCTGGCATTGCCCATCCGGCGCGTCACTGCGCCAGCGCCAGGCACCGCATGCGGCCGACGTCAGCACCTCGATGCCCTGCGCCTGATAGCGCGCCAACACCGCCGGCGCCGGATGGCCAAAGCGGTTGCGGTAGCCGGCCTGGACGAAGGCCAAGCGCGGCGCCACCGCGACCAGGAACGCCTCGGAGGACGAGGTCTTGCTGCCGTGATGCGGCACCAGCATGACCTCGCTGCGCAGCTCACGGGCGAGCGAGCGCTGGACCAAGTTCGCCTCCTGCTGCGCTTCCAGATCGCCGGTCAACAAGGCACTGCGCCCAGCCGCCGAGGTGATCCGCAGCACGCAAGACATGGCATTGCTTTTAAGGCCCTGCACGTAGTGCGCGCCTTGCGGGTGCAAGACCTCGAAGTGAACGCCGTCCCATTGCCAGGTCTGGCCGGCCTCGCAGCGCCGCGGCGGCACCGGGCCGGCAAGCAGCGGATGGCCCGCCTCCAGCGAGCTGCTCAAGCCCGCCACCGGCAGGCCGTTCAGCACCGACGCGGCGCCGCCGGTATGGTCGCTGTCGCGATGGCTGAGCATCAACAGATCCAAGCGGTTCAGCCCCAAGGCAAACATCAGGGGCAGCAGCACACGCTGGCCGGCATTTGCCTCGGGCCCGTAGCTGGGCCCGCTGTCGTACAGCATTTGGTGCGCCGAGGTGCGCAAGAGCACGGCGGTGCCCTGGCCAATGTCGGCGACCACCAGCTCGAATTCGCCGGGCGGCGGACGTTGCGGCGCCGGCCACAGCATGGGCAGGGCCAGGCCCAAGCCCAGCGCACGCAGGCGCAGCGGCGTGGGGCTGACCAACATCAGCCCGCCCAACAGCCCCAGCGCCTGCGCCCAAAGCGGCGCCACCGGCAACTGCCATACCGCCAGCGGCCAGGCCGCCAGCCAACGCAAATAGAGCAGCAGCAGCGCCAAGATCCCATCGGCCAGTTGCCACAGGCCCGGCACCAAGGCACCCAGCAAGGCCAGCGGGGTCACGAGGAAGCTGATCAACGGAATCGCCAACAAATTGGCCAGCAAGCCGACCACCGACAGCTGCTGAAAGAACAGCAGGCTCAAGGGCGCCAGACCGCAGCTCGCAACCCATTGGTTGCGCAGGCCGGCCCGCAGATGCTCACGCCAGCCCGCTACTTTCTCTTGCTGGGTGCCGCTGGCCATCAGCAGCGCCACCGCCGCAAACGAGAGCCAAAAGCCCGCCTGCCCGACCGCCCAGGGGTCGATCACGGTCACCACCGCCGCCGCGATCAACAAGCACAGCGGCCAAGGCCAGCGCAGGCCCAGGCTGCGCAGCAGGGCCAAGGTCAACAACATCCAGACCGTGCGCTGGGCCGGTACGCCCCAGCCGGAGAACAAGGCATAAGCCAGGGCCGCCGACACACCGGCCCAGCGGGCGATATTGGGCGCCGGCCAGCGCAGGCAGAGCCGCGCGCTGCGCCGCCACAACCAGCCCGCCAGGCCCTGGGCGGCCCAGGCAAACATGGTCACATGCAGGCCGCTGACGCTCAACAGGTGGCTGACGCCGGTGACCCTAAACAGCGACCAGTCGGCGGCCGAGATCGCCGTCTGGTCGCCCAAGCTCAGCGCGGCCAGAATACCGGCGTGACTGGGATTTCTCACCTGGCGCAGCAAGGCCTCGCGCAGGTCCGAACGCCAGGCGTTCAGCGACCACCAGGGTGCCCGGCTCAAGCGCAGGTCGCCACTGGGGCGCACCACGCCGCTGGCGCGCAGGCCGCGCTCGAACAACCAGAACTCGGTGTCAAAGCCATGTGGATTCATCAGCCCATGCGGGCGCTTCAGGCGCAACAGCAGTTGCCAGCGCTCACCGGCACTTAGGCGAGGCGGCGCCGCCTCGTCGCCCTGCGCATACCAGGCCAGCGCCAAGCGTGCCGGCAAGGCCAGGGCGGCATCCTGGCGGCTGGCGCCGGCGAAGGCCTCTTCCACCTCGAACTCAAAGCGCCAGCCCGGCGCACCGAACAGGCCCTGCACCGCGCTGGGCAGCGAGGCTACGCGCCCCAGCACCAGCACATCACGGCCCTCCCAGGCCTCGGGTAAAGTCTCGCTCAGGCGGGCATCCGAGCGCCAAGCGGCTTGGGTGAATGCAAGCAAGGCGGCGGCCAGCGCCAGATAGAGCGCAGACGGCGTGAATGCCCGGGCCCGCAGACGGCGCCAGCCAGCAGCGGCCAGCCATGCCATGGCCAGCAGCAGCCCGGCGTACTCAGCGGCGCTGGGCAGCCGAGCGCATTGCTGCAAGACCAGCAAGCCCAATAGCCAGGCGGCAGCCGGCAAGGCCAAATGAATGGCTTCGGGCTGGACTGCGGGCTGGGACATCGGGACCGCCTTGCTCACTCGCCGCCCATGAAAGCCGGGGCGGCTCGGTGTAGGATGCGCGCCACCTGATCCTAGCTAACCCATGGCCGCAGAGCCAGCCAACCAAAGCGAGTCCGCCATGAACGCCACCCCCATCTACAGCAAGCTCGCGACCCTGGGCATCACGCTGCCGCCGCTGGCGGTGCCGGTTGCCGCCTATGTGCCGTTTGTGCGCAGCGGCAATCTGATTTTCCTGTCCGGCCATCTGGCCAAGCAGGCCGGCAAGGTCTGGGTTGGCCAACTCGGCCGCGATGTCGACACCGCCACCGGCAAAGCCGCCGCCCGTGCGATTGCCATCGACCTGATGGGCACCCTGCACGCCGCACTGGGCGACCTGAACAAGGTGACCCGCATCGTCAAGCTGATGAGCCTGGTCAATAGCACCGCCGACTTCACCGAGCAGCATCTGGTCACCAATGGCTGCTCCGAGCTGCTGGCCGAGGTGTTTGGCCCGGCCATCGGTGCCCATGCGCGCAGCGCCTTCGGCGTCGCGCAGAACCCGATGGGTGCCTGCGTTGAGATCGATCTGATCGCGGAAGTGGCGGGCGACTGATGTTTTTACAGCGCTCGAAGTTCCCGGCCCAGGCCCTCGCCGTCGTTTTTATTGCCAGTCTCGCCGCCGTCGCCGCCGCCTTGGTGGCGCAACACGCGTTCGGGGTCAAGCCCTGCCCTTGGTGTGTGATGCAGCGCGGCGTGTTTTTGCTGATCGCGGCGGTGGCCGGCCTGGGCTGGTTGCTGAAGAGCGTGCGGCCCATCCGCAGCGCAGCCCTGCTCTTGATCGCCGGTTTGGGGCTGGCCGGCGTGGCGGCGGCGGCGTTCCAGCATCAGGTGGCGTCCAAGCTGGCCTCTTGCGATATGACGCTGGCCGACCGGCTGCTGACCGCGCTCGATCTGGAGAACCTGCTGCCGTCCGTCTTCATGGTGACGGCCTCTTGCAGCGAAGCGGCCGCCTACCGTTTGATCGGCCTGCCCTACGAGGTCTGGAGCGGCCTGCTGTTTGTGGCGATCAGCATCGCCAGCCTGGTCGCTCTGAAGAAGCGCTGATCAAGGTCAAGGCCGGCGCGGCGCTGGCCGGCTACGCTGGCCGGCTCTTAGTTCACCGGCCCCACCCATGCAAGCAAGCACCACCAGCAGCGCGAACCCAGCCGAGGTTTTGATCGTCGGCGCCGGCCCGGCCGGTTTGAGCATGGCTTGTGCGCTGGCCGACGCCGGCATCACGTGCTGCGTGCTGGAAGCCAATAGCCTCGCCTCGCTGCAGAACCCGGCCGACGACGGCCGCGAAATCGCGCTGACGCACAAGGGCATCGCCATCCTGCAAGGCCTGAAGCAGTGGCAGGACCTGCCGGCGGCCGAAATCGCGCCGCTGCGCCGTGCCCATGTCTTCAATGGCGACGCGCACCAGCATCTGGCGTTCGATGCCGAGGGCTCGGGGCGCAAGGTCTTGGGCCGCCTGGTGTCCAACCACTGGCTGCGCCGGGTCGCCTATCAAGGCGCGCTGAAGCGCCCCGGCCTGATCCGGATTCGCGCCGAAGCCCAAGTCGCTCAAGTTCGGCTTGGCGCTCAAGCGGCCACCATCAGCTTGGCCGACGGTGAGGAATTGAGCGCCCCTTTGCTGATCGCCGCCGACAGCCGCTTTTCGGCCATCCGCCGCCAAGCCGGCATCGGTGTAGAGATGCGCGACTTTGGCCGCAGCGTGATCGTCTGCCGCATTCAGCACAGCCAGGCCAATCAAGGCATCGCCCTGGAGTGCTTTCACTATGGCCATACGCTGGCGCTATTGCCGCTCAATGGCGACTGCAGCTCGCTGGTACTGACGCTGCCGGCCGACCGTGCCAACGCCATGATGAACTGGGATGAGGCGCAGTTCATGCAATGGGTGGGCACTGAGCTGCGCGGACGCTTGGGTGCCTTGCAGCCGCTGGGCGCGCGCCACCTCTACCCGCTGGTCGCCACCTACGCGCATCGCTTCGCCGCCGAGCGCCTGGCCCTGGTCGGCGACGCGGCGGTGGGCATGCACCCGGTCACCGCGCATGGCTATAACTTCGGCTTGTATGGCGTGGAGTTGCTGGCGGGACTGCTGGGCGCGGCCAAGCAAGCCGGCCAGGATCTCGGCGGCGCCGCTGCGCTAGAGCGCTACGCGACCGAGCACAGACGCGCCACCTGGGCAATCTACCAGGGCACCAACGCGGTGGTTCGGCTGTTCACCGATGAGCGCCCCGCCGCGCGCCTGCTGCGCCGCGGCGTGCTGCAGATCGCGCAGGCACTGCCGCCGTTGAAGGCGGTGATCAGCGCCCAGCTGACCGGCCGCCAGCCGGGATTCTTGCGCCAAGTCCAAAGTTTGATACGGGGCTGATCAGTCGCCCCGCACCACGCCCTCGCGGCGCGGATCGGCGGCGCCCAGCCAGCCTCCGCCCGGCCGTCCATCAACCGACGCCGCCGGCCGGCGCATGATGGCCTGCGAGCCACTGGTCAGGTCACGCTCGACCACTTCATGACCGAGTGCCCGCAAGCCGGCCGCCGTGCTGGCCGGGAACAGCTCGATTTCCAGCAGCGTCGGGCCATTGAAGGCGCCGAAATTGGGCATCGCGATGGCCTGCTGCACATTCATGCCCCAGTCATGGGTGGCGATCAGCGTCTTGGCGACATAGTGAATGATGGCCGCGCCGCCGGGCGAGCCCAGCGTCATCAATAATCGGCCGTCACGGCGGTCAAACACCAGCGTCGGCGCCATGCTGGAGCGCGGCCGCTTGCCCGGCTGCAGGCGGTTGGCGACGGCCACGCCGGCGGCGTCGCGCGGGTTCAGCGCGAAATCGGTCAGCTGGTTATTGAGCAAAAAACCACCGGCCAGCCCGCTGCCGCCGTCGCTCATGATGCGGGCGCCAAACACCGTCTCTATGGTGGTGGTCATCGCCACCGCGCGACCCTGGGCATCGACCACGCTGATATGGCTGGTGCCGTATTCAGGCTGTTCAGCCTGAGGCGCGTAGGCGGTCTTGAGCGCACCGGGGTCGCCGGCCTTGGCCGGGCCGCTGCTGCGCGCGCCGATCAGCGCAGCGCGCTGGCGCAGATAGTCGGGCGCCAGCAAACTGGCCCAGCTGCCGCCCGGCGCTGCGACGAAATCGGGGTCGGCGACAAACTGGGCGCGATCGGCAAAAGCCAGGTTGGCGGCCTGTGCGTAACGGTTGAGCCAAGCGGCATTGGGAATGCCGGCGCCGTCCAGCGCCTGCGCTGCCGTAGACGGCGCCACCAGCCCCAAGATTTGCATCACAGCGAGATGGCCGGACGACGGCGGCGGGAAGCCGCAGACGCGCCAAAGCTCGCGCCAATCGGTGCAAATGGCCTCACGCAGCTTGGGCGCGTAGGCGGCCATATCGGCCTCACTCAGCAGACCCGGGTTGTCGGCATGGCCGCGCACCCGGCGCACGATGTCGGCGGCCACCGGCCCGCGCATAAAGGCATCGGCGCCGCCCTCGGCCACTTGCTTGAGCACCGCGGCCAGCGCCGGGTTACGCAACAGCGTGCCGGCCGGCAAGGGTTCGCCGGATGCGTCGTAAAAATACCGGCGCGCCTGCGGGTCGCGCTTCAGATGCGGGTCGCCGGCAAGCAGGCTGTGCATGCGCGGCCCCATCTCGAAGCCCTCGGTGCTCAGGCGTATTGCGGGCTCGAACAGCCGCGCCCAAGGCAGCTGGCCGTATTTGGCATGGGCCTGCTCCAGCATGCGCAGCAAGCCCGGCGTGCCAACCGAGCGGCCGCCGACCACCGCCTGCGTATAGCTCATAGGCTGGCCGTCGGGCTTGAGGAACAGGCCCTCAGCGGCGGCGGCCGGCGCGGTCTCGCGGCCGTCCAGCGCCGTCACTTGGCGGCCGTCCCAGTGCATCAAAAAAGCGCCGCCGGCGATGCCGCTGGACTGCGGCTCGACCAGCGTCAACACCAGCTGAACAGCGATCGCCGCGTCCACGGCGCTGCCGCCGGCGCGCAGCATCTCGTAGCCCGCATCGGCCGCCAGCGGATGGGCAGCCGCGACCGCAAAGCGCTGCGCCGGCCAACCGGGTTTGACGGTCCAGCCGCTGGGGCCTTCGGGTTGCTGGGGGATGGCTGAATGAGCAACAAGTGCGGGCTCTGCAGTTGGCGGGCGGCTCGACGGTGCAGACGGTGACAGCGATGGCTGCGGTGGCGCGGCGCACGCGGCAAGCAGCAAAGTTGGCAGCAAGCGCCAGCGCATTGAGGACCTGCGAGAACTACTCATCTTGATGCTTGGCGCTAAAGCTGACCTGCAGCCATGTTAATTGCCGCTAGCTACCCGATCGCCCCAACAAACCCTCGCGAGCGCAATCCGCCACCCAAGGGCGCGTTTGCTGCGCCTTTGACCGCCGCGACGCCAGCACTTGCTGGCGACCACCATAATCGCGGTTTCGCCACCCGGCGCGCCTGAACCGCGCGCACCGTCCTTGAAGAAATTGCTGATCTACGGCGCCGCGGCTGCCGGCCTGCTGCTGTTGCTGCTGGCCATCGCCGCCGCCTTTGTTTACCCAACCCTGCCCGATATTGCCGAGCTGAGCGACTACCGGCCCAAGCAGCCGCTGCGGGTGTTCACTGCCGACGGGGTGCAAATCGGCGAGTTCGGCGCCGAGCGGCGCAGTTTTCAGACCCTGGATCAGATCCCGCAGCTGATGCAAGACGCGCTGCTGGCGGTCGAAGACCACAAGTTCTATCAGCATGGCGGCCTTTACTACACCGGCATCGCGCGTGCCGTGCTGGCCAATACGCTGCAGCCGCGCAGCCAGGGTGGCTCCACCATCACCCAGCAGTTGGCGCGCACCTTTTACTTGAGCAAGAAGAAGATCTATTCGCGCAAATTCGTTGAAGTGCTGCTGGCCTTGAAGATGGAGGGCCAGCTGAGCAAGCGCGAGATTCTTGAAATCTATATGAACCAGATTTATCTGGGCCAGCGCGCCTATGGATTCGAGGCGGCGGCGAACGCGTACTTTGCCAAACCGCTGAAGGCCTTGTCGCTGGCCGAGACCGCGATGCTGGCGGGCTTGCCGCCCAACCCGGCTTATGCCAACCCGGTGGTCAACTTCGAGCGCGCCCGCAAACGCCAGCAGGTGGTCTTGAACCGTATGCAGGAACTGGCGCTGATCACGCCCGAGCAGGCCCAGGCCGCCAAGGCCGAGAGCTTGCATATACGCAGCGCGCAGGACCCGCGCCTGCATGCCGAATTTGCCGCTGAGATGGCACGTCAGGTCGTGCACGCGCGCTATGGCGAAGAGACCTACACCTTGGGCCTGAAGGTCTACACCACGCTGATTTCAACCGAGCAGGCGGCCGCCTACCGGGCCTTGCGCCGCAGCCTGATGGACCTGGAGCGGCGCAAGCCCTACCGCGGCCCCGAAGGCTTTGTCGACCTGCCCCAGGAGGCGTCCAAACAAGACGCCGCCATCACCCAGGCGCTGGCCGATCACCCGGACAATGATGAATTGCGCGCGGCGGTGGTGACCCAGCTCAGCCCCGGCAAAGTGATGGCCAGCCTGCAAAGCGGTGAGGACCTGGTGCTGGCCGGCGACGGCTTGCGCGGCCTGCAAGCGGCCTTGTCACCAAAGGCCAAAGACAGCCTGCGAATCCGCCCCGGCGCCATCATCCGGGTGTTGCGCGGAGCCCCGACCAAGGCCGAGCCCAAGGGAGCTTGGGCGATTGTTCAAGCACCCGAGGCCGAGGGTGCGCTGGTGGCGTTGGAGCCCGGCAGCGGCCGCGTCCATGCGCTGGTCGGCGGCTTTGACTTCGCCAAAAACCAGTTCAACCATGTCACCCAGGCCTGGCGCCAGCCCGGCTCCAGCTTCAAACCCTTTGTCTACTCGGCAGCACTTGAGCAAGGCGTGACGCCGCGCACCCTCGTCAATGACGCGCCGCTGGTGTTCGGCGACTGGGCGCCGAAGAATTACGACGGCCTGTTTGACGGCGCTATGACGGTGCGCGAGGCGCTTGCGCGCTCGAAAAACATGGTGACGATTCGCTTGATGGAGTTGCTAGGCCCGGCCAAGGCGCGCGACTGGGCGGCACGTTTCGGCTTTGAGCCTGCACGCCAACCGGAGGATCTGACCCTGGCCCTCGGCTCGGGCGGCGTCACCCCGATGCAGCTGGCCAGCGCCTACGCGGTGTTTGCCAATGGCGGTCACCTGCTGGCGCCGCAGCTGATCACCCAGATCATCGACAACAAGGGCGAGTTGGTTTTCCAGGCCGCCGAGCCTAGCCGCAGCGAAGAGAACCGCGCCATCTCCGAGCGCAATGCCTTCTTGACCAGCAGCTTGCTGCAGGAAGTGACCCGCAGCGGCACCGCCGCGCGCGCCCAGACGCAGTTGCGCCGCCCCGACCTCTACGGCAAGACCGGCACCAGCAATGACGCGGTCGATGCCTGGTTTGCCGGCTTTCAACCCGGCCTGGTGGCCGTGGTCTGGATAGGCTATGACCAGCCGCGCGGCCTCGGCGACCGGGAATCCGGCGGCGGCCTGGCGCTGCCGGTCTGGATCGACTTCATGGCGGTCGCCTTGAAGAATCAGCCTGTGCGCGAGATCTTGGCCGTCGACGGCCTGATCCAGGACCACGGCGACTGGAGCTTTGAGGAATTCGCCGGCGAAGCGGGCATCAGGACATTGGGCCTGGACGCCGTGCCAAGCCAGCCAGCATCCGCGCCGGCGCCCGCGCTCTAAAGCTTACGCAGCAGCACGCTGCCGACCGAGTAGCCGGCACCGAAGGAGCAGATCACGCCCAGATCGCCGGCCTTCAAATCGGCGCGGTGCTCGTGAAACGCAATGATGGAGCCGGCCGAGGCGGTGTTGGCGTAGGTGTCCAAAATCAGCGGCGCGACGTCGGAGCCGGCCGTGGCACCGGTCTCACCGATCAGCTTCTTGATCACCAGTTGATTCATGCCCAGATTGGCCTGGTGCAGCCAGTAACGCCTTACATCGGCGGGCACGGCGTCCACGGTGGCCAGATGCGCTTCGATATGCGCGGCGGCAATCGGCACCACTTCCTTGAACACCTTGCGGCCTTCTTGGCGGAAGGTCTTGTCGCGCGCCAAGGGGTCGCTGTCCTCGGCACGGTTCATGAAGCCAAAGTTATTGCGGATATTGTTGGAGAACTGCGTCGCCAGCTTGGTGCTGACGATGGACCATTGGTCGGCCGAGCTGGCGTTGTCGGCCCGCTCGACCAGGATGGCGGTGCAGACATCGCCGAAGATGAAATGGCAGTCGCGGTCACGCCATTCCAGATGGGCCGAGGTGATCTCGGGGTTGACGACCAGCACGCATTGGCTGGCGCCCGAGCGCACCGCGTTGAAGGCCTGCTCCAGCGCAAAGGTGGCCGAGGAGCAGGCCACATTCATATCAAAGCCGTAACCACCGGCGCCCAGGGCGGCCTGAATCTCCACCGCCATGGCCGGGTAGGCGCGCTGCATATTGGCGCTGGCGCAAAAGATGGCGTCCACATCGCTGGCCTGCTTGCCGGCCGCCGCCAAGGCCTTGCGGCAGGCATCCACGCCGATTTCGGCCATCAGCGACAGCTCGTCGTCGGCCCGCTCGGTGAAGCGCGGGTACATGCGGGTCGGGTCCAGCACGCCGGATTTTTCGATCACATAACGCTGCTTGATGCCGGAGGCCTTCTCGATGAACTCGACGCTGGAATGGGTGATGGCGGCCCGCTCGCCAGCTGCAATCGCGTCCGCATGCTCGGCGTTTTGCAGGTCGGCATAGGCATTGAAGGCCTCGACCAGTTCCGCATTGCTGATGACATGGGGAGCTTGGTAGAGACCGGTACCGCTGATGACGGCTGAATACATAAGAAATTTCCTGGCGCCGACGGCGGCGCAAATGGCGGTGGGGGCAAGCTCGCGGCCTGCGCCTGGCTTGAAGTGGGGCGAATTTTAAGGTGCGGCGATCTTGCTCAAGAAACAAAACGCCGGGCCGCTCCCAAGTTGTTTCTGCTCCCCCTCGGGGGGCCTGGCGCGAAGCGACAGGTCTGGGGGCGCTCAAGAACAAGTGGAGCGCAGCTGGCGCAGGGCCACATTGTCGGCCGGCAAATTGGCAGGGGTTTCATCGGCGAAATAGCGCTCGCCATGTTGCAGCTCCGTGCTGCCTGCCGGCGGCCAGCCCCTGACCGCCACCACACCCGGCACCAGCTCCGCCATGCTGACCCGGCCCTTGTCAACATCACGCTGGCAGACCAGCAACACACCGTTGCCGGCGAGCGCGCGCCTGCGCAAACCGCTCAGATTGGCATTGGCGCTGAGCTTGAGGGCCGCGGTTTCGGGCGGCAAGGACAATAAGAAAAAGCGGCGCCCGCCCGGGTTTTGCGACAGCGCCCGCTTGGCGGCGACCTGGAAGCTGAAACCGGCGCCGGCGATATACAGCCCCCCCTCGGTGGGTGCAGCCAGCGCCGACAAGCTGGCAGCTGCACAGCCAACGGCCATCATTTTGAGCAGCCTGGGCCAGGCAGATCCAAAGGTCACACCGCTCATGCGCCAACTCCTCGATTGAAGGGAAAACTGCGCCGAATACTAATTCATCGGCGGGCCTGCGCAGTCTCACACAGGGGCAGAAAAATGCCCCTTCTCGGCCAGAAATCGACCCGTATACTGGTTGCCGCCCAAAGCCGGCGTGGCCTGATGCGCCTGCTCTGCGTCTAGTGAAGTTAAGTCAAGTCAAATCGTTCCCACCCTGACCTTTTTGGAGTTCACTGATGACACGAATCGCTTACAGCTCGGCCGCGGCAGTTCTGCTCGCCCTCACCTTCAGCCATGCCGCCGTCGAAGCGCAATCGCGCGTTCAATACGGGCGCATCACCAACGTCACCGCCACCCAAGTCAACAGCGGCTCCTCGCAGACAGTCGGCACCCTGGTCGGCGGCGGCATCGGTCTGGCCAGCGGCAGCGGTCAGTCGGGCAGCAACCGAGCGCTGCGCACGGTCGGTGGCGCGGCGGCCGGTCGCGGCATTGGTGGCATGGCCGGGCGCACCCAGGCCTTTGAATACACGGTGTTGGTCGGCGGCACCACCACCACCCGCATCGTGTCCGACCAGGCCGGCAAACGGGTCGGTGACTGCGTCGCCATCGAGCAAGGCCAGTTCAGCAATATCCGTTTGGTTGAGGATGCCCGTTGCAACCCACCGCCGGCACGCACGGCCGCGCCGGCGCCGCATCCCGCGCGCGCTCCCGCCCAACCGGTGGTGCCAGTCACCGTCACGCCCGCCGCCATTGAATCCGCCAGTGCTTGCGATCAGGCCAAGGAAATGCTGCTGAGTGCCGAGACCGACGAGGCCTTCACGCTGGGCGAGCGCCGCATGCGCCTGCTGTGCGGCGAGTAAGCTTTTCACACCGGACCAAGCCAGTGACGGTCACCGCCGGCGCTGGCTTTTTTCTTGATCTGTACCGTAGCCGTCAGCCAAGCATGGCATGCTGGGCTTGTCATGAAAATTGCACTCATCACCGATTTGCACGCCAACGCCCAAGCCTTCTCCGCTGTGCTCGAGCATGCGCAGAGCCAGGGCGTTACCGATTACGCCTTGTTGGGCGACTTTGTCGGCTATGGCGGTGACCCCGGCTGGGTCGTCGACAAGGTGCGCGAATTGGTGGCCCGGGGCGCCGTTGCGGTGCTGGGCAACCACGACGCGGCGGTCGTCAAGGGCGAGGCGCCGACCATGCGCGAGGAGGCACGCGCCGCCATCGAATGGACGCACGCCAGATTGAACGCCGAACAGCTGGCCTTTCTCGACCAGTTGCCGCTCAGCGTGACCGTGGAGGACCGCCTGTTCGTGCACGCCAATGCCTTCGACCCCAGCGGCTGGGCCTATGTGCAGGGTCGCCTGGAGGCCATGCGCAGCCTGCATGCAACGACCTGCCGCTTCACCTTTTGCGGCCATATGCATGAGCCTATGCTGTATCACCTCTCGGGCACCGGCAAGGCCGGCGAGTTCACGCCAACGCCCGGCATCGCCATCCCCTTGCTACCGAATCGCCAATGGCTGGTGATTCCCGGCTCCTGCGGCCAACCGCGCGACGGCAATCCGGCGGCCTGCTACGCCGTTTTTGACAGCCTCAAGGGCGAGCTGAGTTTTCAGCGTGTGCCCTATGACGTCGAGGCTGCGGCCGCCAGCGTCCGTGCCTCCGATCTGCCGCAAGCATTGGCTGAGCGTTTGGCCGAGCGGCTGCTGACGGGGCAATAGCATGAGCGCTGAGTCCACGTTCGGCGGCGCCAGCACCCTGTTTCCACCGATTGGCACACTCGAGCCCGGTCTGGTGCTGGACGGTTTTCGACTGGATGAGCGCCTGCATCAAGGCGGCATGGCCAATTTATGGCGCGTGACCCGGGTCGAGCCGCTGGCCGGCGAGGACTTCCCGCTGATCATGAAAGTGCCGCGCATCAAGGGCGGCGAGGACCCCGCCACAATAGTCGGCTTCGAGACCGAGCAGATGCTGATGCCGGCCTTGAAGGGCCCGCATGTGCCCAAGTTTGTGGCCCGCGGCGACTGGACACGCCAGGCCTATATCGTGATGGAACGGATTGGCGGGGCATCGCTGCGGCCCCGCTTCGACGACGCCCCGCTGCCCTTGGACGAAGTGGTCGAGATCGGCATCAAGGTGGCGCTGGCGCTGCAGGACCTGCACCTGCAGCATGTGGTGCATCTGGACGTCAAGCCCAGCAACATCATGTTCCGCCCGAATGGCGCGGCGGTGCTAGTGGACTTTGGCCTATCGCGCCATGACCATTTGCCCGACCTACTGGAGGAGGAGTTCTCGCTGCCCATGGGCACCGGGCCCTATATGTCGCCCGAGCAGGTGCAGTTTGTCCGCAATGACCCGCGCAGCGATCTGTTTGCGCTGGGCGTGATGCTCTACCACCTGGCGACCGGCGAGCGGCCCTTCGGCCAGCCTTCCTCGGTGCGCGGCCTGCGCCGCCGGCTCTATGTGGAGCCGGTGCCGCCGCGCGCGATCAAGCCCGATTTGCCACCGTGGTTTCAAGAAATCGTACTGCACTGCCTGGAGGTCAAGGCCGAGCGGCGCTATCAAAGTGCCGCGCAACTGGCGCTTGATTTGCAGCAACCGGAGCTGGTGCCGCTGACCAAACGCAGCGAAAAACTCAGCGGCAGCGGCCTGCTGAAGCGCCTCAAGCGCTGGTTTTTTGCGCTCGGCGCCGAGCCGGCAGCGCAGACCAGTGTCGCCGCTCAATTGGCGCGCAGCCCCATCATCATGGCGGCCATCGACGTGCAACACGCCACGCCGGCCTTGCTGGAAAAATTATGCGAAACGGTGCGGCGTATCGTGCAGGCCGAGCCCGGCGCACGCCTGGCCTGCGTCAGCGTGATGAAGACCCACCGCATCGGCATGGATGAGTTGACCGACAAGGAAGGCAAAAGCGTCCATGTGAAGCAGCTGATTGCGCTCAAGGCCTGGGCCCGGCCGATCAGCCGTGCGCTGGAATTGGGCGACGGGCGCCTGACCTTTCATGTGCTGGAAGCGCCCGACGCCGCGGCCGCCATCCTGGAATTTGCCGCCAAAAGTGGCACCGACCATATCGTGATGGGCGCGCGCCGCGCCTCGACCCTGCGGCGCTATCTGGGCAGCGTCTCGGCCGAGGTGGTGACGCAGTCGGCCTGCACCGTGACGGTGGTGCGCGACGTGGCGCGCGCCATTTGATATGTCCGCCAACCCCTGTTTGAGTTGCGGCGCCTGCTGCGCCAGCTTTCGGGTCGATTTCGCCGTTGACGAGTTGCAAAGCGAGGGCGGCTGCGTGCCGGACGGCCTGACGGTCGAGTTGAACGCCCGCCTTTGCCGGATGCGTGGCACCGACCATCTGGCGCCCCGCTGCGCGGCCTTGGTCGGCACGGTGGGCGTGCAGGCCGGCTGCGGCATCTATGAATGGCGGCCGGCGCCTTGCCGAGAGTTCGGGCTGCGCGCCCCGCTGGGTATTGGTGATGAGGCCTGCGCCCGGGCGCGCGCTCGGCATGGGCTGGCGCCGCTGTAGTAAATGCCGAATCTAGGGTAAAGGCTCAGCGCAACGGTGTTTGGCGCAGCCTCAGCAAGTCCAGTTTGCTGGTGTAGAGCTGGCGATCCTGCTGGGTATTGCTGTTTTCCAGCGCCAAATAGAGCTGGCGGCGGGCCGCCACCAGGTCGCCCAGGCCGTAGTTCGCCAGCGCCAAGCCAAAATGGAACTCGTGCACATAGGCCGACCGGGCGATCTCCTTGCTGAACCAGTCCTTGGCCGCTTGATAGTCACCCGCCTGCATCGCCGCCAGCCCCAAGTCAAAAAACTTGTAGGGCGGATAGGGCTGCAGTTGCGCGAGCAGCTGAGCAAATTGCGTCGCTTCGGCCAGCCGCCCTGATTCCTTCAGCAGCAACACCAGATTCGACATCGCCTGGGTGTTGCCGGGCTCCTCGGCCAAAACATGGCGCAGCGCCGGCTCGGCCAGGCCCAGATCGCCATGGCGGCGGTAGATCACGCCCAGCGTGTTGTAGGCGGCCAGCAGCTTGGGATCGGCCACCAAGGCGGCGCGCGCCCACCAATAGGCCGCGTCTATACGGCCCGCCTGCAGGTTCTCGGCGGCCCGGTTATTCATGAACATGGCCACGATGGTGTGCTCCTCGATCACCTGGGCGCGCTGGCGGCTGCCCGGCGGCTGGCGCAGAAAATCGACCGTCAGCATCGCGCTGTCACCGGCCGAATCGCGGCTCTCGGACAGGCTGCGGCCCAGGCTCAGATTGACATGGCCGCTGAGGAAGTACAGATCGCCGCTGCGGCTCCACAGCTCATCCACATAGACGCTTTGATAGCGCACCGGCAGGCCCAGCTGCTTGGCAAAGGCCGCCGTCATGATGACCAAGGACAGGCAGTTGCCGCGCCGGTCGGCGAAGGCTTGGGCGGCGGTGCGGGTGTCGCCCGAGTCGTACTCGAGTTGCAGGGCGCTTTTGTTGTACAGCGCATCCAGCAGGCCCTGGCGGCTGCCCTTGTTGCGCAGCTGTGCGCGCATGCCGAAGTCCAGATAGTCCTGCATCGCCGGGCTGAGGGCGAACACCTGCTCGGCGCTGAGGTCCTGCGCCGCGGGCTTGAACAAGGCATCGTGGAACAGCTGCACCGGCACCGGCACCGGCGGCGCGGTGGCGCAGCCGAACAGTGAGAAAGACAAGGTCAGACTCAGCAGCAAGCTGGTGATTGAGCGGCTCCAGGACTTCATGGCGGCTCCTTGCTCGAGCGACGCGGTGCGGAATTGCGGCGACGGCTCTACTTGATCCTACTGCGGGTGCTGCGCCGGCGCCACGAACTTGATCGCCGTAAAACCGCCGTCCATCCCAACAAGCGCAGCGCTGCCACGACTTGCGTCTGACCCGGTGTGCGCTCGGTTACGCTTCACCCCCATGAGCAATCCGACGCGCCAAGCAACGGCAGCAAACAAACCAGGCAGGCCGGCGGCGGCCACCGCCGCCTTCGGCCGACCGCTACAAGGCTGGCGCCTGCGGGCCTACACCATCATCTTTGAGGCCGACACCCGGGCCGGGCGACGCTTCGATCTGGCTTTGATCGTGGCCGTGCTGCTCAGCCTGGCCTTGGTGATGCTGGAGAGCGTGGCCAGCTTCAGAGAGGCGCACAAGACCTGGTTGAGCTGGGCGGAATACGCGTTCACCGCCCTCTTCACGGCGGAGTACCTGCTGCGCTTGATCTGCGTGCGCCGGCCCTTGGCCTATGCCACCAGTTTTTTTGGCATCGTCGATCTGCTCGCCGTGTTGCCGATCTATCTGGCCTTCTTCTTCCCCGATCTGTACGCGCTGGTCGATGTACGGGTGTTGCGCTTGCTGCGGGTGTTCCGGATCCTGAAGCTCAACAACTATGTCGCGGCCTATCTCAGCCTGGGGCGGGCGCTGCGCGCCAGCGCCAGCAAGATCTTGGTGTTCTTGTCGGCGGTGTTGATGATTGTGCTGATCATGGGCACGGTGATGTATGTGGTCGAAGGACCGGAAAACGGCTTCACCAGCATCCCGGTCAGCGTGTACTGGGCGATCTCCACGGTAACGACGGTGGGCTTTGGTGACATCACACCCAAGACCGATCTGGGCCGCGCGATTGCCTCGCTCATGATGCTGCTCGGTTGGGGGGTGCTGGCCGTGCCGACCGGCATCATGACGGCCGAAATGGCGGCCCAGCGCATCGGTGAGACGGCGTCGCCGACCACCCGCAGCTGCCACGCCTGCCTGCGCGAAGGCCT
Source organism: Roseateles sp. (assembly GCA_018780415.1). Lineage (GTDB taxonomy): Bacteria > Pseudomonadota > Gammaproteobacteria > Burkholderiales > Burkholderiaceae_C > Paucibacter_A. Next base: position 50,989 of record JADMJQ010000210.1, on the reverse strand, counting down.
GCAGGCCGACTCACATTTCTGCCGCCACTGCGGCGCGCCGCTGCCCGAGTATCAACGTGACTGATGACGACGATCCAGGCTTCAAGATGGCCAGCCCAACCATGCCGCGCAGAGCCGCAAACAGCAGTCTGCTTTTCTGGACCGGCGTCGGCCTCGCCCTGATCGCCGTCTGCAGCGCCGTCTGGCTGTTGGCAACAACAATGAGCCCCGCACCGCCGAGAATCCTGGTGATGACGACGGGCAGCGAAGACGGCGCCTATCACCAGTTCGGCCTCAAGTACCAGGCCCTGTTGAAGCTGCATGGCGTTGCACTGACGCTGCGCAGCTCGACCGGCTCGGTGGAAAACCTGGCGCGCCTGGAGGCCGGCGCGGCCGATGTCGGCTTTGTGCAAGGGGGCTTGGGGCCAATGGCCACGGCCGCCCATACCCGGATTGCCAATTTCGAGGCTGCGGACGACGACCTGGCTCAGGCCACGCCGCTGCGCTCGCTGGCCACCATTGGGCATGAGCCGGTCTGGATTTTTTCGCGCGAACTGAAGCTCTCCGCCGGCCTGGGTGCCCTGCGCGGGCGCCGTGTGGCCGTGGGCGTGGCCGGCAGTGGCAATCAAGCCATCGCACTGGAATTGCTGGGCAACTACGGTCTGCTGGGGCCGCAGCGGCAGCCGCTGGGCGGCACCGAGCTGCTGACGGTGGGCGGCCTGGCCGCCGCCGAGATGCTGGTCAAGCAAGAGATCGACGCCTTCATCCTGGTGGCCTCGGTGCAGGCGCCGGCGGTGCAAAGGCTGCTGGCCGCCGATGGCCTGCGCCTGGCCTCGCTGGTCCAGGCCGAGGGTCTGGCGCGACGCCTGCCCTACTTTCAAACCGTGGTGCTGAAGCGCGGCTCGGTCAGCCCCCTGCTGGACCGCCCGGCCGAAGACATCAACCTGCTGTCCACCACCACCAATCTGGTCGTGCAAGAGGACCTGCATCCGGCGCTGGCGTATTTGCTGCTGGATGCGGCCCGCCAGGTCCACCGCGCACCCAGCTTGCTGGCGCGGCCGGGTGAATTCCCCAGCACCCAAGGCACCGACTTTCCCCTGGCCGAGGAATCGGCCCGTTACTTCAAGAACGGGCGGCCTTTTCTGCAAACCTACCTGCCCTTCTGGCTGGCGAATTTGGTGCAGCGCATGGCCTTGCTGATCTTGCCACTGCTGGCCCTGATGCTGCCCATGGTTCGCCTGCTGCCCTGGCTGCGGGTGTGGCGCCAAAGTCGGCGCCTGTACCGGTACTACGGTGAGCTGAAATTCCTGGAACAAGAGCTGATGACCCGCGCCTTGAGCCCACCCGAGTGCCGCCAGGCCCATGAGCGCCTGAGCCGCATCGAGCAGGACATTCAATCCACCCGTTTTCCGCTTGACTTCAGTGACCGGGTCTACACCCTGCGCCAGCATGTGGACTTGGTGCGCAGCAAGCTGGCAACACCTGCCCCCTAGGTGCCGGCAGTGCGGTCATGTTGGCCATGCAAGAATAGGCCAACGGGCAACCTAGGGCGGAGTTATGACGAGCATCGAAGCCGGCAACGATCCGCGCCCTGCGATGGTGCCAGGCGCTAACTGGTTTTGCGGCCTGTTGCTGGCGCTGTGCCTGAAGCCGCTCAGCGCCGCCGAGCCCTTGCGCCTGGCGCTATCGATGACACCGTTGTCGCTGCCGATTTTTGTGGCCGACCGCCAGGGCTTCTTTGCCGACGAAGGTCTGCGGCTGCAACTGCAGGAAGTTGTCGGCGGCCACCGTGCGCTGCAGCTGCTCCAAGAAGGCAAGGCCGACCTGGCCACCGTCTCCGAGGCAGTGGTGATGTTCAATAGCTTCGGCCCACCCCAGTTTGCGCTGCTGGCCAGCTTCGTCAGCAGCAGCAATGACAGCAAGCTGGTGTTGGGCCCTAACACCAAGATCACGCAGGTCAAGGACCTCAAAGGCCGGCGCATCGGCACCGTCATGGGTACAAGCAGCCATTACATGCTGGACACCAGCTTGTTGGCCAGCGGTGTCGACCCCAAGGCCGTGCAGATCATCCATCTGCAGCCCGAGGCGATGGCCGATCTGCTGAAGACCGGCGAGGTCGACGCGGTCGCGATCTGGGAGCCGCTGCCCTTCAAGCTCTTGCAAGCGGTGCCCGGCAGCAGCATTCTGCCGACGACCGGCAGCTACCGGCTGAGCTTCAATTTGATCGCCGCCAAGTCCTTGTTGGGTGCGCGTGACGACGAGCTCGAGAAAGTCCTGCGCGCCCTGGATCGGGCGGCGCGCTTCATCGCCGCCCAGCCCGCCATGGCCCAAAAGCTGCTGCGCGAGCGCCTCAAGCTGGACCAGGCCTTTGTCGATTGGATCTGGAACGACACCCACTACCGGATCAGCCTCGACCAATGGCTGCTGTCCAGCCTGGAGGCCGAGTCGCGCTGGGCTCGCCAAGGCGGGCATGCCAAGGACTATGTCAAGGGCACGAGCGCGCCCAACTATCTGGACCTGATCTATGCCAAACCGCTGCGCAAAGCCCTGCCCAGCGGCGTGGGCTTGATCGAATAGCCCCATGCGCATCCGCGGCCTGTTGATCTCCTTCATGTCCGGCGCGCTGCTGCTGACGCTGGGCCTGGGCGCGGGCATCAGCCGCCTGGCCACCGAGAGTGCCCAACTGGCGCGCGCGGAGAGCCAAGCTCGGCGCAGCTCGCAACAGGTGTCAAAGCTGCTGGTGCTGGCGCATGAATATGCGCTGCACGGTGAAGCCCGAACGGCACAGCAATGGCGCACCCTGCACGCCCAGATTGTCACGGGGCTGCAAAGCGACCCGTTGACTGCGGTCGAGTCTCTCAACAGCGTCGCTCTGCTGAACGAGCTGTTCGCGCAGCTGCTGGAAGCCCATGAGGCGCCAGCAGGCGGCCCGGCAGATACCGCCGAGCAAGACCTGCAGCGCCACCGGCGCACCTTGCTGCTGAACCAGTTGCTGCTGAACTCCCAGGTCCTGACCGAGTCGGTGCAGCGGCGCGGCGAGGAGGCCGACCGCGGCCGCCGCCAGCTTGAACAAAGCACGCGCCGGCTGGCGATTGCCATTCCGGTGCTGACCCTGCTGATGTTGGCCGGGCTGGCCTGGCTGCTCTACCGCCGGGTACTCAGGCCGCTGAAGCATCTTGGCCGCACCGTCAGCGCCATTTCGCAGGGCGATATGACGCAGCGCAGTGCCATCCGCACGGCGGACGAGTTCGGTGACTTGTCGGCTCATTTCGACGCGATGGCGGTTGATCTGGTCAGCGAGCTCAGGCGCGAGGTGGCGGTGCGCAAACAGGCCGAAGCGCAGCTTCAGCTGGCCGCCAGCGTGTTCACCCATGCCCGCGAAGGCATCATGATCACCGACCCGCAGGGCGCCATTCTTGATGTCAACGAGACCTTCACACAGATCACCGGCTACGGCCGCGACGAGGTCTTGGGACGCAACCCGCGCCTGCTCAGCTCGGGCCGCCATGACCGGGCCTTTTACGCCGAGTTCTGGCGCGCCTTGCTGGAACAAGGCGCCTGGACCGGGGAAATCTGGAACCGCCGCAAATCCGGTGAAATCTATGCCGAGATGCAGACCATCAGCGCGGTGCGCGATGCACAGGGCCAAGTCCAGCAATACCTGTCGCTGTTCTCCGACATCACCAGCCTCAAAGAGCATGAATCGCAGCTGGAAAGCATTGCCTATCACGACGCTTTGACCGGCCTGCCCAACCGCCTCTTGCTGCATGACCGCTTGCAGCACGGCATGTCGCAGTGCAAACGGCGCAAGGACATGCTGGCCTTGGTCTATCTGGATCTGGACGGCTTCAAGACCATCAATGACCGCCACGGCCATGCCGGCGGCGACGCCCTGCTGGTCGGCATTGCCCACAATATCAAGCAGACGCTGCGCGAGGGCGACACGCTGGCCCGCCTGGGCGGCGACGAGTTCATCGTCTTGCTGGTGGACCTGCACACACCGAACGACTGCAAGCCGCTGCTGGAGCGCATCTTGAGCGCCGCCGCCGAGCCGGTAGCCTACGCCGGCGCGCGCCTGCAAATTTCGGCCAGCTTAGGGGTCGCCTACTACCCCCAGGCCCTCGAGCTGGATGCGAGCCAGCTGCTGCAGCAGGCCGACCAGGCGATGTACCGCGCCAAGCAAGACGGCAAAAACCGCTTTCAGATCAGCGGCATGGGCGATCTGACCTGAACCCCTCACTGCAGAGCGATCAAGCCGCCGCAGCGCCCAACTTGGCAACCCTGCCTAACCAACGCGCGCGCTGCGCCGGGCTGCTTTGCAGAACCGGCCCGAACTCGCTGATGCGCACCGGTTTGATGCCGCAGAACTCCAGCACGGTGTGCCGCATCATGCGGTGAGCGGGCGCGCCCTGAAACCATCTGAAGTACCAAGGCGGCGTGTCCATGCACACCAGCAGGCGCGCCGATCGGCCCTTCAGGAGCTGCTCCGGAATGGTCTTGCCGGGGTGATATTTGAAGGCGAAGCCGGGCAACAAGAGGCGGTCCAGCGCGCCCTTCATCAGCGCCGGCACCGAGCCCCACCAGACCGGGTAGGCCCAGACCAAATGCTCGGCCACAAGAACGGCCTGCTGCAAGCGCAGCAAATCGGGTTCCAGCGCCTGCGCGGCCTGATAGCCCTGCTCAAGGCCGAGCAAAAACTTCAAATCGCCCAGCTGGATGATCTCCACGCTGTGACCCGCTTGCTCGGCGGCTTGGGCATAGCGCTCGGCCAAGGCCCGGCAGAGGCTGGCCGGCTTGGGATTGCCGTTGATGACGAGTATTCGTTTGGCTTGCATACACAGGACCGTTTGTTTGAACGGTCGCCAGCATGCGGTCTGCCCCAGGGGGCAGAGTCAAGCCCTATTTTTTTGACGACCGCCTGGCCTGCAGTTGCGGGCATGCACAAGCGAGTTCATGCGCACCGGCCAAATCAGCCTCGAACTGCGCCAACTGCAGCGCCTGGGCCTGCAAGGCGGCGATCTGCTGCGCCAATTCTTGGCGTTTGTCCTTTACCGCTTGCAATGCCAGCTTCAGGCTGACTGCCTCCACCAAGGGCGCCTGGCTGGCCAGCGCTTGCAAGTCCCGCAGCTTGAAGCCCAAGCCTTGCGCCTGCCGAATCAGCATGACCGCGTCCACATGCTCTTGCTCATAAACGCGGTAGCTGCCGCTGCGGCGCGGCGTCGGCAACAGACCAAGCTCTTCATACAGACGCAAGGCCTTGGGCGACGCGCCGGTCAGCTGACTCAAGGCGCCGATGCGCAGGTCGTTCCCGCTCATGCGCCCGTTCCCGCTCCCGGCGCGAGCTCGGCCAACCGGGCCTTGCTGCGCAGATTGATGACGACCGTGTGCGCGGTCTTGTCCTGAATCGCCTGGCGGTTGCTGTCCCAGATCAGTTGCACAAAACCGGTGCCGCCGGTGGCCAGGCCGGCCGCATAGCCGCCGAAGCGTTTGAACAGGATCAAGGGCGTCAGGCGCTTGGCGGTCAGCTCGATCACCTGCAGTCCGAGCAAGCGCTTGCCCGGCGTCTGCCCCGGCCACAGCAGGGGCAGCAGCGTGAAATAGACCGCCGCCCAAAAATAGCTCAGGCCGATCTTGTCGACCCAGTAGTTGAACTCATCACGCACAGCAAAGTAGACCGGCGCCCGGGCCCGCTCCAGCTGCGCCTCCAGCCGCTCAATCCGCCGCGCCTGAGCCAGGTCATGAGCTTCCTCGCCTTCGCTGACTGCGGGCACGGAAGCCGCAACGGAAGCCGCAGATGCAGCATCGGCAGCAAGGGCCACGCTCGCGACGGGCGCCGCTTCTGGCGGCTCGCCCGCGTCATGCCAGGCCTGCGCCAAGCCGCCGATGGCAAACACGGCCACCCACAACCAGCCCCAAGGCCGCAGGCCGGTCGCGGCCTTGCGGCCAAACCAACGCGACTGACCAAACACCTCCGGCCGGTGCTGCCGCAGCCACAGCCACAGCGCCAAACCAGCCGCCAGCAGCAGCCAAAAATTTCCCAGGTCATTGGCCAGCGCCAGCAAAGCCAGGTCCAGCGCCATCGCAAACAGGCGCTGTCGCGGCGTGGCCAGGGGCAAGCCCAGCAAGCTCGGGGCGACGTTCAAATCATCCGGCGTGACCCAGGCGCGTGGGTCAATTTTTGGGGCGGGGGCGGCAAGTTCGGGCATCGTGGTGGGCTTTGATCTGAGCCGGCATCTTAACGAACAGGTTCCTCGCATCCTGACCCGTCGCCGCAGGCATACTCAAGGCCATCGCAGGGAGCATTCGCCATGGCCAATCGCCGCAAAACCGCCACCAACACCCTCACACCCGGTGCCAGCTCCGTCATCAATCTTGCTCTACAAGGTGGTGGCTCGCACGGTGCCTTCACCTGGGGCGTGCTGGATGCCTTGTTGGAAGACGGGCGCCTGCAAATCGAGGCGGTCAGCGCCACCAGTGCCGGCAGCCTGAATGCGGTGGCCTTGGCGGATGGCTTGCGCAAAGCGGGCTGCGACGGCGCACGCCAGGCACTCAGCGATTTGTGGCGCGCCGTCGCCGACGCCGGCCGCTTGAACCCCTTGCAGCCGCCTTGGCTGGACGCCTTTATGCACGGCATTCAGCAATCAGCTCAGGCTGCATGGTCACCGCCGCATGCCTGGGCCGCGGCCATGCTGCAGATGTTCTCGCCCTATCAGCTCAACCCGCTGAACCTGAACCCGCTGCGCCAGATCGTGCAAAGCCAGATCGACTTCGAGGCCTTGCGGCGCGAGTCACCGGTGAAGCTCTTCTTGAGTGCGACCAATGTGGAGACCGGCAAGATCCGCGTCTTCAGCGAGGCTGAAATCGGCGTCAATGCGGTGCTGGCCAGTGCCTGTTTGCCGACGCTGTTTCAGGCGGTCGAGATCGGCGGTGAGTATTTCTGGGACGGCGGCTATATGGGCAACCCGGCGATCTTTCCGCTGATTTATGAGAGCCTGGCGGCCGATGTGTTGATCGTCCATGTCAACCCCATCCTGCGCCGCGGCGTGCCGCGCAGCTCGGCCGAGATCGCCAACCGGGTCAATGAAATCAGCTTTAACTCCTCGCTGATGCGCGAGATGCGCGCGATCGCTTTTGTCACCGGCCTGATCGACCGCGGCAAGCTGCAGCCCGAGGATGCTCGTCGCATGCGCATCCACTCGATCCGCTGCGACGAGCTGATGGCGAGCCAGCCCGTAGAAAGCAAGATTGACACGGCCTGGCCCTATCTGACCGCGCTGCGCGACGCCGGGCGGCAGCAGGCGCTGGCCTGGTTAGACCAGCATGGCGCCAAGGTCGGCGTCGAGTCGTCGGTGGACATCAGGGCGGAGTTTTTGTAGGAATCGCCCATCTCAAGAAACAAAATACAAAACAGACGCAGAGCGAACAGCCGAGGATCGCAGAGCTCGCAGAGAAATCGTTCAAACCTTGCCTATCTCTGCGTGCTCCGCGTCTCTCAGCGCCCTCTGCGTCCCGTGTTTCTTCGCGAACGCCGGGCGCCAACGGGGCCTGGGATGCTCACGACTCACCAGCGCGTATGCACCCAGGGCTTGGCCTCGCGGACGTAGACCTCGTCCAGCTGGGCCAGCAGCGCGGCCGGCAGCTCGGGCAGATCGGCAGCGGCGACGTTCTCCTCCACTTGCGCAACACGGCGCCCGCCCGGAATGCTGGCGGTGACGGCCGGATGCTGCTGAATCCAGCGCAGCGCCAGTTGCGGCAAGCTGATGCCTGCCGGCAGCAGCGCACGCAGCGCCTCGACGGCACGCAGGCCCTGGGCGTAATTGAGGCCGCCAAAGGTTTCGCCCTTGTCGAAAGCGGCGCCCTCGCGGTTGAAATGCCGGTGGTCATCCGCCGCGAACTGGGTCTGGGCGCTGAACTTACCGCTCAGCAGCCCCGAGGCCAGGGGAAGGCGCGCCAACACGCCGACGCCGCGCTTGATGGTCTGCTCGAACAGCAACTCCGCCGGCCGCTGGCGCAAGAGGTTGTAGATCAATTGCACAGCTTGCACGCCGGGGAACTCGATCGCCTTCAGCGCCTCTTCGACCTTCTCCACGCTGACGCCGTAATGCCTGATCTTGCCGGCACGCACCAGCGTGTCCAGCGCGTCGAACACCTCGGGCATGTAGTAGACGGAGGTCGGCGGGCAATGCAGTTGCAAGAGGTCGATCGCCTCGGTCTGCAGATTCTGCAGGCTGCGCTCAACAAATTCACTCAGATTGGCCAGCGTGTAGCCTTCGGCCACATGGGGCGACAAACGCCGGCCGGCCTTGCTGGCGATATAAAAAGTCTCGCCGCTGCCCCGCTCGCGTTTGAGGCGGGCCAGCAGGCGCTCGCTATGGCCGTCGCCGTAAACATCGGCGGTGTCAAAAAAGTTCACACCCAGGTCCAGCGCCCGGTGCAGCGTCGCCATCGCCTGCTCATCATCGACCGGCCCCCAAGTGCCGCCAATGGCCCAGGCGCCAAAGCTGACGGTTGAAATCTGCCAGCCGGTGCGGCCGAGGGGGCGGTATTGCATGGGGGTGTCCTTTGGGGCAAAGAGGAAATGTGGGGGATGTACTGAAAAGCGAACATCAGCCCGCTGAGCTGCACGGGGCGAGATGCAGCAGCTTGCAAACATCAAGCGGCTGGCTCAACTTGCTTGCAGCAGTCGCCGGTCAACTCGCATGGTAACGCTACCTTTTAGCTACCCAACATGCAAACCCTTACCCCGTTGCCAGGTTTTTCAGTTTTTGGCGCCTGCGCAGCCCAATATGCACCAAGGTGCCGCGCAACACATGACCGATGCCCAACATTCAGAAAGGCGCTGCCCTTGAGCAAAGCGGTGGGGAAGAAATGCAAGCGCAGATGCATGGAGAAATTCATCAAGCTCGACAGCGCTTTCTGTGTCTCTGCGCCTCACCGTTGCATTTCGAGTTTCAGGCCCGCAGCTCACCCCCGCGGAATCACATACGTCCCCACCGCATGCGCGACCGGCTCGGGATCGCCTTCGGAGAACAGATCAACCTCGCCGACGGCCAGCGTGCGGCCGACTTTCTTCATCCGGCACACGCCAATGATGTCTTTGTCGGCGGCCGGTTTGCGCAGGAAATTGATATTCAGACTGGTCGTGACGGCCAGCGGCTTGATGCCGATCTGGCCCAGCAAGGCCACATACAAAGCCACATCGGCGACCGTCATCAGCACCGGCCCTGACACCGTGCCGCCGGGGCGCAATTCGGCGATGCCCACCGGGTGGCGGACGCTGGCGGTGCCGGTGGATGAGACGGCCTCGACCGTGCATCGGGTCTGCGGGAAATTCGTCGCCAAAAAGGCGGCGATCTCGGCTTGGCTGGGGGTCGAGGTCAAGGTTTGTTTCTCACTCTGTCGTTGGCATGCTGTTGATGAACGGCACCGCCGCCCGACTCTATCAGCCAGGGCGCCAGCCAATCGGACGCAAATCGCTCAGCAACAAAGCCCGAAATACACCCCAAAGGCCCCGCAAGTACGGCCCTTAACGGCCGGGCCGCGGACTATGCTGAGCGGCCAAGGCTATACACAAATGGCCGCACAACCGAACTGCCACTCCGCGAAAAGGGCCCACAGCATGCGCACGAACACTCAATCATCCCCCTGGCTGCTCAGCGGCCTCTTGCTGCTCGCCTCCGGCGGCAACGCACTGGCCCAGGCCAACCCCGAATCCATTCGTATCTGCCACGAGAACGAAGACGCATTCCCTTGGCTGCTGAAGGACAAGCCCGGCTATAGCCAGATCATGATGACCCAGGTCGAAAAGCAACTCGGTGTTCCCATCAAGCTGATGCCGATGCCCTGGAAGCAATGCCTGGCCGAGCTGAAGGCCGGCAAGGTGGACGGCGCGATGAACGCCAGCTTCAGCGCCGAGCGGGCCGAGTTTGCGCAATATCCGATCAAGCTCGACGGCGAGGCCGACGCCACCAAACGCATGTACCGCGCCACCTATGCGCTGTACAAGACCAAGGGCGCAGCCGTTGCCTGGGATGGCAAGGCGCTGACGGCCAATGGCACGGTCGGTGCGCAGACCGGCTTTTCCATCGTCGCCCAGCTCAAGCAACTGGGCGCCAAGGTCGAGGACAGCTCGCCCACCGCCGACGAGCTGCTGGGCCGGGTGGCGTCCGGGCGCTATATTGCGGCGGCCGTGCAGACCACCGAGGCCGACAATTCCTTGGCCAATGTGCCCAGCCTGCAAGCCAAGGTCGAGCGCGTCACACCGCCGCTGATCGAGAAGCCCTACTACACGATCTTCTCCAAGCCCTTCTTCGCCAAACATGGCCAGACCGCCCGTGAAGTCTGGCGTCTGCAGGGCAAGCTGCGCGAGTCGCCGGAGTTCAAGGCGCAGGTTTCACACCTGATGAAGTCGGTCGACTAACGGTCCATAGCGGCGCAAAAACGCCCCGAGGCCGCTAGGCCTGCGGGGCGTTTTTTCTATGCCGGGCTCAAGCTCAGAGCTTGTAGTCCAACGTCACGGCAAAGTTGCGCGGCGCGCCGTACATGGCGCCATAGACCAGGCCGCCGATGTACTTCTTGTCGAACAGATTGTTGACATTCAGACGCAGGGTCGCGGCCTGTGTCAGCTCGTAGGCGGCGAAGGCATTGGCCACCAGATAGGCGTCTTGCTTGGCGCTGCCGACCTTGTACACATCGGCCTGCCAGCGGCCGCCCACACCTAAGCGCAGGGCCGGCAGCATGGGCATGCGGCTGTCGACGCGGAAGTTGACGGTATTGCGGGGCACCCATTCGGATGTGTCCTTGCCGTCCGCGCCGGTCAGGATCAGGCGAGTGAAGCCCAGGGTCAGCCGGGTGTCCTTGCTGATGCGGCCGCTGAGCTCAATCTCCAGACCCTTGGAGTCCACGTCCTTGCCCTCGTACCACTCCTGGTTGTAGAGCGGGTCGGTCGTCGGCACATCGGTGATCTTGCCGGCCAGTGTCGCCAGCCCTTGCTGCTTGGCCGTGAACAGCGCGAAGGTGGACAGCAGCGACTTGTTCAGCCATTCCGCCTTGACGCCGATTTCGGTATTGACGCCCTTCATCGGCGCCAGGTACTCGCCTTTTTTGTCGGTCTGATCCTGGTTCTGGAAGATGTCCGAATAGGACATATAGCCGAGGATGTCCGGCGTGAAGTCATAGGTGACGCCGAAATAGGGGCTGACCTCCTGGGTGTCCGGGTAGACGGTGTTGGTGGGCACATTGCCGTAGATCGCAGCGCCGCTGCGCGCCAGGCGCACGGCATTCACGCCCAGAATGCCCTTCAACCCGTCGGTGATGGACAGACGCGAGGCGGCGTACAAGCGGGTCAGCGTCTGCTCGCCGCGAATGCGGGGCAGACGCGGCCCCCAGTCCGGTTCCGCATACACGTCGCCGCCGAACGGAAACGCCGGCAGCGCGTCCGCAGTGTGGGTCAGTGCGGCGTAGCTGTCGTCGGCGGTCTTGTTGGTCGAGCGGCTCAGGCCGACCAGCAGGCTGTGCTTGCGGCCGAAGGCGCTGAACTGGCCGCTGAGGTTGGCGTCCAGCACCTGGCTGGTGGTGTCGCCGATGCTGCGGTAAGGCCAGCCGACCAGGCCGGTGTTGTCGGGGTTGAGCTTGCCGCTGTCCGAACTGGCGTACAGCAGGCGAGTCGTTTCGTCGCCCTGGCGCCTGTTGTAGGTCAACTTGGCGTCCCAGTCCGCACCCAGGCGGTGGGCATATTCGACGAAGGCGTTGACGGACTTGGTGTTCCAGTAGGTCCATTGCTGTGAGGTCGACGAGCCGACCGGGAAATCGGCCTGCGTGCCGTCCGAGCGCAGCAGGGTCAGCGAGCCCCACATCGGCGAGTCTTGCTTGGCGTCAACGGCGGTGAGGCCTACGGTCAGTACGCCGTCGCGGCCGATCTGGCCGTCGACCACACCGTAGATCGTCGTGCGCTTGTCGCGCAGGTCGCGCAGATGGGATTCGCGGTCCTCATGGGCGACCACCAAGCGGCCGGCCCAAGCGCCGTCTTGCGTCAGCACCTTGTTGTAGTCCAGCGCCACGCGCTTCAGCCCGTTCGAGCCGGCCGTTACGTTGACCTGCGTGCTGTCCTCGTTTTTGGGCCGCTTGCGGATGTAGTTGATGGTGCCCGAGGCGTTGCCCACGCCGGTCAGCAGGCCGTTGGCGCCGCGCACCAGCTCGATGCTTTCGAACAGAAAAGTGTCCTCGCGGCCGACCACGGTGCCCCAGGAGTTGGTCATGCCCAGGCCGTCGATCTGCGTCAGCTGGATCTCGAAGCCACGCGCATTGAAGACCGCGCGGTTGGTTTCGTACTGCTCGACGTTGATGCCGGTGGCCAAGCCCAGCGCCTCATTGCTGCCGGTCAGGCCGAAGTCAAGCATCTCGTCCTTGTCGATGCTGCTGATGGACTGCGGCGTTTCCTTCAGCTCCATCTGCAGACCCGTTGCCCCCTTGGAGATGCGGTTGGCGCGCTTGCCTGTGACGACGATTTTTTCTAGCGTTGCCTCTTGAGCTTGGACGAACTCGGCTGCAGACAGCGCCGCTGCAAACGCACAGGCAGTGATAACAAAATTCTTCTTCATTCTTCTTTCGGGTGTGATTCAAACGGGGAGCCCGAACGCCGCATTGCGGCTGCCGCTGCTCGGTCAGAAAGAGCGAAACGCCGCCAACTCGTCAGCAAAGGGGCGTCAATTTCGCTCGCGCAGCTTTTTACTGTACTACAAATGATAATAATTCGTATTAAGATACGAGCAGATAAGGAAGCACGGCCTCAGTCCCGCAAGAGCCAGACCACCCACCCTCTCAATTTGAAGACCGAACGCCTCCATCGCACGCCCACGGCCATGCCACGGTGCTTGCGTCGCCTCCCCTAGCAACTCTGTTTCCATGCGCACAACGCCCCTCTCTCGCACCCATCTATTCGGACGCGTCGCCGCCGCCGCGCTGGGCGGCTATGCTTTTTGCTGGGGCTTCATCGCCTTAGGCTTGGCGCTGCTGTACGGCGCCGGAATGTCCTTCCACGATGCCGAGCACCTGTCCAGCATCATCGGCCTGCTGCTCTTTCTGGCGGTGTTCTGCTGGGCCTTCGCGGCGCGCAGCCTCGCCAAGGTGTGGGTCTTGCTGGCCGGCGGTGGCATGCTGATGAGCGGCGGCGCCGAGCTGGTGCAGCGCGCGCTGGTGACGGCGGCGGGAGGCGTTTGATGTTGCAAAACTTCCGCCTGACGATGGCCTGGCTGCACACCTGGTTCGGCCTGGTGTTCGGCTTCGTGCTGATGGTTGTGTTCCTCTTCGGCGCACTGTCGGTGTTCGACCGTGAAATCGACCGCTGGGCCCTGCCCGAGTCGCGCTTCGCGCCGCAGCCAATGCCGTCCTTCGACAAGCTGTTGCGCCCCGCCTTCGAGGCCATGCAGCCAAGCAAGGAGAGCGTCGCCCTGCTGGAGGGCAAGGTCAATACGGAGATGGGCCCGCTGCCCGAGCGCTTCGACACGGTCAACAGCTGGAGCGCCTACACCACGCACCGCGACCCGGTGCTGCAGGTCTTCGCCGGCTTCGCCGTGCCCCAGGCCAAGGACCCGGACGAGACCGTTTTCGCCATCCACACCATGGACCCACGCAGCGGCGCCCTGCTGCCGGAAGGCCATCTGCACATCGGCAGCCAGTTCTTCTACCCGCTGCACTACAGCCTGCATCTGCAGTGGAAGAACCTCGGCACCTGGATCGTCGGTTTCTCCGCGCTGATGATGCTGGTGGCCCTGGTCAGCGGCGTGGTGATGCACCGCAAGATCTTCCGCGAGTTCTTCACCTTCCGCCCCCGCAAGAGCAGCCAGCGCAGCGCGCTGGATCTGCACAATCTGACCGGCGTGGTGGCCCTGCCCTTTCATTTCTTCTTCGCCTTCACCGGCCTGATCATCTTTGCCGGCATCTACTTTCCGGTCGCCCACACGCAGCTGCACGATCTGCATGAGCTGAGCGAGCGCGTCGAGGCGCGCGCCACCGGCCTGCCGCATGAGCGCGCCGGCGTCGCCGCTCCGCTGGCGTCGGTCGATGCAATGGTGGCCCAGGCGCAAGCCCGCTGGGCCGCCAAGGGCATGGCCGGCGAGGTCGGCTTCCTGAGCGTCCAGCATGTCGGCGACGCCAACGCCTACGTCAGCGTCTACCGCGCCGGCACCGACCGCGTGGCGCTCGTCGGCGACGGTATCCACTTCAAGGCCACCACCGGCGAGTTGCTGCGCGAGGACCCGCCGCGCACGGCGGTGGACAGCGTCACCGAGTTCCTGACCGGCCTGCATCTGCAGCATTTCCGCCATTGGCTGCTGCGCTGGCTCTACGTGCTGGGCGGCCTGCTCGGCGCCGTCTGCATTGCCACCGGCTTCATCTTCTTCGTCGAAAAGCGCAAGCAGCAGCATGCCAAGGCCGGCAGCCAAGGCAGCCGCGTGGTCGATTCGCTGGCCGTCACCACGGTCACCGGCATGCTGGTCGCCACCGCAGCGATGCTGCTGGCCAACCGCCTGCTGCCGGCCGACCTCAGCGCCAAGGGCGACTGGGAGCAGATCGCCTTCTTCGGCGCCTGGCTGCTGGCCCTGGCCCACGCACTCTGGCGCAGCGCGCCGGTGGCCAAGGGCCTGATCAACCCGGCTTGGCAGGAGCAATGCAGGGGCTTTGCGGCGCTGGCGGTGGCGGCCGTGCTCGCCAACTGGATCAGCACCGGTGACCATCTGCTCAAGACCATCTCGGCCGGCTACTGGCCGGTAGCCGGCATGGATTTGAGCCTGCTGGCGGCTGCAGCGGTGGCGGCCTGGGCGGGCAACAAATTGGCCCGCCGCACGGCGCCGGCGCGCCGCGCCTCTGCGGCCCTGGAGGTCAGCCATGGTTGAGTCGGCGATGTTGGCGGGCGCGGCCTTGGCGGCTGTCCTGGGCTTTGCCTGGCTGGCCCTGGCCATGGACACGCATTGGCAACAGGTGCATGGCCAAGGCGCTACGCCCGCGCTCAGCCGCCGGCTGCTGCGGGTGATGGGCAGCTTGCTGCTGGCGGCCTCACTGGTGTTGTGTCTGCAGGCCGATCATGCCTCGATGGCCGTGCTGGTCTGGGCCATGCTGCTGGCCGGCGCCGCCGTGCTGATCGCCTTTGTGCTGGCTTGGCAGCCTCAGTGGCTGCGCCTGATCTGGCTACTGTGACCGATATCCCTTCCATCCCCTTCATCCTGGCAAACAAGAATTTTGAGCCTGGATGAAGGGGATAAAGGGGATGGCTTATGAGCCCAAGGCGGCGATCACCTCGGCCGGTGCCTGCACCAACTCGATCAGCACGCCCTCTCCGCCAATCGGGAACTCGGCGCTGCTTTTGGGGTGGATGAAACAGATATCAAAGCCGGCCGCGCCCTTGCGGATGCCGCCCGGCGCAAAACGCACGCCGTTTGCGGTCATCCACTCGACCGCCTTGGGCAGATCGTCGACCCACAGACCGACATGATTGAGCGGCGTGGTGTGGACGGCGGGCTTTTTGTCCGGGTCCAGCGGCTGCATCAGATCGACCTCGATCTTGTGCGGCCCCGTGCCAATCGCGCAGATGTCCTCATCGACGTTCTCGCGTTCGGAGACAAAGTTGCCGGTGACCGTCAGGCCCAGCACATCGACCCAAAGCCGGCGCAAGGCCTGCTTGTCGGGTCCGCCGATGGCGATTTGCTGGATGCCGAGGATGCGGTAAGGCTTAGCGTTATTGCTAGTCATCATCATTCGAACCTCAAAATCAGCTGATCCACCGCCAGGCTCTCGCCCACCTTGGCCAGCACCTCGGCGATCTTCACGTCCTGGGTAGCCAAGAGGATGTTCTCCATCTTCATGGCCTCGATCACCGCCAGCCGCTCGCCCGCCTGCACCACCTGGCCCGGCTGGGCGGCGATGTGGACCAGCAAACCCGGCATCGGTGAAAGCAGGAACTTGCTGGTGTCGGGCGGCGCCTTGAACGGCATCAAGGCCTGCAGCTCGGCCGCGCGCGGCGACAAGACATTGACGACGATGGCATAGCCGTTGTGCTGCAAACGGTAGGCCAGCGGCTGCCTGGGCGCGCCGCGCTCGGCCTGAGCCACAAAGGGCTCGCCGTTGACCGTGCCCGTTAGCCGGATGTCGTTCAGGCGCGAGTTGCAGACGATACGGAATTCCTTATCACCGACCCGCACCAGCGCCTCGCCCAGATGGCCGACAAACTCGGAAATGTGCAGCTCGTGACGGGTCTGCTCGCCGACCGTGCCTTCCGACACCAGGGCCACATAGTCATGCTCGATCTTCACCTCATGGCCGGGCAGTTGGCCGGTGATGCCGGCCTCGCGCTCACGCGCCTTGCGGCGTATGAAGCCGGCCAGTGCCACCAGGAACAGCGGGTCCTCATGCGGCACATCTTCGGCGCGAAAGCCGGCTGCATAATTTTGAGCGATGAAGCCGGTGTTGAAGTTACCGCTCTGGAAGTCCGCATGCGCCAGCAGCGCCGACTGGAACGGGATATTGCTGGAGATGCCGCGGATCACAAAACCATTCAGCGCCTCGCGCATCTTGGCGATCGCCTGGGCCCGGTCCTTGCCGTGCACGATCAGCTTGGCGATCATCGAGTCATAGAACATCGGGATCTCGCCGCCCTCGACCACGCCGGTGTCCACCCGCACACCGTAACGAGCCGGATCGGCAGATTCCATCGTCGCCACGGGCGGCTGGTATTTGACCAGGCGGCCGGTCGACGGCAAGAAGTTGCGGAACGGATCTTCGGCATTGATGCGGCACTCGATCGCCCAGCCTTCGCGCTTCAAATCGGCCTGGGTGAAGGCCAAGGCCTCACCGGCGGCAACGCGGATCATCTGCTCGACCAGGTCCAACCCGGTGATGCATTCGGTCACCGGATGCTCGACCTGCAGCCGCGTGTTCATCTCCAGGAAATAGAAACTCTGGTCCTTGCCAACGACAAACTCGACCGTGCCAGCACTCTGATAGTTGACCGCTTTGGCCAAGGCGACGGCTTGCTCGCCCATCGCCTTGCGCGTGGCTTCGCTGATGAAAGGCGACGGCGCTTCTTCGATCACCTTCTGGTGGCGGCGCTGGATCGAGCAGTCGCGTTCCCACAGATAGAGCACATGGCCCTGGCTGTCGCCAAGGATCTGGATCTCGATATGGCGCGGCTCCTCGACGAACTTCTCCATGAAGACGCGGTCATCGCCGAAGCTGTTGCGCGCCTCGTTGCGGCAGCTGGTGAAGCCTTCGAAGCAGTCCTTGTCGTTGAAGGCGACACGTAAACCCTTGCCACCGCCGCCGGCGCTGGCCTTGATCATGACCGGATAGCCGATGCCGGCCGCAATCGTCACCGCTTCCTCGGCCGACAGAATTGGCTCGTTGTGGCCGGGGATGGTGTTGACCTGCGCGGCATTGGCCAGCTTCTTGGACGCGATCTTGTCGCCCATTGCAGCGATCGAGTGCGCCTTGGGGCCGATGAAGGCGATGCCGGCTTCTTCGACCCGGCGGGCGAAGTCCTCGTTCTCGCTCAGGAAGCCGTAGCCGGGGTGAATCGCCTGCGCGCCGGTCTGCAGCGCCGCGGCAATGATCTTGTCCGCCACCAGATAGGACTCGCGACTGGGCGCTGGGCCCAAGAGCACGGCCTCATCGGCCAGCTCGACATGCAGCGCGTCCTTGTCGGCCTCGGAATAGACGGCCACCGTCTTGATGCCCATCTTGCGGGCAGTCTTGATGACTCGGCAAGCGATCTCGCCGCGGTTGGCTATAAGAATCTTTGTAAACATGCTTAAACTCCCGCTTCAATTCTGAGAAAACCGCAGCCGCCCCGATAGGCAGCGATCGGTCCATTGCTTGACCCGCTCGGCCATCCAGGCCGGCCCCTGGCCCTTGGCCGGACCACGGCCCTGGTAGGCAAAGGCCAACATGGCTTGAGCCCGGCCGTCCTCGTGCGCATCTTCGCGTTTCAAATCGGCCAAGGCGTCCGAGCGTGACGCGCCATCCACACGGAACAGCAAAATCACCGGCAGGCTGAACAGATCGGCCTCGCAGGCGTCGACGCGTGGCGCACTATCAGGCCCATAGCGAAGCAAGGCGCAGCGCTCAAACGCAGCCTTGGCCTCTTGCTTGCCTTTGGCGTCGCCAGCGTCTTGATCCTGCTCGCCGGCCCTGCCCTGCTCGCCGGCCAGTTCATGCTCGGCTGCGCAATCGAGCGCCATGGCAGGCAAGGCAACTACGAGTGAGGCCAGCACCAGCGCCTTCACAAAGGAATATTGCCGTGCTTGCGCCACGGGTTCTCCAGCTTCTTGTCCTTGAGCATCACCAGCGAGCGGCAGATGCGCTTGCGGGTCTCGTGCGGCTGAATCACGTCATCGATAAAGCCGCGCGCGCCGGCCACAAAGGGGTTGGCAAAGCGGGCCTTGTACTCGGCTTCCTTGGCGGCCAGCTTCTCCGGGTCGCCCTTGTCTTCGCGGAAGATAATCTCGACCGCGCCCTTGGCCCCCATCACCGCGATTTCGGCGTTAGGCCAGGCGAAGTTGACGTCGCCGCGCAGATGCTTGGAGCTCATCACGTCATAGGCGCCGCCGTAGGCCTTGCGGGTGATCACCGTCACTTTGGGCACCGTGCACTCGGCAAAGGCGTAGAGCAGCTTGGCGCCATGCTTGATGATGCCGCCGTATTCCTGCGAAGTGCCGGGCATGAAGCCAGGCACATCGACAAAGGTGATCACCGGAATGTTGAAGGCATCGCAAAAGCGCACAAAGCGCGCCGCCTTGATGGAGCTCTTGATGTCCAGGCAGCCGGCCAAGACCAGGGGTTGGTTGGCGACGATGCCGACCGTCTGGCCCTCCATGCGGCCAAAGCCGGTCAGGATGTTTTTTGCGTACTCGGGCTGCAGCTCGAAAAAGTCGCCGTCATCGACCACCTTCTGAATCAGCTCCTTCATGTCGTAAGGCTTGTTGGCGTTGTCCGGCACCAGGGTGTCGAGCGAGTGATCGAGCCGGTTGCCGGGGTCGCCGCTGGGCCTTGTGGGCGCCTTTTCGCGGTTGTTCAACGGCAGGTAGTTGAAGAAGCGCCTCAGCATCAGGATCGCTTCGACATCGTTCTCGAAGGCCAGGTCGGCGACGCCGCTTTTGCTGGTGTGCGTACCAGCACCGCCCAGCTGCTCGGCCGTCACCTCCTCATGCGTGACCGTCTTCACCACCTCGGGGCCGGTGACGAACATATAGCTCGAATCCTTGACCATGAAGATGAAGTCCGTCATCGCCGGCGAATAGACCGCACCACCCGCGCAAGGCCCCATGATCATGCTGATTTGCGGGATCACGCCGCTGGCCAACACATTTTTCTGGAACACATCGGCATAGCCGCCCAGCGAGGCCACACCCTCCTGGATGCGCGCGCCGCCCGAGTCGTTGAGGCCAATCACGGGCGCGCCGACCTTCATGGCCTGGTCCATCACCTTGCAGATTTTCTCCGCGTGTGACTCGCTCAAGGCGCCGCCAAACACCGTGAAGTCCTGGCTGAAGCTGAAAGCCAGGCGGCCATTGATCATGCCGTAACCGGTGACCACGCCGTCACCCGGAATCTTGTTGTCCTGCATGCCGAAGTCGACGCAACGATGCTCGACAAACATATCCCATTCCTCGAAAGTACCCTCGTCAAACAGCAACTCCAGACGCTCGCGCGCGGTCAGCTTGCCCTTGGCGTGCTGCGCAGCGATGCGTTTTTCGCCACCGCCGAGGCGGGCCTGTGCGCGCTTTTCTTCCAGCCGTTGTTGGATGTCATGCATTTCAAAGCTCTCCAGAAAATCGATTCAAAAGCTGTCGGGCAGCGGTCGATGCGGCCAATCGGCCTTGCAAAACCTCGGTCGTGATCGCGGGCAGTAGCTCGCGTACAGCCGGCGCGTCGGCGAACTGCTGGCGCAGGCCGCTGTGGATGCGTTCCCACATCCAGTCCAAGGCCTGGGCCTGGCGTTTGGCCTGCATGCCGCCTCGGCTGTTCTGCTCGCTGCGATACAGCGCCACCGCCGCCCAGAACTCATCCAGCCCCGCGGCCTTCAAGGCACTAACTTGTAACACGCGCGGATGGCTGGCAGTCTGGCCCGAGCGACCATAGTGGCGCAGGCTGGAGCCAATTTGCGCCTGGGCGCGGGTGGCGGCGGCCCAGTCCAGATCGGCCTTGTTGATGACCACCAGATCGGCCAGCTCCATCACGCCTTTCTTGATCGCCTGCAGGTCGTCGCCGGCATTGGGCAGTTGCAAGAGCACATACATATCCGTCATGCCGGCCACCGCCGTTTCGCTCTGGCCGACGCCGACGGTCTCGACAATGACCACATCAAAGCCGGCCGCCTCGCAGACCAGCATCGCCTCTCGGGTCTTGTCGGCCACGCCGCCCAGCGTGCCGCTGCTAGGGCTGGGGCGGATGAATGCGCGCTCATCCATCGACAGCCGCTCCATGCGGGTTTTGTCGCCGAGGATGGCGCCACCCGAAAGGCTGCTGGAGGGGTCGACCGCCAGCACCGCGACGCGCTGGCCGCGCTCAATCAAAAACAGGCCCAGCGCCTCGATAAAAGTGCTCTTGCCCACGCCGGGCACGCCGGAGATGCCCAGCCGAAAAGCCTTGCCGGTATGCGGCAGCAGTTCGGTCAGCAAGGCGTCGGCTTGCAGGCGATGGTCAGGCCGCGTGGACTCCAAGAGCGTGATTGCCTTGGCGATCGCGCGGCGCTGAGCGGCGCTCGGCCCAGCCAAAAGAGCGGCGGCCAGACTCATGCAGCGACCTCGCAAGTCCAGCGGTAATCAATATCAAACTCGCTCTCGGCGACTTGTTTGAACCCGTGACGCAGATAAAAGCGGTTGGCGTCGCTGAGCTTCAAGGCCGACAGGGTCACGTCTTGCCTGGCCGTCCGGGCGCGGTCCTTGACCCAGCTGATCACCCAGGCTCCGACCCGCTGGTCTTGCTGCTCAGGGCTCACATACAAATGCTCAAGCTGCAAAGTAGCACCGCTGGGCTTCAGCGTCACGAAACCGATGTGCTCGTCGCCGCAGCAGATGTGCTGCATGAACTCGGGCGCGAATCCGGCCAGGAACCGCTCACGCCCGCGCTGCAGATCAAAACGCCCCAGCCGCTCCAGGCTCTCACGCAAGGCCGTCATGCGCAGCGTCAGCATCGCGTCGAAGTCCTCGGCCTGAACGGGCTGAAAACTGTAGTTGCTCATCCCAAACTCAGGCGAATCTGCTCCAGCACATCCTTGGCGCTGGCCGGGATCGGCGTGCCGGGGCCGTAGATGCCTTTGACGCCGGCCTCATAAAGCATGTCGTAGTCCTGCGCCGGAATCACGCCGCCGACAAACACGATGATGTCATCGGCGCCCTGCGCCTTCAGCGACGCGATGATGGCCGGCACCAGGGTCTTGTGGCCGGCGGCGAGCGTTGAGATGCCGACCGCATGCACATCGTTCTCGATCGCTTGGCGGGCGCATTCCTCGGGGGTCTGGAACAGCGGGCCGATGTCGACATCAAATCCCAGATCGGCGTAGGCGGTGGCCACCACCTTGGCGCCGCGGTCATGGCCGTCCTGGCCCAATTTGGCCACCATCACGCGCGGACGTCGGCCCTGCTCGACGGCAAAGGCGGCGATCTCTTCTTGCAGCTTGGCCCAGCCCTCGGCCGAGTCGTAGGCCGCGGCATAAACGCCGCTGACCTTTTGCGTATCGGCCCGGTGGCGGCCGTAGACCAGCTCCAGCGCGTCGCTGATCTCGCCGACGGTGGCGCGCAAGCGCATCGCCTTGATGCTGAGGTCGAGCAGATTGCCTTGGCCCGATGTGGCGGCCTCGGTCAGCGCCTGCAGCGCCGCCTGCACGGCTGCAGTGTCACGGCTGGCTTTGATCGCCTTGAGCCGCTCAATTTGCCCGTCACGCACGCGTACATTGTCTACGTCCAGAATCTCAATCGGGTCTTCCTTGGCCAGCTTGTATTTGTTGACGCCAACGATGACGTCGCGACCGGAATCGATGGCGGCCTGCTTCTGGGCCGCGCTGGCCTCGATCTTGAGCTTGGCCCAGCCCGAGTCCACCGCCTTGACCATGCCGCCCATCGCTTCGACTTCTTCGATGATGGACCAGGCCTTGTCCGCCATGTCCTGCGTCAGCGACTCCATCATGTAGCTGCCGGCCCAAGGGTCGATCACGCTGGTGATGTGCGTCTCTTCCTGAATGATCAGCTGCGTGTTGCGGGCGATGCGCGAGGAGAACTCGGTCGGCAGCGCGATCGCCTCGTCCAGCGAGTTGGTATGCAGCGACTGCGTGCCGCCGAACACCGCCGCCATCGCCTCGATCGTGGTTCTAACGACGTTGTTGTACGGGTCTTGCTCGGTCAAGCTCCAGCCCGAGGTCTGGCTGTGCGTGCGCAGCATCAGCGACTTGGGGTTCTTGGCATCAAAGCCCTTCATGATGCGGCACCAGAGCAGGCGTGCGGCCCGCATCTTGGCGATCTCCAGATAGAAGTTCATGCCCACGGCCCAGAAGAAGCTCAGGCGCGGTGCGAACTCGTCGACGCTCAGGCCCTTGGCCAAGGCCGTCTTCACATATTCCTTGCCGTCGGCCAGCGTGAAGGCCAGCTCCAGAGCCTGGTTGGCGCCGGCTTCTTGCATGTGATAGCCGCTGATGCTGATCGAGTTGAACTTGGGGCAGTTTTGCGCCGTGTATTCAATGATGTCGCCGATGATGCGCATCGACGGCTCGGGCGGGTAGATGTACGTGTTGCGAACCATGAACTCCTTGAGGATGTCGTTCTGGATGGTTCCGCTCAATTTATCCTGGCTGACGCCCTGCTCTTCGGCCGCCACCACATAACCGGCCAGCACCGGCAGCACCGCACCGTTCATCGTCATCGAGACCGAGACCTTGTCCAGCGGGATCTGGTTGAAGAGTATCTTCATGTCCTCGACCGAGTCGATCGCCACGCCGGCCTTGCCGACATCGCCGGTCACGCGCGGGTGGTCGCTGTCGTAGCCGCGGTGCGTGGCCAAGTCGAACGCGACCGACACGCCCTGCCCGCCGGCGGCCAAGGCCTTGCGGTAGAAGGCATTGCTTTCCTCGGCGGTGGAAAAGCCGGCGTACTGGCGTATCGTCCAGGGCCGCACCGCATACATGGTCGCCTGCGGGCCGCGCAGATAGGGCTCGAAACCGGGCAAGGTGTCGGCGTGCGGTAGGCCCGCCGTGTCGGCCGCCGTGTAGAGCGGCTTGACGACCAGCCCTTCGGGCGTGTGCCAGTTCAGCGCCGCCAAGTCGCCCCCGGGGGCAGATTTGGCGGCCGCTTTGGTCCAGTCGGCCAAGCTGGCCGCTGCAAATTCATTCAACACATTTTTTGACGCTTCAGACATCGAGGACTCCTGCGGACGCTGCATGATAGCGCGCCAATCATTCATAATTATAAATTCAAAATTGACGCTACACTGACGCCGACCATCTCACCAAGACCATGAACGCCCCACTCACGCTCGCCCCGCGCGCCCTTTATCAAGAGGTGGCGGAGCGCTTGCGCCAGCAAATCTTCGGCCGCGAGCTGGAGCCGGGCGCCTGGATCGACGAATTGAAGCTCTGCGCCGAGCTGGGCATCAGCCGCACACCGTTGAGAGAGGCGCTGAAGGTATTGGCCGCCGAAGGTTTGGTGACGATGAAGGTGAGGCGCGGCGCCTATGTGACCGAAATGAGCGAGCGCGATGTGCGCGAGGCCTATCAGCTGCTGGCCTTGCTAGAAAGCGACGCTGCGTCAAAAGTCGCCGCCGCCGCAACGGACGCCGAGCTGGGCGAGCTGCAACTGCTGCACGATCAATTGGAGCGCCAAGCCGGCGAGCGCGACGCTTTTTTTGCCGCCAATGAGCAATTCCACCTGCGCTTGCTGGAGATCGAAGGCAACCGCTGGCGATCACAAATCGTCACCGATCTGCGCCGCGTGATGAAACTGAACCGCCACCATTCGCTGTTCAAGCAAGGGCGGCTGGATGAGTCGCTGACGGAGCACCGCGCCTTGATGTCGGCAATCATGCAGCGCCAAGGCGGTGATGCCGCCCGCTTGATGCGCGAGCATTTCGACAACGGTTTGGCTGCGGCCGCCAACAGCACCACACCGACGGCCGCCTGATCGCCAAGGCTGCTGTCCGCGCATGGACAATGCAGCCATGAATGCTCAACAAATTCAGGTCTTTTTTCAAACTCTGCAGGCGGCCAACCCTTCGCCGCAAACCGAGTTGGCCTATGCCAGCGTGTTCGAGTTGCTGGCGGCGGTGCTGCTGTCGGCCCAGGCCACCGACGTCGGCGTCAACAAGGCGACGCGGCGGCTGTTCGTCGTCGCCCCGGCGCCGCAGAAGATGCTGGCGCTGGGCGAGGCCGGCTTGATCGAACACATCAAGACCATCGGCCTGT
>JADMJQ010000210.1:18791-26564 GCA_018780415.1 Roseateles sp. | reverse complement strand
CTCGGTGAAGAAGGTCTGTGCGAATACATCCGCACCATTGGCCTCTTCCGCAGCAAAGCCAGGCACCTGATCGCGACCTGCCGCATCTTGGTCGAGAAGCATCAGGGCCAGGTCCCCAATACCCGCGAAGCGCTGGAGGAGCTGCCCGGCGTGGGGCGCAAGACCGCCAATGTGGTGCTGAATGTGGCCTTCGGCCAAGCGACGATGGCGGTTGACACCCATCTGTTTCGGCTCGGCAATCGCACCGGTCTGGCGCCGGGAAAAACACCGTTGGCCGTTGAGCTCGGCTTGCTCAAGCGCATTCCACCTCAATTCATGGTGGACGCGCACCACTGGTTGATCCTGCATGGCCGCTATATTTGCAAGGCACGCCAGCCGCTGTGTGGCAGTTGCGCCGTTGCGGCTCAATGCGATATGGGACGCCGCCTACAATTGCCGACTGCCTAGCCGCCGCCGGATGCCATGCCAAGCCTCAATGACCTGATAGCTCGTGTCGAGCGAATGTTGATTCGCCACGATGAGTTGAAACGTACCAATGCCCTGCTGCAAGAGCAGCTGCAATCCCTTAGCCAAGAGCGCGACAGCCTGCGCTCGCGCTTGAACGCCGCCCGTGCCCGCATCGATGCCTTGCTCGAGCGACTGCCGGTGGACAGCGGCGACGCCGGAAAGAATTCCAAATGAAGCAAATGGAAGTAACCATCATGGGCCAGAGTTATCTGCTCGGTTGCCCTGAGGGTGGTGAGACTGCTTTGACCAAGGCGGTGTCGCAAGTCGATAGAGAAATGACGGCCATTCGCGATTCGGGCCGGGTCAAGGCACGCGAGCGCATCGCCGTGCTGGCCGCCTTGAATCTCGCCTACCAATTGGCCGACGGCGGCACAACGGCCAAGGACCCAGGCAAATCAGGCCCGCTCGGCGCCGATAACCTACCCGACCTGGAAGGCCTGATGCGCCGGCTCGACGAAACCCTTGAACAGGACGGCAAATTGCTCTGAGTTCACGAAACTGTCAGCGTGCTGGCCTTAGAATCCAACCCGTCCACCGCATTCGCGTGAGCTTTATATTTCCTTGAACCAATGCTCTATGAGCAAGGGCTTGGAACATCGCCCAGCAAGCGTGATCGTCTCGCGTCAGATGAACCCAATGTTTGGCTGACCTCGCCCACCTGAACCCCTGGTTCAGGAATGCGGCTCATGGTTCGCGGTGGACACCTTAATTTTTGAGCCCCACAGTGCCTTGAACTACTGGTTGATGAAATCAGAGCCCGCTGAGTGCTCGATCGATGATCTGGCCGCCGCGCCTGGGCAATCGCTGCCTTGGACGGGCGTTCGCAACTACCAAGCACGCAACTTCATGCGCGACCAGATGCAGATCGGTGATGGCGTGCTGTTCTATCACTCGTCCTGCCCCTCGCCCGAACAAATAGGCATTGCCGGCCTGGCCCGTGTGGCCGGCACCGCCTACACGGATGCCAGTCAGTTTGATGCCAGCGGGCCGTATTTTGACGCCAAGTCCAAACCCGAATCACCCCGCTGGGTGCATGTGGACATTGGCTTTGTTCGCAAAACCCGGCTGCTGAACCGCGCCGCCTTGCGCGCCGACCCGGCGCTGCAAAGCATGCTGGTGCTGCAGCCCGGCAGCCGCCTCTCGATCACACCGGTCAGCCCGGGCGAATGGGCGCGCTTGCAGCAGCTATTGCAGCAAGACTAGCCTTGCTGCTGCCGACCGCTAACTGACAAAGGGGATGGCGGCCAACACCACTTGATTGCCGCCCCGGCGTTGCGCCTCTTGAACCGCGGACTCACTGGCCGCCAGTAGCTCGTCTTGTTTGGAGGCGGTGTGCGGAAAGCTGCAGACGCCCATCGAAATGGACAAGCCCATGTCCAAGCCATTCAGCACGATGATTTGCGCCGTGCACTGGCGCCGCAACTGCTCCATGCGCGCATGTGCGGTGGCCAGACCGACGCCGGACAAGAGCACCGCAAACCTATCCTCGGCAATTCGACAGGCCGCGTCCATCGAACGCGTGTTGGCGCGCAACATGCGGCCCATGCCTTCCAGCAAGCGTTGGTTGGCCTCCTCACCCATGGCCTGAGCGGCCTCCGGCACGGGGTCCAAGGCAATCACGACGAGCGCAAACTCGCGGTGTTCACGGGTCGAGAGGTCGATTTCGCGCAGCAGCTGGTCGTCAAACTGGGCCCGCAAATACAACCCAGACAAATCATCACGGCCGCTGCCCAGCTGCAACTCGCGGCGAATCTGCTCGATGGTTTTTTGCTGCTGTTCGATCTGCTGCAAGGCACGCTGCAAATGAGACTCACGGTGACGCTCTTCGGTGCGTTCTCGCCAGACCGACAAAATATGCTCGGCGCCAAGCGGTGCCCTTGTGACGGTGAATTCCCGTCTACGGCCCGCCAGCTCCAACCTGTGCTCGCTGACGACCAAGCTGCGTTGAGCCATCACCGACTGCTCCACGCGGCGCATGCCGATGACCTCGTCCGAGCGCATCAAATCATTGTCAAGACTGCCTGCGACGGCACCTTTTTCAAACACATGATCCAAACCTGGGCTGGCAAAAACATAACGCCCGGTCAACATGGACTTGACCGCGACAAAAGAATCAAGCGGCTCGATCAAGCTCAGCAACACCGAACCCAGTTCCGGCAGCAAATCCTCCCGTTGACTCAGCCAATGCGCAAAGCTACCCGGCTTGGGTCGCGAATCTTCATAGTTATCGGAGGAAGTGTCCATGAACTCTCAGTCAAACTTAATTCAGTTGCTGCCCAAACCCACAAACCCGACAGGCGCCTAGCCGAAAATGTAGTGGGCATGCATGTGCAGCATCAAGAGGCAGGCCGCGCGAATTCGGCCACTCCCCCTAGATTGCCTGCGCCCGGGTTAGCTTCCTGCACCCCAAAACACCTAGCCGCACAATTCCGTGATTATCTATTCCAAATTCATCGGCACAGTCTTGGGGGCGGCTTTTCAGCGCCATAGCACGCACGGAAGTTCACGAATGCTTAGGTTTATGCCTGAGTTCAGGTGTGGATGAAATTCGGCCGTCCGGTGCTGCGGGACAATCAGGCTCAAGGCGCCATTTGCGCGCGACTCAACAGAACCATTCGACATGCAAACCTTTGACTTGGTCGTGATCGGCGCCGGTGCGGCCGGGCTTTTTTGTGCAGGCATGGCCGGCCAGCGTGGCCAGCGTGTACTGCTGCTCGATCACTCGGAGCGATTGGCCGAAAAAATTCGCATCTCGGGCGGCGGTCGCTGCAACTTCACGAACAAAGACGTCACCCCGGCCAATTTCCTTTCTGAGAATCCGGCCTTTTGCCGCTCCGCGCTGGCCCGCTACAGCAGCCAGGATTTCATCGCCCTGGTGCAAAAGCACGGCATTCGCTTCCATGAGAAGCACAAGGGTCAGCTGTTTTGTGATGATTCCAGCGAGCAAATCATTCAGATGTTGCTGAAAGAATGCGAGGCCGGCGGCGTGCAACGCTGGCAGCCCTGCACGGTGGTGGATGTGCAGCCCGCGACACCGAGCGCCAACACCAGCACCAGCACAATCGACGGCAGCTCCGCAAGCCGGGGCTTCACGCTGGAGACGTCGCAAGGTGTGGTCCAGACGCGATCCCTGGTGGTGGCAACCGGCGGGCTCTCCATCCCCAAGATCGGTGCGTCCGACTGGGGCTTGCGCCTGGCCAAGCGGCTGGGCCACAACATCATCGAGCCACGCGCCGCCTTGGTGCCCTTGACCTTTGACGCGGCAGCTTGGGCACCGTTTTCGGCGCTGTCGGGCCTCTCGCTGCCGGCGGTCGTCAGCACCGGCAAGGGCAAGGCACGCGGCAGTTTCTTGGAAGATTTGCTTTTCACCCACCGCGGCCTGAGTGGCCCGGCCATTCTGCAAATCTCCAGCTACTGGGCCGAGGGCGAACACCTGCAGATCGACCTCTCACCCGACCTCGATCTGCTGCCCAAGCTTTTGGCGGCCAAGAGCGATTCGCGCCGCCAGCTCGGCAATGAACTGGCGAGTCTGTTCCCGCAGCGCCTGGCGCAAGCCTGGCTGGAGCGCCTGGGCTTGACCTCTAGCCGGACCATGCCGGAATGCAAGAACCGCGATCTGCAAAATCTCGCTGCACAGCTGCAAGGCTGGCAGCTCACGCCCAGCGGCAGCGAGGGCTGGCGCAAGGCCGAGGTCATGCGCGGCGGCGTCGACACCCGCGAACTGAACTCGCAAGACATGCAGAGCAAACGCGTGCCGGGCCTGTATTTCATCGGCGAAGTGGTCGACGTGACCGGCTGGTTGGGCGGCTACAACTTCCAGTGGGCGTGGGCCAGTGCGGCGGCTTGCGCCAGATCATTGGGAGGGAATGTTTCAAATGCTTGAAATTCAGGCTACAATCGCTGTCTTTGCTGGCAAACCCTGCGCGTCGATTCGCAACATTTTCTGAAGCGGATTTCCGGATAAGCCGTTTCAGGCACTGATTTCAAAGCTGCTGACTGCAAAACGCAGATGAGTAGCGCGGATGAAGTGAATGACGAACACCGAGCGCATATTGAAGGAACTACCTTTTCATGACCACGATTCGCGTCAAAGAGAACGAGCCATTTGATGTGGCTCTGCGCCGTTTCAAGCGCACTATCGAAAAACTCGGCTTGCTGACTGACCTCCGCGCCCGCGAGTTTTACGAGAAGCCAACGGCTGAGCGCAAGCGCAAGAAGGCTGCGGCCGTCAAGCGCAACTACAAGCGCATTCGCAGCATGCAGCTGCCCAAGAAGCTGTTCTGATCGTTATTTAGAGATCAGATGCTTAGTGCGGGCTACCAAGCCCTCGTGATAGTTGAATTTTAAAAAATTTAGCTGTCTCGACAGAGCGCATAGAAAAAGCCCGCACAGGACGCTGTAGCGGGCTTTTTCTTTTTCCCCGCCACAATCTGATCACGCAACATCTCACACCAAGGACCGACCATGAGCCTGAAAGATCGCATCACCGAAGACATGAAGACCGCCATGCGCGCCAAGGAGGCCGACAAGCTGACCACCATTCGTGGCCTGCTCGCCGCCATCAAGCAAAAAGAGGTCGATGAACGCGTCGTGGTGGATGACCTCGGCGTGATCGCCATCGTCGACAAGCTGATCAAGCAACGCAAGGACTCGATCACCCAGTTCACCGCCGGCGGCCGGCAGGATCTGGCGGACAAGGAAGCGATCGAGTTGAAGGTGCTGGAGATCTATTTGCCGCAACGCATGGACGCCGCCGAGGTCAAGACGGCCGTTGATGCCATCGTGCTGGAGTTGGGCGCCAAGAGCGCGGCCGATATGGGCCGGGTGATGGCTGCCGTCAAGGCGCAGCTGAGTGGCAAGGCCGAGATGGCTCTGGTGTCGGCTGCCGTCAAGCAAGCGCTGAGCTGAGGTCGGCGATGAGTTTGCCCATCCAAAGCATCACGGCCGATTTCTGCGTGGCGCCGCAACTGGAGCCGGCGGCGATGGCCGCGGCGGCTGCCGCTGGTTTTCGCAGCGTCATCAACAACCGGCCCGACTATGAGGGCGGGCCGACTCAGCCCACCAGTGCCGAGGTCGAAGCGGCGGCGCTGGCAGCGGGTTTGAGCTACCGCCACCTGCCGGTGGCCGGCGGCTTCCAGTCGCCGGAGGAAATTGCCCAGTTCAAACAGCTGCTGGACAGCTTGCCCAAGCCCATCCTGGCGTTTTGCCGCTCGGGCGCTCGCTCGGGCAAGCTGTTTGCTGCGGCCAGTCAGCTCTAGACCGAGCGCGGCCCGCCCTACCCCGGGATTACTCTCCTAGGACATGCCCTAGGAGAGTCGCATCGTTCAGGATCAATTCAGCCCTGTGCTCATACATTGCGTCAAGCGTCGAATATGTAGGCGCCTTCGCGTATTTGTAAAAGACAACAGGAGACAACGGTGCAAGCCCTTCTCAAAATTTCTGCCCTGATAGACGGCCTGAGCCGCTTCATCGGCCGCTGGGTGATCTGGCTGATCCTCGCCTCGACGGTGATCAGCGCCGTCAACGCCATCATTCGCAAGGCCTTCAACTACAGCTCGAACGCCTTCCTGGAAATGCAGTGGTATTTGTTCGCTGCGTCCTTCTTGCTGGCGGCCGGCTACACGCTGCTGAACAATGAGCATGTGCGCATCGACGTGGTGGTCGGGCGCTTCTCCAAGCGAGTGCAGACCTGGATCGACGTGTTCGGTTTCGTCGTCTTCCTGATGCCGGTGTGCATCACCATCATCTACCTGGGCACGCCGTTCTTCCTGCAGGCGCTGCGCTCGGGCGAGATCTCCTCAAATGCCGGCGGGCTGACACTCTGGCCGGTCTATGCCTTCATCCCCTTGGGCTTTGGCCTGTTGATGCTGCAAGGCATCAGCGAGTTGATCAAGCGACTGGCCTTTTTACAGGGGCTGATCGACGACCCGACCAAGAAGCCGGTGGCCAAGACGGCCGAAGAAGAACTGGCCGAAGCGATCCGCTTGGCTGCCGAACAAAAGAAGATCTGAGGGAGCCCGGGAATGGAATTCTTTGCCCAAAACTTAGCCCCCATCATGTTCGCGGGGCTGATCGTGTTCTTGCTGATGGGTTTCCCGGTGGCATTCAGCCTGGGTGCTTGCGGCCTGTTCTTTGGCTTCGTCGGCATCGAGCTTGATGTGCTGCCGGCCTCGCTGATGCAGGCGCTGCCGCTGCGCATCTTCGGCATCATGAAGAACGACACCCTGTTGGCGATCCCCTTCTTCACGCTGATGGGCTTGATCCTTGAGCGTTCCGGCATGGCCGAAGACCTGCTGGACACCATCGGCCAGCTATTCGGCCCGATGCGCGGCGGCCTGGCCTACGCGGTGATTTTTGTCGGCGCCTTGCTGGCCGCCACCACCGGTGTGGTCGCCGCCTCGGTAATTTCGATGGGCCTGATCTCGCTGCCCATCATGCTGCGCTATGGCTATGACCGACGGATTGCCTCCGGCGTGATCGCGGCGTCCGGCACCTTGGCGCAAATCATTCCGCCGTCCCTGGTGCTGATCATCCTGGCCGACCAGTTGGGCAAGAGCGTCGGCGATATGTACAAGGGCGCCTTCTTACCTGGCTTCATCCTGACCGGCCTGTACACCGCCTACATCATCGGCATCGCCATCTTCCGCCCCAAATGGGTGCCGGCCTTGCCGCTGGAAGCGCGCGCCATCCGCGAAAGCAATGGCGACAGCGGCCTGCGCTCGCTGGGGATTTTGACCCTGGTATCGGTCGGCATCGCCGTCTATTTCGCTCAGCGCTACGCCGACATCACCGGTTACTTCAAGGGTGAGCTGGTGGCCAGCATGCCCACCGATGAAACCATTGTGGTGGCGATGTCGGTTGGCGTCGGCGTGGCCTTTCTGGCCTCGGTGTTGAACAAATTGCTGCGTCTGAACCTGCTGTCCAAGATGGCCGAGCAGGTGACCTTTGTGTTGATCCCGCCGCTGGCCCTGATCTTCCTGGTGCTGGGCACGATTTTCTTAGGCATCGCCACACCGACCGAGGGCGGCGCGATGGGCGCCTTGGGCGCCTTCTTGATGGCCTTGGCGCGCGGGCGCATCAGCTACAAGCTGATGACGCAAGCCCTGACCTCAACCACCAAGCTGTCTTGCTTTGTGGTCTTCATCCTGGTCGGCTCGACCATCTTCAGCCTGTCCTTCCAGGGCGTCGACGGCCCCATCTGGGTTGAGCATTTGCTGACCGGCCTGCCGGGTGGCCAGATCGGCTTCCTGATCTTCGTCAATATCC
>JADMJQ010000210.1:9264-18781 GCA_018780415.1 Roseateles sp. | reverse complement strand
TCTTCGTGCTGGCCTTCTTCCTCGACTTCTTCGAGCTGAGCTTCATCGTCGTGCCGCTGCTGGCGCCGGTGGCCGAAAAGCTGGGCATCGATCTGATCTGGTTCGGCGTGCTCTTGGGCGTCAATATGCAGACCTCGTTCATGCACCCACCGTTTGGCTTTGCCTTGTTCTATCTGCGCAGCGTGGCGCCGCTGACGGAGTACATCGACAAGCTCACCGGCAAGCGCATTGCTCCGGTGACGACCGGACAAATCTACTGGGGTGCCGTGCCCTTTGTGATGATTCAAATCGTCATGGTCGGGCTGATCATTGCCTTCCCGAATCTGGTCTCGGGCGGCTTGGGCAAGGTCGCCGATGCCGACGCCAGCCAGGTGCAGGTCGAAGTCCAGCCCAACACAGACAAGGCCGAGGACACCGAGATGGACGGCAACGCGCTGTTTGGCCCGGCCGGCACGCCGGCCTCGGCGGCCGAGGCCGGCAGCAAGTAGCAGCACCGACCGAGATTGAAAAGGCCGCATTCAATGCGGCCTTTTTTTGTTTCCCATGCGCGCTTCCAAGGCGTAAAAAAACCCCGCCGGCCAAGCCAACGGGGTTTTGTTTACGTTCGGAAATCTAGCTCAGAGCTTTTGTGCCTGCATGAAATCGTCATAGCTGGCTTCAGCAAAGCGGAACCAGAGGTTCTGATCGCGCCGGAAGGCCGAATAGTCCTCGTAGACTTTCTTCCAGTTCGGGTTCTTGGCCGACAGCTCGCTGTAAATCGCCATCGATTCCTTGAAGGCCGCGTCCATCACGTCCTTGGGGAAGCGAAACAGCTTGGTGCCGCCTTGCACCAGCTGGCGCAGGGCCGGCGGGTTGCGCGCGTCGTACTTGGCCTGCATATCGTTGTGCGCGACCGCAGCCGCGGCCGTCACGATCGCCTTGTACTCGGGCGTCAGGCTATCAAAGGACTTGGTGTTGATGAAGAAGTCCAGCTGCGGGCCGCCCTCCCACCAGCCTGGGTAGTAGTAGTTGGGCGCCACTTTGTTGAAGCCCAGCTTCTGGTCATCGTAGGGGCCGACCCATTCAGCCGCGTCGATGGTGCCTTTTTCCAACGCCTGATAGATTTCGCCGCCGGGGATGTTCTGCGGCACGCCGCCCATACGTTCCAGCACACGGCCGGCGAAACCGCCGATGCGCATCTTCAGGCCCTTGATGTCGGCCACGCTCTTGACTTCCTTGCGATACCAGCCGCCCATTTGGGCGCCGGTATTGCCGCCGGGGAAATTGATGATGTTGTAGCCGCGATAGAAATCGCGCATCAGCTTCAGGCCGTTGCCCTCCAGCATCCAGGCGCTCATCTGGCGGCTGTTGAGGCCAAACGGAATCGCACAGCCAATCGCAAAGGTCTCATCCTTGCCGTGGAAGTAGTAAGGCGCCGTGTGGGCCATTTCCACCGTGCCGTCCTTGACCGCATCGACCACACCAAAAGCGGGCATCAATTCGCCGCCGGCATGGGTCGAAATCTGGAACTTGCCACCGGTCATCTCCCCGACCTTCTTGGCGAACACGTCGGCGGCGCCAAAAATGGTGTCTAGGGATTTTGGAAAACTCGATGCCAGACGCCAACGAATGGTGGCCTGAGCATGCACGACTGCGGGTGCAACGCCGGCGGCCAGCACACCGGCCATGCCAGCCTGGCGAACAAAGGATCTACGCTCCATCTTGTGACTCCTAGTTTTGGATTTGCATGAAATTGCCGACCAATTCTAGGGGGCACAAAAGCGGTGCTCCCCGGGGCAAACCCGTGCAAATACCGCCTCATTTTGGGATCTTGGCGCCAAACTTATTGCCGGCTTACGGCAAACTGAAAAGCCGCTTAAAACTCGCCTTAGCTGCCCGCCAACTTCATCCGCGAGATCAGCACCGAGCCAATCGTCTTGCCGCCCATGGTGTAGCGGTCGCAGCCGATACCGATGATGTTCTGGAACATCTCGGTCAGGTTGCCGGCGATGGTGATCTCGTGCACCGGGAAGGCGATTTCGCCGTCCTCGACCCAGTAACCGCTGGCGCCGCGCGAATAGTCGCCGTTGACATAGTTGACGCCCTGCCCCATCAGCTCGGTCACGAACAGGCCGCGCCCCAAGCGCTTGAGCATGGTTTTGAGATCATCACCGGGCGCCGTCAGGCGGCTTGTCATCTGCAGATTGTGCGAGCCGCCGGCGTGACCCGTGGTGCGCATCCCGAGCTTGCGGGCCGAGTAGGTGGAGAGGAAATAACCCTGCAGCACACCGGCCTCGACCACACTGCGCGGCCGGGTGATAACGCCCTCGTCATCAAAGGGCGAACTGCCCTTGCCCTTGATCTCATGTGGGTTCTCATGGATGTCGATATGCGAGGCCAACACGGGCTTGCCCAGGCTGTCGAGCAAAAAGCTGGCGCGCCGGTACAGCGCGCCGCCGCTGGTGGCCTGCACAACCGCGCCCAGCAAGCCGGCCGCGGCCGTGCTCTCGAACAAGACCGGCACCTCGGCGGTGGCGACGCGGCGCGACTTCAGCCGTGACAGCGCGCGCTCGGCGGCGTAGCGGCCTATGCTCTCGGGGCTGGCCAGGTCGGCAGCGCTGCGCATCGAGCTGTACCAGGAGTCACGCTGCATCTGCGCGCCGCGGCCGGCGATCGGGGCCACCGAAATCGAATGCCGCGAGCTGGCGTAGCCGCCGCGGAAGCCGCGGCTATTGCCCATATAGAAATGTGATTGCTGGGCCGATACCGCCGCGCCCTCGCTATTCGTGATGCGCTTGTCGGTGGCGAAGGCGGCGGCCTCGCAGCGCAGTGCCATTTCGGCCGCGCCCTGGGCGTCGATGGCCCAGGGGTGAAACAGATCCAGCTCGGGCCGGGCCGCGGCGTCGAGCGACAGATCCTCGACATCGGGCAGGCCGGCGACCGGGTCCTCGGCGGTGAATCGGGCAATGTCAAAAGCGGCGCGCGCGGTGTCCTGCAAGGCCTTGCGCGAGAAGTCCGAGGTGCTGGCATTGCCGCGGCGCTGGCCGACATAGACCGAAATGCCGAGGGATTTGTCGCGGTTGCGCTCGACGTTTTCGATTTCCCCCATGCGGGTCGAGACCGACAGGCCGCAGCCCTCGGAGACCTCGGCGCCGGCGTCCGACGCCCCCAGCTGCCTGGCCTCGGCCAACACATCCTCGATCAGTTGCTGGAACTGTTCTTCCCGGTAAGAAAAGCCTGCGACCGACTGATGCGTGCCATGCGATGCGGTGGGTGGGGAGTAAGGCTTTGCAAGCTTAGACATGTGGATTTTTGCCGAATGAGATGCGGGAACTGCTGCCCGCAGGGGGTGAAGCCAGCGCAGACGCGACCTATGCGATGGGCCGCGACGACGAAAATATGACAGAACTAAGGGACAATCATACGAGCCGCACGTGCAAATCGTGCCCCAGCCGAGCGCCGAGCAGGCGCCGAGCCCGCGCTGCCAGCCGCCGATTGATTTCGGCCCTGCCCAGAACACCCGCCGAACCTTGCCCCAGAACCCTATGCGAACACAAGAAGACACCAGCGCCGAAGACGAAGACTTTGACGGTCCCAGCAAAAGCCAGCTCAAACGTGAGATGACCGAATT
The DNA here is from genome assembly GCA_018780415.1 of Roseateles sp. Taxonomy (GTDB): domain Bacteria; phylum Pseudomonadota; class Gammaproteobacteria; order Burkholderiales; family Burkholderiaceae_C; genus Paucibacter_A. Next base: position 15,171 of record JADMJQ010000210.1, on the reverse strand, counting down.
GCAAGTGCTGGGCAAGGAGTTGATGACTCTGCCCGCCAGCCGCATCGCGCCGTTGAATCTGCCCGAGATCCTGGCCGACGCGCTGAAAGATGCGAAGAAGATCACCGCCCACGAAGGTCTGCGGCGGCAGATGCAATACATCGGCAAGCTGATGCGTCGGGTCGACCCCGAGCCGCTGCGCCAGGCGGTGGCCGACTTCAAGCTCGGCTTTGCCAAGGACAGCCTGGCCCTGCATCAAAGCGAGCGTTGGCGCGAGCGCCTGCTGGCCGACGACGCGGCGCTGCAGGACTTTATTCAGGAACATGCCGGCATCGATGTGCAGCAATTGCGCAGCCTCGTGCGCGCCGCCCGCAAGGACGCCGCATTGGCGCCCGAGCAGCGCTCCGGCCGCGCCTTCCGCGATCTGTTCCAGTTCATCAAGACCGAAGAGCTGCGTATCGCGCCCAAGGCTGAACCGGTCAATGACGACGATGCAGACGAATGACCTTGCCGAGTCGGTGCCTGAGCCTGTACGCATAGGCATCGTCTCGATCAGCGACCGCGCCTCCAGCGGCGTCTACGAGGACAAGGGCCTGCCGGCCCTGCAGGCCTGGCTGAGCAGTGCGCTGCACAACCCGCTGCAATTCGAAGCCCGGCTGATTCCCGACGAGCGCCCCCTGATCGCGCAGACCTTGATCGAGTTGGTTGACCGGGCCGGCTGCGATCTGGTCTTGACCACCGGCGGCACCGGCCCGGCGCTGCGCGATGTGACGCCCGAGGCGACCTTGGACGTCGCCGACAAGGAAATGCCCGGCTTTGGCGAGCAAATGCGGCAGATCTCGTTGCGCTTTGTGCCGACGGCGATTTTGTCGCGCCAGGTCGCGGTGATACGCGGCAAAACGTTGATCATCAATTTGCCGGGTCAGCCCAAGGCAATCGCCGAGACCTTGGCGGGTCTCAAAGATGCCGAGGGCAAGCAGCTGGTGGACGGAATTTTTGCCGCCGTACCCTATTGCATCGACCTGATTGGTGGCCCTTATCTTGAAACTCGTGATGAGGTGGTGAAAGGCTTCAGGCCTAAATCAAGCCAGCGTCCACCGCGCAGCGTGGTCTGAGGCCGTCGACCGTCACGTTCCAGCACAAGGTGGAGCAGCAAGGTCGACAGTAACGCTCAATACACACGCTACCATTGCCCCGCGTTTCGGCCGTAAAACTGGACCTGGGCAGGGCAAGCGATGAGCGACAAGCAATTCTCCGCAAGGCATAGGGTTTCGGTCGGCGCAAGCCGGTCAATGGCCGCATTGCTCACCGTCACGGCCCTGCTGCAAGCGCCTGCGGCACAAGCGGCACCGACCCGGCCGACCGCCACGAAGGTATTGCCAGCATTGCCGGCATCGACCGCCCCCGCCGATTGGCAGTACCGCATCCAGCCCGGCGACACCCTGCTGACCTTGACCGAGGCCTATCTGGCCGACGGCGCATCCTGGCGTGCCTTACAGCGCATCAACCAGGTCGCCGACCCGCTGAAGCTGCAGCCCGGCGCCTATTTGCGCATGCCCATCGCCTTGTTGCGCAGCGAGGCCGGCGTCGCCGCGGCGCTGTTCACTCAGGGCGAGGTCAGCCTGCGCCGCACGGGCCAGGCCGCCGAGCCGCTGCGGGCCGGTGCGGAGCTGCGCGCCGGCGACGTCGTGCGCACCGGCCCGCAAAGTTCGCTGACGCTGCGCTTTGTTGACGGCTCGCGCATGCTGCTGGCGCCGGACAGCCAGGTCGCCATCGAGCGCTTGCTGGTCTACGGTCGCAGTGGCCTGCCGCTGATGCAGCTGCGCCTGCAGCAAGGCCGCACCGAGCACCTGGTGGCGCGCCGCCCGCAGCGCCCGCCGATTTATGAAGTTCGCACACCCAGCCTGAATCTGGGCGTGCGCGGCACCGAATTTCGTATCCAGTTGGCGGACAACGGCACCGGCACTCACGCCCAGGTGCTGGCGGGCATGGTGGCGGCAGACCGGCTGCAGGTCGCGGCCGGCTACGGGGTGGCAGCCACCGACGCGGGTCAGCCAGCCCAGCTCAGCCTCTTGCCGCCGGCCCCGGATTTACAGGGCCTGCAGCCGCTGATAGAGAAAATGCCGCTGCGCCTGACATGGTCGGTGGCCGCCGCCGCGCAGGCCTATCGCGCGCAGGTGTTCCCGGCCGGGGACCCCGAGCGCTTGTTGCTGGATGGGCGCTTCGAGCAGCCACTGGCGCAATGGCCGGACCTGCCCGATGGCGCCTACACCCTGCGCGTGCGCAGCATCGACGATCTGGGCCATGAGGGCCATGCCGCCGAGGCGAATTTCACGGTCAAGGCCAGACCGGAGCCACCCTTCATCAAGGCGCCGGCCGCCGATGCGGTGGTCTACGGCAAGGCTTTGACCCTGGCCTGGACCCAGCCGCTGGGGGTCCAAGGTTTTGCGCTGCAACTGGCGCAAGCCAAAGAGATGACAGACGAGCTGCTGCTCGATCGCCGGGATCTGACCGCTACCGAGTTCACCCACCCGCTGGCGCCGGGGCGCTACTACTGGCGACTGGCCAGCATCGCGGCCGGCGCCGACCTTGGCCCTTGGGGCGAGCTGCAAAGCGTCGAGCTCAGGGCCGAACCGCCCAGCCCTCAGCTGGCGCCGCCGGAGCTGGGCGCCGACACCTTGCAGCTGCGCTGGCCGGCCGCCCAAGGTGCCGCCAGCTATCAGCTGCAATGGGCGCGCGACGCCGAGTTCACGCAAATGCTGGCCGAACCCGGCACCGATCACCCAGCGCTGACGCTGCCAAAGCCGCCGCCCGGCCGCTACTTCTTGCGCGCGCGCAGCGTCGACGCCGGCGGTTATGCCGGCCCCTACGGCACAACTCAGCAGGTCGACATTCCCGCAACCAACTGGTTGCTCTGGCTGCTGCCACTGGGCGCGCTGCTGCTGGTGCTCTGACGCCCATGTTCTTGCACTCACGCGCCGGCGCGCGGCTGGCCTTGTTGCCGCTGCTGGCCCTGCCCTTGGTCTTGCTGCTGAGCCAGCTCAGCCCCGCCTACGATCGCCTGGCGGTGTTGCTGGACGACGGTTTGCTGCGGCTCAGCGCCGAGCCGGCGCGGGCTGTGGACTATGCCGAACTGTTGGTGGTGGACATCGACGACTCCGCTTTGCAGACCCTGCAACCGCAGCTGGGGGACTGGCCCTATCGCCGCGACGTCTACTCGCTCTTGCTCGGGTACTTGCGCGAGGCCGGCGCCAAGCTGATCGTCTTCGACATTGTGTTTGCCGGCGCGCGCGACGGCGATCTGCCATTCGCCCACAGCCTAGGTCAGCAGCCCGATGTGGTGCTGGCCGCTGCGGGGCTGAAACAGCGGCTGGCCGTGGATGAGGGGCATGAGCCCCTGCTGACCCGCCTTGGCCTGCGCACGCCGGCCGGCAGCGCCGACAAGCTGCCGGCCTTGGCCTGGCCCGGTATTGCGCTGCCGCAAGGCGCCCTGCTTGCCGGCGTGGTCGCCAACGGCGGCGACGGCCTCGGTTCGGTCGGTTTGATATCGACGACGCTGGACAGCGATGGGCTGTTGCGCCGCTTGCCCCTGCTGCATCAAATCGATGGCCATCTATTGCCCTCGCTGCCGCTGGCGGCCCTGCTGCGCAGCCAGCGGCAAGCGCCGGCTGCCGCAGCGGCTGGCTGGCAGTTGCAGGCGGACTATTTGCTAATGGGACCCTGGCGTTGGCCGGTCGATGGCCAGGGTCGGATCAGACTGCATCTGCCGCCCAACCCGGCGGCCATCCCCACCATGACCTGGTCCGAGCTGATGCAGGCCGCCCTGGGCTCGGCCGACGACCCCGGCCTGCGCTCGCGGCTGCAAGGGCGCACCGTCTTCATAGGCAGCAGCGGCTATAGCGCCGATGCGGTGATGACGGTGCAAGGCCAGATGTCCGGCACGCGGCTGCAGGCCGCCAGTTATGCCGCCTTGCAGCGGCAGCAGTTTGTGCGCACGGCCGGCCCGCAGCTGCAAACCACGCTGTGGCTGCTGGCCGGTCTGCCGGCGGTGTTGATGGCGCTGTGGGCCGCCTCGCGCGGCCGACCGCAATTCGGCCAGCAGGTCGCCCTGGCCCTGGTCACGCTGGCCCTGCTGGTGGCCTCAAGTTGGGCGCTGCTACAGCATGAGGCCTTGCTGCTGCCCTTGCTGGGGCCGCTGCTGGTCGTCGTCACCGGCCTGCTGCTGGCCGCCCTGGCCCAGTTGCGCTGGGATGCGCTGACCCAGCGGCAGCTGAGCTATGAGCGCGCCGTCGCTGTTGCGGCCAGCCGGGCCAAGAGCGATTTCCTGGCGCAAGTCAGCCACGAAATCCGCACGCCGATGAATGCCCTGCTGGGCATGGCCGAAATGCTGGCCAAGACCGAGCTGTCGGCCGAGCAGCGCCATTACGTCACCATCTTCGAGCGCGCCGGGCATTCGCTGTTCGAGCTGATCAATGAGCTGCTCGACCTGGCCAAGATCGAGGCCGGCCGCCTGCAGCTGGCGCCGCAAGTCTTCGATCTGGAGGCCTTGCTGCTGCAGCAGCTGAGCTTGCTGCGGCCACGTGCCGAGCAGCTGGGTTTGCGCCTTGAACTGCGCATGGACCCCAGCGTGCGAGGCTGGGTGCAAGGTGACCCCAAGCGGCTGGCCCAGGTGCTGATGAATCTGGTCGGCAATGCGATCAAGTTCACGCCGCGCGGCTCGGTCACGGTCTGGGCAGAACGCCCCAAGCAGGATGCAAACGCGCAGGCGCTGGTACTGCTGCGCGTGCAGGACACCGGCATCGGCATTGCACCGGCCTTGCATGAGCAGATTTTCCGCCCCTTCGAGCAGGCCGGCACCGAGGTCGAGCAGCAGTTTGGCGGCACCGGCCTGGGCCTGACGATCAGCCGCCGCCTGGTCGACCTGATGGGCGGGCAGATGTGGTTGGACAGCGCACCGGCGCAAGGCACCTGCTTCTTCGTCAGCCTGCCCCTACCGGTGCAGCCGGCGCCCGCCGGTGCGGCGGCGCCGGTGGTCGACAAGCCGCAGGCACTGGCGCCCATGCACATCCTCCTGTGCGACGACAACCCCGTCAATGTGCTGGTGGTCGAGGCCATGTTGGGGCCGCTGGGTCACCGCATCGAGGTGGCCGAAAACGGCGCCATCGGGCTGGAGAAATTTCGCAGCACGCGCTTCGATCTGGTCTTGATGGATGTGCAAATGCCGGTGCTGGACGGCCACCAAGCCACTCGCGGCCTGCGCGCCATCGAGGCCGAGCAGGCACGCCCGCGTACGCCGGTGATCGCCTTGAGCGCGAATGCCTTTGAGCACGATATTCAACAAAGCCTGGCCGCCGGCTGCGACAGCCATCTGACCAAGCCGATCAGCCAGGCCGACCTGCTGCGCGCCCTGGCCCGGCACAGCGGTCAGAACAGCCGGCTTACTTGACCAGCAAGTTCAGCGAGGCGGCGTCAAAGGCCTCGTCCTGCTGGGCGTCTTGGGGCACGCAGTCGCCGACCTTGGAGTTGGTCGCCGCCGACAGCTTGCAGACCGCCTGCCAGAGCAAGGCGATTTGATGGTCGTGGCCGGCCGCGTTGTCGATCAGGCCGCGCATCGCCTGCGCCACCGGGTCGTCGCCGAGGCTGACGCCGTAGGCCGAGAAGCCCGGCGGCCGGGTCCACAGGCTTGGCCGAGGTCTTGGCCTCGATGATGCGGGCCGGGTTGCCGACGGCGGTGGCGCCGGCCGGCACCGGCTTGGTCACCACCGCGCCCGAGCCGATGCGCGCGCCGGCGCCGACCGTGAAGCCGCCCAGCACGCAGGCATTGGCGCCGACGATGACGCCGGCCTCCAGCGTCGGGTGCCGCTTGGCGCCCTTGACCAGGGCGGTGCCGCCCAGGGTCACGCCTTGATAAATCGTGCAGCCCTCGCC
>JADMJQ010000210.1:0-9183 GCA_018780415.1 Roseateles sp. | reverse complement strand
GAAGACCTTGCGCGAGATCTGCGCGCCGGGGTGGATCTCGATGCCGGTGAAAAAGCGCGTCAGGTGCGAGATGAAGCGTCCCAGCCACTTGAAGCCATGCTGCCAGCACCAGTGCGCGCGCCGGTGCAGGATCAGCGCATGCAGGCCCGGGTAGCAGGTCAGCACCTCGAACGCCGAGCGGGCGGCTGGGTCGCGTTCAAGAATGCAGGCAATGTCTTCGCGCAGGCGTTGGAACATGGGGGTGGCTGGTGAGTCAAAAGCGATTGGGGTCGGCCAGTTTAGCGGCGCGCTTCAATCCTCGCTGGCGGGCGCTGGGATGGGCCTGATCGTTTGGGCCGGCTCCACCATCGCCCGCGCGATGCCGCGAAAGATATGCACCTCGTCCAAGCTCAGCTGGGTGCGGTTGAACAGCTGATTGAGCCTGAACATCAGCTTCCTCGGCACCTGCGGGTCCAAATAGCCGATCGCCTCCAGCGAGCTTTGCAAATGATCCAGCATGCCTTGCACCGCCTGGACATCGGCCAGTTTGGGGTCGGGCGTGCGCGCCGTCACCGCAAAACCACCGAGCGCCTGGCGCCAGTCATAGGCCAGCAACTGCACCGCCTGAGCCAGATTCAACGAGCCGTAGTCGGGATGGGTCGGAATCGACAGCACCGCGTGGCAGCGGTAAACGTCCTCGTTACTCATGCCAAAACGCTCGGAGCCGAACACCAGGCCCAATTTGTGCTGTTGACCATCAGGGGCCGCCAACTCGGTGAACAGCGAGCGCGGTTCACGCAGCGGCGGGCCGAAGTCACGCGGCGTCATCGCGGTCGCACAGGCGAAGGTGACGCCGTCCAGCGCTTCTTCCAGCGTGTCGACGATGCGGGCGCTCTCCAGAATGTCGTCGGCGCTGCTGGCCATCGAGAGGGCATCCTGTTGGGTCAGCACGTCGGCATAGCGGGGCCGCACCAGTACCAGCTCCGAAAAGCCCATCACCTTCATTGCGCGTGCGGCGGCGCCGACATTGCCGGGGTGGCTGGTTTGAATCAGGACAAATCGTGTCATATCTACGGGCTGCGCTCGGGTCAGGCCGGCTGCCCATTTGGAGGAATGGGCCGCGCTCGGCTAAAATGCGGGATTATCCTTAGTGCGGCTTCGATTGCCGGCACGGATACCGCTCTTTTTTTCCGCCAGTCCACCTCTTCAGTCAAGGTTCTACTCCGCATGACGCAGCAATCCTCCCTCCATCCCATGCTCAATGTCGCCATCAAGGCGGCGCGCGCAGCCGGTGCCATCATCAACCGCGCTTCCATGGACCTCGACATCCTGAAGATCAACACGAAGGCGCCCAATGACTTCGTGACCGAGGTGGACCAAGCTGCCGAAAACATCATCATCGAGACCCTGCTCGGCGCCTACCCCGACCACGGCATCCTGGCCGAAGAGTCAGGCCGCGAGCATGGCAACAAGACCTCCGAATTCGTCTGGATCATCGATCCGCTCGACGGCACCACCAATTTCATCCACGGCCTGCCCATGTACTGCGTGTCGATCGCCTTGGCGCATCGCGGCGTGATCCAACAGGCCGTCGTCTATGACCCGACCCGCAACGATCTGTTCTACGCCACCAAGGGCCGCGGCGCCTTCATGAACGACCGCCGCTTGCGCGTCTCCAAGCGCACACGACTGAGCGACTCGCTGATCGGCACCGGCTTCCCGTTCCGCCGTGGCGACAACTTCAAGCGCTATATGAAGATGTTCGAAGAGGTGATGGTCGAATGCGCCGGCCTGCGCCGCCCCGGTGCCGCCGCCCTGGACCTCTGCTATGTGGCGGCCGGCTATTACGACGCCTGCTTCGAGACCGGCCTGCAGCCCTGGGATGTGGCGGCCGGCTCGCTGATCATCACCGAGGCGGGTGGCCTGGTCGGCAACTTCACCGGCGAGTCCGACTTCCTGCACCAGCGCGAAGTGGTGGCCGGCAATCCCAAGATCTATGGTCAGTTGGTGACGATTCTTGCGCCCTACACACGAGTGATTAAGGCCGAGGACGAAGTGGAAGCCAGCGCTGAGGCAAGCGACTCCTCTAGCCCCGTGGCTGCGCTGGCCGCAGCGGTCGAGCCCAAGAAGCGCGCCAGCGTGCGCATCCGCAAGTCGGATGACGTGCAAGCCGACTAAACTTCGATCCAAGCACGGTCCTCCCAAAGCCCTCAGCCGAGGGCTTTTTCAATTGCTGCAGCCAAAGTCGATGAGCCAAGTTCAGGATTTCTCCGCCCATACGCCCGTGATGGCGCAATACCTCCGCATCAAGGCCGAGCACCCTGACGAGTTGGTGTTCTTCCGCATGGGGGACTTCTATGAGGTCTTTTTCGACGATGCCCGCAAGGCCAATGCGCTGCTGGACATCACCCTGACTACGAGGGGCCAGAGTGCCGGGCAACCGGTGGTGATGGCGGGCATTCCGGTCAATGCCTTGGAGAGTTATCTGGCGAAGCTGATCAAGCTGGGCGAGGCGGTGGCGATTGCCGAGCAGGTCGGCGATGTGGCGACGAGCAAGGGCCCGGTCGAGCGCAAGGTGGTGCGCGTGGTCACGCCAGGCACCGTCACCGACAGCGAGCTGCTGGCCGACAAGCAGGACTCGGTCCTGCTGGCCGTGGTGGCGCAGGGCAAGACTTTTGGCCTGGCCTGGCTGTCGATGACACAGGGCCAATTGGGTCTGGCCGAATGCACGGACAAAGAGCTGCCCTCCTGGCTCGCGCGCTTAAGCCCGGCCGAGGTGCTGATCGACCGCGAGAAGCAGCCGGCCGCCGTGCTGGCCGCCCATATGCCGATCACCAACCGGCCGAGCTGGCAGTTCGACACGGCGCTGGGTGCGCGCAAGTTGTGCGAGCAGTTGGCCGTCGCCAGCCTGGCCGGCTTCAACGCCCAACAGCTGGGCGCCGCCCACGCCGCCGCCGCTGCCTTGCTCAGTTATGCCGAGCACACCCAGGGCCGGGCCTTAGCCCATGTGAAGAGCTTGCAGGTGCAGCGCAGCGGCGAGCTGCTGGATCTGCCGCCGGCGACGCAGCGCAATCTGGAGCTCACCGTCACCTTGCGCGGTGAGACGGCGCCGACCTTGCTGTCGCTGCTGGACAGCTGCCGCACCGGCATGGGCAGCCGGGCGCTGCGCCAGTGGCTGCTGCACCCCAGGCGCGAACGGACCGAGGCACTGGCGCGTCACGGCGCGATTGATGCCTTGTTGCAGAACTCGCCCGAACCCCTGCGTGAAGCGCTGCGTCAGGTCTCTGACGTTGAGCGCATCGCGGCGCGCATCGCCTTGCGTCAGGTGCGCCCACGTGAATTGACCGGCCTGCGTGCCACCTTGCAGGTTTTGCCCGAGTTGCGCCGCACGATTCCTGCCGGCAGTGCCTTGCTGGACGACTTGGCCACCGGTCTGCTGGCCTCGCCGCATATTGAGGAACTCTTACGCCGCGCCATCGCCGAAGAGCCCGCCGTGCTGGTGCGTGACGGCGGTGTGATCGCCGATGGTTTTGATGCCGAGCTGGACGAGCTGCGTGCGATTCAAGGTAATTGCGACGCCTTCTTGATCGATATGGAAACGCGCGAGCGGGCGCGCACCGGCATCCCCAATCTGCGCGTGCAGTTCAATCGCGTGCATGGATTTTTCATCGAGGTCACGCAAGGTCAGGTCGACAAGGTGCCGGCCGACTACCAGCGCCGCCAGACACTCAAAAACGCCGAGCGCTACATCACGCCCGAGCTGAAGGCCTTCGAGGACAAGGCCTTGTCGGCGCAGGAACGCGCCTTAGCACGCGAAAAAATGCTGTTCGAACTGGTGCTGGATCAACTCAACGACGAGCTGCAGCCGCTGACCCGGCTGGGCCGAGCGCTGGCCAGCCTGGATGCGCTGGCCGCCCTGGCCGAGCGTGCGGCAACGCTGCGCTGGTGCCGGCCGGAGTTCGTCAACCAGCCGGCGATCGACATCACGGCCGGCCGCCACCCGGTCGTCGAGTCGCGGCTGCGCGAAACCGGGGCCGGCGAGTTCATGGCGAATGATTGCCATCTCGACGCCCGCACCCGCATGCTGATGATCACTGGCCCGAATATGGGCGGCAAGAGCACGTTCATGCGCCAGGTCGCCCTGATCGCCCTGCTCGCGGCGATAGGCTCTTACGTGCCGGCCGACGCCTGCCGGCTCGGGCCCATGGACGCGATCCACACCCGCATCGGCGCGGCCGACGATTTAGCTAACGCCCAATCCACCTTCATGCTGGAGATGACCGAAGGCGCGGCGATTTTGCACAGCGCTACCGATCAGTCCCTGGTCTTGATGGACGAGATCGGGCGCGGCACCTCGACCTTCGACGGCCTGGCCCTGGCCGGCGCCATCGCCAGCCATCTGCATGACAAAAGCCGCTCGTTCACGCTGTTTGCTACCCACTATTTCGAGCTGACCGAGTTCCCGGCCAAGCACCGCGAGGCGATCAACTGCCATGTCGGCGCGGTCGAGAGCGGCGACACCATCGTCTTTCTGCACGAAATCCAGCCGGGGCCGGCCAGCCGCAGCTACGGCGTGCAGGTGGCGCGGCTGGCGGGCATGCCGGCCAGTTTGGTGCGCCAGGCGCGCGCCACTTTGGAGGCGCTGGAGGCCAAGGCCGGAGAGGGCCGTGCGCAGATCGATTTGTTCGCGCCGCCGCCTCCAGCAGCCGCGACGACTGTGGCAGTCACCGAAGAGACAAGCGCTTTGCGACTGGCGCTTGATGATGTCGACCCCGACACCTTGAGCCCGCGTGAAGCGCTGGCCCTGGTCTATCAACTGAAGAATCTGAACAAAGCTGCCCCTTGAATCCATGAGCAGGACCATCGTCTTCTCGCATGCCAATGGCTTCGGCGCCGGCTGCTACCGCCTGCTGTTCGAGGCCTGGCGCAGCGCCGGCTGGAGCGTCCATGCGCTGCCCATCATCGGCCATGACCCGGCCTACCCGGTCACCAACAACTGGCCGCATCTGCGCAACCAGCTGATTCATTTCATCGAGCGCGAGGTGCAACCCACCATGGCAACACCTGGCCCGGTGGTGCTGATCGGCCATTCGCTCGGCGGCCTCTTGAGCTTGCTGGTCAGCAGCCGCCGGCCCGATCTGGCCCAAGGCCTGGTCTTGCTCGACTCGCCCTTGGTGGCAGGTTGGCGAGCCCACAGCCTGCAACTGGCCAAGGCGACGCGGCTGATTGGCCGCGTTTCGCCGGGACGGATCTCCAGCCAGCGCCGGCATGAATGGCCGACCCGGCAAGCGGTGCTGAGCCACTTTGCGGCCAAGGACAAATTCGCCCGCTGGGACCCCAGGGTGTTGGCCGACTATGTCGAGAGCGGCTTCGAGGATGGCGGTGATGGGCTGACCCGCATGCGCTTCAGCCGCGAGCAAGAGACCCGCATTTACAACACCCTGCCCCATCACCTGGGCCGCTTGATTGGGCGCTATCCGCCGCAATGCCCGGTCGGCTTTGTGGCCGGCGCTGAGTCCGAGGAACTACGCATGGCCGGCTCGGCGGCGTCCAAGGCGCTGGCCAAAAAGCATTTCGCCTGGATGCCCGGCTCGCACCTGTTCCCGTTCGAGCGGCCGATTGAGACCGCCGCCCTGGTGCTGCAAATGCTGGAGGCGATGTCGGTAGATCGCAAGAGCGGCGATTTCACCCCTCTATAATCGCGTTTTACCACCACAGCGTTTTTGAAAAGACGCTGCACGACATGACCAAATACGTCTACGTCACGGGCGGTGTGGTGTCCTCACTCGGCAAGGGCATCGCATCGGCTTCACTGGCTGCCATCCTCGAATCTCGCGGCCTCAAGGTCACCTTGATCAAGCTCGATCCCTATATCAATGTGGATCCGGGCACGATGTCCCCGTTCCAACATGGTGAGGTGTTCGTCACCGAAGACGGTGCCGAAACCGATCTAGACCTGGGTCACTACGAGCGCTTCATCACCACGCGCATGAAGAAGGCCAACAACTTCACCACCGGGCAGATTTATATGTCGGTGCTGGAGAAGGAACGCCGCGGCGACTACCTCGGCAAGACCGTGCAGGTGATTCCGCACATCACCAACGAAATCCAGGACTTTGTGCGCCGCGGCGCCGGCGTCGGCACGGCCGATGCGGTGGACGTGGCGATTGTCGAGATCGGCGGCACCGTCGGCGATATCGAGTCCCTGCCCTTCCTAGAAGCGGCGCGCCAGATGAGCTTGAAAGCCGGCCCAAATCAGGTCGCTTTCGTCCATCTGTCCTATGTACCCTGGATCGCCGCCGCCGGCGAGCTCAAAACCAAGCCGACCCAGCACACGGTGCAGAAGATGCGCGAAATCGGCATCCAGCCCGACGCGTTGATCTGCCGCGCCGACCGCCGCATCCCGGACGATGAGCGCGAGAAGATTTCGCTGTTCACCAATGTGCCCGAGTACGGCGTGATCTCGATGTGGGACGTCGACACCATCTACAAGGTGCCGCGCATGTTGCACGAGCAGGGTCTGGATCAGCTGATCTGCACCAAGCTGCAGCTGAACACCAAGTCGGCCGATTTGCGGCGCTGGGACACGCTGGTTCACGAAGTTATGAACCCGGTCAAGGATGTCTGCGTGGCGATGTGCGGCAAGTACACCGACCTCAGCGACTCCTACAAGTCGCTCAATGAGGCCTTGCGCCACGCCGGCATTCACAACCATGCGCGGGTCAAGATCGAGTACGTCGATTCCGAACTGCTGACGGCGGCCAATATCGATCAGCTCAGCGCATTTGACGCCATCCTGGTGCCGGGCGGCTTCGGCAAGCGCGGCGTCGAAGGCAAGATCCTGGCGGCGCAATATGCGCGCGAACACAAGCGCCCTTACCTGGGCATTTGCTTAGGCATGCAGGTCGCCACGATCGAGTACGCGCGCCATATGGCGGGCCTCACTGGCGCCAACTCGACCGAGTTCGAGCCCGCGACCCCGCATCCGGTGATCGCCCTGATCGACGAATGGCAGGACGCCGACGGCAGCATCCAAAAGCGTGACGAGAAGTCCAATCTGGGCGGCACCATGCGCCTGGGGGCGCAGAGCTCCGACGTGATGCCCGGCACCTTGGCGCATGACATCTATGGTCCGGTCGTCAGCGAGCGCCATCGCCATCGCTACGAGGCCAACGAGCATTACCTCGACCAGCTGCGCGATGCCGGCCTGGTCATTTCGGCCATCACCCAGCGTGAAAAGCTGACCGAGATGGTCGAGTTGCCGCGTGCGGTTCACCCCTGGTATGTCGGTGTGCAATTCCACCCCGAGTTCAAGTCGACGCCGTGGGACGGTCACCCGCTGTTCATCGCCTTTATCAAGGCAGCGTTGGATCACAAAGTAGCTTGAAGGAAGCAACCCCATGAAGCTTTGCGGTTTTGAGGTCGGCATCGACCGACCTTTCTTCCTGATTGCCGGCACCTGCTCGATCGAGGGACTGGAAATGTCCATCGAGGTAGCGGGTCAGCTCAAAGAAGCTTGTGTGGCGCTGGGCATTCCGCTCATCTACAAAGGCTCCTTCGACAAGGCCAATCGCTCGTCCGGCTCAACCAAGCGTGGTGTCGGCATCGACGCCGGGCTGAAGATCCTGGACGAGGTGCGCAAGCAACTGCAGTTGCCCATCATCACCGATGTGCATGACGAGGCCCAAGTGAATGAGGTGGCCAGCGTCGTCGATGTGCTGCAAACGCCGGCCTTCCTGTGCCGCCAAACCGACTTCATCCGGGCCGTAGCCAAGTCAGGCAAGCCGGTCAATATCAAGAAGGGCCAGTTCCTCGCACCCTGGGACATGAAGAACGTCATCGACAAAGCTCGCGTGGCTGCGCGCGAGGCCGGCTTGTCCGAGGACCGCTTCCTGGCGTGCGAGCGCGGCGTTAGCTTTGGCTACAACAACTTGCTCGCGGATATGTGCAGCTTGGCCGAAATGCGCAAGACGGGCGCACCAGTCGTGTTCGATGTCACCCACTCGGTGCAAAAGCCCGGTGGCCAGGGCACCAGCAGCGGCGGCGCTCGCGAGATGGTCCCTGTGCTGGCCAGAGCCGGCGTTGGCGCAGGCGTGGCCGGGCTCTTCATGGAAACCCATCCGCGCCCGAATGAGGCCTGGTCCGACGGTCCCAATGCCGTACCGCTCAAGCACATGCGCGCCTTGTTGGAGCAGTTGGTTGCGATCGACCGCGTCGTCAAATCGCAGCCGCTGCTTGAGGATGACTTCAGCGCTTAAGTTGAAGTCATTGCGCAAATCCAGCTTCAACCGTTGATCGCTTCGGCTTGATCTTGTTCAGCGCCGGTAACCGCCCGCTGGCATGATGCGGACAACAAATTTTTTTGAACTTTTCGGAGACTTTGAATGAGTGCCATTGTTGACATCGTCGGGCGTGAAATCTTGGACAGCCGCGGCAACCCCACCGTCGAATGCGATGTGTTGCTGGAATCCGGTGTGATGGGCCGCGCAGCAGTGCCCTCCGGCGCTTCGACCGGTTCGCGTGAAGCGATCGAGCTGCGCGACGGCGACAAGAGCCGCTACCTCGGCAAGGGCGTGTTGAAGGCGGTTGAACACATCAACGGCGAAATCTCCGAGGCCGTGTTGGGCCTGGACGCGTCCGAGCAAGCCTTTCTGGACCGCACGCTGATCGACCTCGATGGCACCGACAACAAGGGCCGCTTGGGTGCCAATGCGATGTTGGCCGTGTCTATGGCCGTCGCTCGCGCTGCGGCCGAAGAGTCGGGCCTGCCGCTGTACCGTTACTTCGGCGGCATGGGGGCTTGCCAGTTGCCGGTGCCGATGATGAACGTCATCAACGGCGGCGCGCATGCCAACAACAGCTTGGACCTGCAAGAGCTGATGATCATCCCGGTCGGCGCACCAAGCTTCCGTGAAGCGATCCGCTGGGGCGCCGAGGTGTTCCACGCCTTGAAGAAGATCCTGCACGACAAGGGCATCAGCACCGCGGTCGGCGACGAAGGCGGTTTTGCACCGAGCGTCGAAAACCATGAAGCGGCGATCCAGATGATTCTGGAAGCGATCGACAAGGCCGGCTACACCGCCGGTGAACAGATCGCCATCGGCCTGGACTGCGCCGCCAGCGAGTTCTACAAGGACGGCAAGTACCACCTCGAAGGCGAAGGCCTGACGCTCTCCGCCACCGAGTGGACCGACATCCTGGCCA
>JADMJQ010000277.1:5355-7799 GCA_018780415.1 Roseateles sp. | reverse complement strand
GCGGTGACCCGGTGATGTACCAGCACATCTTCTGGTTCTTCGGCCACCCCGAGGTGTACATCATGATCTTGCCGGCCTTCGGCATCGTCAGCCAGATCGTGCCGGCCTTTGCCCGCAAGCGCCTGTTCGGCTATGCCTCGATGGTCTACGCGACCGCCTCGATCGCCATCCTGTCCTTCATCGTTTGGGCGCACCATATGTTTGCCACCGGCATGCCGGTGACGGGTCAGCTTTTCTTCATGTACGCGACCATGCTGATCGCGGTGCCGACCGGCGTGAAGATCTTCAACTGGCTGGCCACGATGTGGCGCGGTTCGATGACATTTGAGTCGCCGATGTTGTGGGCGGTGGGCTTCATCTTCGTGTTCACGATGGGCGGCTTCACCGGCCTGATTCTGGCGATGGCGCCGATCGACATCCAGGTGCAAGACACTTACTACGTGGTGGCGCATTTCCACTATGTTTTGGTGGCCGGCTCCCTGTTCGGCATGTTCGCCGGCTATTACTACTGGGCACCGAAGTGGACCGGTGTGATGTATCCGGAATGGAAGGGCAAGTTCCATTTCTGGGGCTCGCTGGTGACCTTTAACATCACCTTCTTCCCGATGCACTTCCTGGGTCTGGCCGGCATGCCGCGTCGTTATGCCGACTACGCCTTGCAGTTCGCTGATTTCAACGCGATCGCTTCGGTGGGCGCCTTCGGCTTCGGTCTGATGCAGGTCTGGTTCTTCTTGTTCGTGGTTATTCCCATGATGCGCGGCAAGGGCGAGCCCGCTCCGCAGCAGCCATGGGAAGGCGCCGAGGGTCTGGAATGGGAAGTGCCGTCGCCGGCGCCGTTCCACACCTTTGAAGAGCCGCCCAAGCTGAATGCTGCAGCTACCAAGATCATCGGCTGATCCATCATGGCGATGACTCCTGAACAGCAAAAGAGCAATCGGCGCCTGGGCCTGATTCTGCTCAGCGTTGCGCTCGTGTTTGGCGTCGGTTTTGTCAGCAAGATCTTGCTGTTCGGCTTTTAAGCCGGCAGTCATCGAGTCCGCGACCATGACAACCGAGCGTTGGAAGTTTGCCGCCGCCTTGCGCAGAGACAATCTGCACTTGGTGGGCAAGCTTGCGGTGGTGACCGCCTTGATGTTTGGCTTCGGCTATGCGCTGGTGCCGATGTACCGCGCTATTTGCACGGCACTCGGCATCAATGTGCTGTCGCTGTCCGAGCGCCAGCATGCGGTGCGGGCCGAGGACGTCAAGAACACACAGATCGACTACAGCCGCAGCATCACGATCGAGTTCGACGCCAATTCGCGCGGCCCCTGGGAGTTCAGCCCAGCGACCAAGCACATGACCGTGCATCCGGGCGAATTGACGACGGTGATGTATGAGTTCCGCAATGTGCAGACTAGGACGATGTCGGCCCAGGCGATTCCCAGCTATGCACCGAAGCAGGCGACTGCGCACTTCAATAAGTTGGAGTGTTTTTGCTTCAACGAATACACGTTGCAGCCGGGTGAGGTCAAGCGCTGGCCGGTGGTCTTCGTGATCGACCCCAAGCTGCCCAAGGACGTCAAGACCATCACCTTGTCTTACACCTTCTTCGAGGTGGCCGGCAAGGGCGTCAAGAAGACCGCCGAGATGCAGGTGCCAAAGCTGTCCTTGAAGGGTTCGGCGTCATGACAAAGGCAGGCGAAGATTTGAAGCAGTTGGCGGCGCGACCGCTGTCGTTTGTGCAAACGATGAAGGCCGTGGCCTGGTCGTTTTTCGGCGTGCGACGCGGCGCCGATTATGAGAAAGATGTGGCCCAGTTGAATCCGGTGCATGTGATCATTGCCGGGATCCTTGGGGCTGTTTTATTCGTGTTGGTGTTGGTGATGCTGGTCCAATGGGTGATTGGCAGCGGCATCGCCGGCGCTTAGAGCACTAAATTCGATCAAGCATCATCAGGACTGTATTTAGTTCGAGGAGAAGAGTTATGTCGGCAGCGACCACCACGGGCAAGACCCCTTATTACTTTGTTCCGGCGCCCTCCAGGCATCCGGTGATGGCCTCGATCGGCCTGTTCTTCGTGATTCTTGGCGCCGGTCAATGGATCAATGATCACCAATGGGGCGCCTACTCCCTGGCCTTCGGTCTGCTGTGGTTCGCCGTGGTGTTGACGCAGTGGTTCGGTGAGGCGATTCGCGAAAGCGAAAGTGGCCAGTACAGTGACCGCATCGACATGTCTTACCGCTGGAGCATGGGATGGTTCATCTTCTCCGAGGTGATGTTCTTTGCCGCCTTCTTCGGTGCCTTGTATTGGGCTCGTGTGCAATCGGTGCCAGCGCTCGGCAGCTTGGAGAATTCGCTGCTGTGGCCAGACTTCAAGGCCTTGTGGCCCAGCGTCGCGGCGGGCGCCACCGGCTCACCGGCCGGCACCGTCGAGCCCTTCAGCACCATGGGCCCATGGCCGC
>JADMJQ010000277.1:0-5318 GCA_018780415.1 Roseateles sp. | reverse complement strand
TGACGGTCTTGCTTGGCATGACCTTCTTGGTCGTGCAGGGCTATGAGTACGCGCATGCCTACTCAGACCTGAATCTGAAGTTGACTTCGGGCGTGTTCGGCTCGACCTTCTTCATGTTGACCGGCTTCCACGGTTTCCATGTGTTTGTCGGCATGTTGATGCTGCTCTTCATCACGCTGCGCCTGCAAAAGGGTCACTTCACCAAGGACAGGCATTTCGGCTTCGAGGGCGCGGCCTGGTACTGGCACTTTGTCGACGTCGTCTGGTTAGGCCTGTACGTGATCGTCTACTGGATGTGATTGGGCGGCGAACTGCTGGTTCGCCCGGCCATAAAAAAAGCGCCGCAGTTCGCGGCGCTTTTTCCTTTGGGCCGGCCGGCGCCTATTGACGCAATGGCAGACCGGTGGGCTCGATCCAGCCAAGCAAATAGCTGATCAAAATGAACAAGAACAAAGCCACTGAAAGGCCGACACGCAGCGCCAAGGCGCGGGCCATTTTCGGCGCGCGTTGGCTCTTGTCTGCGCCGCTGCTGTTTTTGAGCATGAACAGGCCGGCGGCTGCCAGCGCGCCGAGGATGCCGATGAAGGCGAACAAAAATACGGTTTTCATGGTCGGCGATTATCCGCTGAGTTGCCGGAGATGAAGATCTCTGCACGCGCCATCGTTGTGTTGCTCGCTACGCTAGTGTCGGCCGGCCTGACCGCTCGCCTGGGGTTTTGGCAAATGGACCGCGCGGCCCAAAAGGAAGCGTTGCAGGCGGCGGTGCAGGCGAGTGGCGATTTGCCGCCGCTGCAAACGGCCGAGTTGAGCGGTGCGCAACTGCATCGTCGTGTCCAGTTGACCGGGCACTGGCTGGCCGACAAGACGGTGTTTCTGGACAACCGGACTATGGCCGGGCGCAGCGGCTTTTATGTGCTGACGCCGCTGCAACTGGAGGGTAGGGCTGAACTGGTGCTGGTGCAGCGCGGTTGGTCGCCGCGCGACGCCGCCGATCGCACCCGGCTGCAACCGCTGTCGACACCAACGGGTTTGGTGACCCTGACGGGTCGTTTGATCGCTGCGCCGTCCAAGGTCTATGAGTTCGCGCCGGCGGCGTCGGGGGTGATCCGGCAAAATCTCGATCTGCAGGCCTTCGAGCACGAAATCGGCCGGTCCTTCTTGCCGGTCACGGTGTTGCAGCAGGGTGGCGATGCTGGCGACGGTCTGCTGCGGGCTTGGGCAGCACCCGATGCGGGTCTGCACAAGCATTATGGTTATGCGTTTCAATGGTTTTTGCTGTCCGCGTTAATTCTGGGTCTCTATGTCTGGTTCCAAACAATCCATCTCCGCAAGCAAGCCAAGTCACTTTGACTCGGGCGCCGAGCCCATCGCCATGACGATTCATGGTCTGCCGGACCCACAGGAGATGGTCAAGCAGCAGCAGCGCACTCGCAGCGGCAGGCTGCGCATGCTCATGGTGGTTGCGGCCTGCGCGGCGCCGGTGTTGGCCTCGTACTTCACCTTCTATGTGATTCAACCGCGCGGCCAGGCCTATGGTGAGCTGATCACGCCGACCGTTGATCTGCCCGCTCGGCTGACCTTGCATGATTTGAGCGGCAAGGCGGTGGCCGCCGAGACCTTGAAGGGCCAATGGCTGTTGACCTTGGTGCAAAGCGGTGACTGCGATGAGGCCTGCGAGAAGCAGCTCTTCATGCAGCGCCAATTGCGCGAGATGCTGGGCAAGGAGCGCGACAAGGTGGACAAGCTCTTGCTGCTCGCCGACGATCTTGCCTTGAGGCCCGAGTTGCAACAGGCGCTGGCGCAGCCCGGCGCGGCCGTGACGGTCTTGCGCGCACCGCGGGCCGAATTGGAGGCTTGGCTGAAGCCCGCCGAGGGCGGCGCGCTGCGTGACCATCTGTTCGTGATCGACCCGATGGGGCGCTGGATGCTGAGGTCGCCGGCCGCACCTATTCCGGGCAAGATCAAGGCCGATCTGAACCGTCTGCTCAAAGCCAATGCCGGCTGGGACAAGGCCGGGCGCTGATGGCCATGGGTGCCGCGTTTGATCTCACGCCGCTGTGGCAAATGGCGGGGCTGGGGGCCCTGCTGGCCGGCGTGCCGCTGCTCTGGCTGCGCCTGCGCACGGCCGGCGCCGATCCAAGCGCCAAGCTGCGGGCGCTGACGCTGCTGACGCTGTTCCTGACCTTCGATCTGGTGCTGTTCGGCGCCTTCACCCGCCTGAGCGATTCGGGCCTGGGTTGCCCTGATTGGCCCGGCTGCTACGGTAGCGCTTCGCCGCTGGGCGCTCGGGATGAAATCCATGCCGCGCAAACGGCGATGCCGAGCGGCCCGGTCACGCACGGCAAGGCCTGGGTCGAGATGGTGCATCGCTACTTGGCCAGCGGCGTCGGCGTCTTGATTCTGGTGCTGTGCGTGATGACTTGGCGCCAAGTGCTGGCGGGCAAGCGAGCGGATGCAAGCCTATCGCCCTGGCTGGCCAGTTTCACCCTGGTCTGGGTTTGCATGCAGGGCGCGTTCGGCGCCTTGACGGTGACGATGAAGCTGTTTCCGGCCATCGTGACCCTGCATCTGCTCGGCGGCATGGGGCTCTTGATGTTGTTGGCCTGGGGCTTGCAAAGCTACCGGCCCAAGCCCCTTGCGCTCGGCAGCGGTCTGCGCTGGGCGGCGCTCGGCTTGCTTGTGCTCAGCTTGGTTCAAGTGGCATTGGGTGGCTGGGTCAGCACCAATTATGCGGTGCTGGCCTGTTCGGACTTCCCGCAATGCCAGGCCGGTCAATGGATGCCGGAGCTGGACTTTGGCCATGGTTTCACGCTTTGGCGCGAGCTGGGCGTCGGCGCCGATGGTGGCTGGCTGCCGTTTGCCGCCCTGACCGCGATACATTGGACCCACCGCTTGGGCGCCCTGATCGTTTTCAGCGCGCTTTTGTTGTTCGCGTGGCAGTTGTTTCGCAGCGCTGAGCCTGAGGCGCGCGTGTGGGCCCGCCGTTTGCTGCTGGTGGCTGCCTGGCAGTTCATCAGCGGAGTGTCCAATGTCGTGCTGGACTGGCCGCTGCTGGCCGCCCTTGCACATACCGGCGGTGCGGCGGCCTTGTTGGTCCTGCTGACAACGCTATTGGCGCGCCTGCAGCAAGCGCGCCCCTGAAACGTAATTTCTTTTCATTTTCGTCCCTATGGCTTCATCTCCCCCCGTCATCGCCGCGCCGCCGCCAAGTTCAACTTGGCAGCAGTACTACCAATTGACCAAACCGCGGGTGGTGCAGCTGATTGTTTTTTGCGCGGTCATCGGCATGGCCTTGGCCATTCCTGGCCTGCCTTCGGGAGCCGAATGGGGCGTGATCCTGGCGGCGACGGTCGGCATCTGGCTGGTGGCCGGCGCGGCGGCCGCCTTCAACTGCCTGGTCGAGCAGCAAATTGATGCCAAGATGAAGCGCACCGCCTGGCGTGCCACCGCCAACGGTGAGCTGAGCCGCATGCAGGCGCTGAGTTTCTCGGCGGTCTTGTGCGGCATTGGTATGGCGATCCTGTGGTTCCTGGTCAACCCGCTGACGATGTGGCTGACCTTCGCCACCTTCATCGGCTATGCGGTGGTCTACACCGTGGTGCTGAAGCCGATGACGCCGCAAAACATCGTCATCGGCGGCGCTTCGGGTGCGATGCCGCCGGTGCTGGGTTGGGCCGCGCTGCGCGGCGATGTCGGGCCGGAGGCGATGTTGCTGTGCCTGATCATCTTCATGTGGACGCCGCCGCATTTTTGGGCCTTGGCGCTTTACCGCACCGAGGAGTACCGCAAGGCCGGCCTGCCGATGCTGCCGGTCACGCATGGTGCCGAGTACACCCGCTTGCAGATCTTTCTCTACACCTGGGTCTTGCTGGCCGCGACGCTCTTGCCCTATTTGACCGGCATGAGCGGCTGGATCTACCTGCTCAGCGCGATCGGCCTGGGTCTGGGCTTTTGCGCCTATGCCTGGCAGCTCTGGCGCGAGTATTCCGATGCCCTGGCGCGTGCTACCTTCCGTTTCTCGATCTGGCATTTGTCGCTGCTGTTCGCCGCATTGCTGATCGATCATTATTTGCTGCCCTGGACGACCTGAACCATGATGAAGAATTTACGCGGACTGAGCCTTTCGCTGGGCTTGGCGACGCTGTTGGCGCTCAGCCTGGCGGGCTGTGACCAGCTCGGCGGCAAGGCCAAGCCGGCCTTCCAGGGCATCGACCTGACGGGTGCCGAATATGCACGCCAGCTCGACCTGATCGACCAGGACGGCCGCAGCCGCAG
This sequence comes from Roseateles sp., assembly GCA_018780415.1. Classification (GTDB taxonomy): domain Bacteria; phylum Pseudomonadota; class Gammaproteobacteria; order Burkholderiales; family Burkholderiaceae_C; genus Paucibacter_A. Next base: position 1,043 of record JADMJQ010000277.1, on the reverse strand, counting down.
CCTGGCCGAGTTCAAGGGCAAGATCCCGGTGGTGTTCTTCGGCTACACCCAATGCCCGGATGTCTGCCCGACCACGCTGGCCGAGCTGGCCGAAGTCAAGCGTTCATTGGGCGCCGACGGCGAGCGCGTGCAGGGCATCTTCGTTACCGTCGACCCCGAGCGAGACACGGCCGCGTTGTTGAAGGCCTATGTGGCGAGCTTCGACCCTAGTTTCCTAGCCTTGCGGGGCAGCGAGGCCCAAACCAAGGCGGTGGCCAAGGAGTTCAAGGTTTACTTTGCCAAGGTCCCGGGCAAGACGCCCGAGACTTACACCATGGACCACACCGCCGCCAGCTTCATCTTCGACACCCAGGGCCGGGTGCGGGTGTTCTCGCGCTACGGCTCCGGCGCGGCGGCCTTGGCGAGTGACATCAAGCTATTGCTGGCGGAAAAGAGCTGAGCTTTTAGCTGCCTCCAAAAGAAAAAGCCCCAGCGCGAATGCCTGGGGCTTTTTTTGGGTCTGAGCTCGCTCAGGCCGGGCTAATTACGCGGGGGTCAGGGCCTTGCGCATCTTCTTCATGGCGGCCACCTCGATCTGGCGAATCCGCTCGGCGCTGACGCCGTACTCGGCCGCCAACTCATGCAAGGTCATGCCGCCGCTATTGTCGTCGTTGACGTTTAACCAGCGCTCCTGGACGATGCGCCGGCTGCGCTCGTCCAGCGCTTCCAGCGCCTGCGTGATGCCGTCGCCGGCCAAAGCGTTGCGGGCCTGGGTTTCCAATACACGGGTCGGTTCCTGGCTCTCGTCGGCCAGATAGGCGATGGGGGCATAGCTTTCGCCATCGTCATCGGTTTGCGGCTCCAGCGCCACATCACCGCCCGACATGCGAGTTTCCATCTCCAGCACTTCTTCGCGCTTCACATTCAGCGTCGTCGCCACATGATCCAGCTGTGCCTCGGTGAGGCTGTTGCGGTGGCTCATATCGTCGGACTGGTCTTCTTTCATGCTGTGCTTCATCGAGCGCAGATTGAAGAACAGCTTGCGCTGGGCCTTGGTGGTGGCC
>JADMJQ010000113.1:3175-7847 GCA_018780415.1 Roseateles sp. | reverse complement strand
CCATCGTCGTGCTGACCGACAGCGGCGGCCTGCAGGAAGAAACCACCGCCCTGGGCGTGGCCTGCATCACCATGCGCGAGAACACCGAGCGGCCGATCACCGTGGACGAAGGCAGCAATGTGCTGGCCGGCACCGACCCGGCCGTCATCATCCCGCTGGCGCTGGACACGATCAAAAACGGTGGCAAAAAGGGCCGCCGTCCGGCGCTGTGGGACGGCAAATCGGCCGAGCGGATTGTGGCGATCCTGGCGGAGAAGCTGTTGTGAGCGCAAGCCGCATCCAAATGATGGGCTGCACCATCGACAACTTGACGATGGCCGAGACGGTGCAAACCATCGAAGGCTTCATCAAGAGCGGCACGCCCCATCAGCATGTGGTGGTCAACGTCGACAAGCTGGTCAAAGCCCAGCATGACCCCGAGTTGCGGCAAATCATCAATGACTGCGCCTTGATCAACGCCGACGGCATGCCCGTCGTCTGGGCCTCGCGCCTGCTGGGCAAGCCGCTGAAAGAGCGCGTCGCCGGGGTTGATTTGTTCGAGGCCCTAATGGCCGGCGCGGCCGACAAGGGTTGGCGCGTCTACCTGCTCGGCGCCAAAGAAGAAATCGTCTCGCGTGTGCGCGACATCTACGCCCACAAATACCCCAAGCTGGTGTTCGCCGGCTACCGTAACGGCTACTGGAAGCCCGAGGAGGAAGCCGGTGTCGTGGAGCAGATCGCGGCGGCCAAGGCCGACCTGCTGTTCGTCGCCATCAGTTCGCCCAAGAAAGAGCAATTCCTCGGCGCCTATCAGTCACAGATGAAGATCCCCTTCGCCATGGGCGTGGGCGGCACCTTTGACGTGGCGGCCGGCAAGGTCAAACGCGCGCCGGTGTGGATGCAAAAAACCGGGCTTGAGTGGTTCTACCGCTTCTTGCAAGAGCCGCGCCGTATGTTCCGGCGCTACTTCATCGAGGACATGGCGTTTTTTGGATTGCTGTTGAAGGAATGGCGGCAGCGCTAGAAGTTCTCCAAAGCAATAAGTCAAACCATCAAAAAGCCGGGCCGCGACCAAATCGCCGCCCGGCTTTGCTTTGCCTGTCAGCACTGCTGCACGGCGCGCCAACGCAAAGCCGCTGTTTCCATTGCTTGCAATTGATCACAGCCAAGCGAGAGGTTTATCACTTAAGGCAAATCACGATGTGCCGACAATGCCTACACCAGCTTTCCCGCCTTGGTGAGCGGTCCGGGAGTCTCCCGCCGCCCCAACCAAGGCCAGAGCCGCCCTTAGGCATAAGCCAGTGAGATACCCAGCGCCATGAAGTACCAGCAGCATTCAGCCAGCACGACCACGACACCCCACCTCACAACTTTGGTCAGCCTTATGACCGCCTGCGCCCTGCTCAGCGCATGTGGGGGCGGCGGTGGCGGTGGAGAGAGCAATGCCGAGGTGTCTGTCGCCGCCGTTACGCCGAGCGGCCAAGCTTCTGGAGCATCGGCGGCAACGGCCCAAAGCGCCGAAGAAGCTACGCCAGCCGCTTCCGCAGCTGCGTCAGCTGCGGAAGCTGTTGCCGGAGACGATGCCGCCAGCAGCGCCACGGCGACTGCGCAAGCGGCGAAGCTCGCAACCGACACCAAGATTGCAGTGCCAGCCGTAACTCCGGCCCCCGCACCTACCCTTGCCGCAGCGCCAGCGTCGACAGCTGTGAGCAAACAAATTGTTGCGAGCCCAGCCCCGGCTGAGGCGGCAACAAAAGAAGTCGCGGGTAAAACCTCTACTTCAACCTCTACTTCAACCTTCCCCTCCACAACACCAACACCAACACCAACACCAACCGCGCCAAGTGTGGCGCCGAGCAAGGCAGTTGCAATTGTTGTTCCAGCCATTTCGGTAGCTGTTCCGACACTTCCCAGCGCCGTTGTACCGAGCAGCCAAACCACAGCTCCGTCAAATACGGTCATCACCAACGCGCAGGCACTGCCTTCTGATGCCCCTGTGCAAGGCAAAGCCCCGCTGGCTACTCCTACCCAAACTCTCTCAGGCTCAGGGATTCCTGGGCTTAACGCGGCCTGTGATCCAAAGCTCTACACGGATTTCATTGAAAAGACGCGCGCCGAGCTGAAGCGCCTGCTGCCAAGTGATTGCCGAATCGTGGCCGATAGCCAGCCCATTTTTTCTTGGCCGCAGCCCAGCAACAGAAACAAAGCCGTAGCGTGGACTTTTGTGCTGAAGAAGTCGGATGGCTCCACAGTTAGCAGCCGCACATCCAACACACCGCGCCTGCTCTTAGACGCGGCTTTGCCGCAAGGAGACTACACCTGGTCCGTGAGCTACAAAACGGCGGCGGGGGTGCAGGTGCAATCTGAGGCGCGCCGATTTTCGGTGCCCGCTGGCTTGGCAAACTCTAAGCTCCCGACAGGTGCTGCATTCGTTACAACCGTCACCCAGAAGGGCCACCCTCGTTTGCTGCCGGCTGGCAGTAGCTTCAGCGCCATTGCGTTAGCCGCAACAAATGGAGACTACAAAGCAGCCTACAACTCACTCATCAAAGAAGCAGACCGCTCGGCCGCCGCGGCATTGACCGCCGAACCGGCCCTGCGCACGCGTTCGTCCTTCGCCGTGACCACCGACTACAACGCCGCCATTGCCGCAGCCCGGGCTGCAGCCGACGCCGAACAAGGGCGCATCGAAGCATTGTCCTATGCCGCCAAGTTGACCGGCTCCGCGTCCTACAGCAAAGCAGCGCTTGACCGTGTGCTCGCCTTGGCCGCCTGGGACCCAAACGGCATGACCAGCGAGGCCAACCAACCGCAAGCCAATCGAAGCGTGCATATCGCTTTGGCTACAGGCCTTGACTTGCTATGGGACAAGATGACTGCCGCCCAACGCAACACCGTGGCAAGCGCGGTACGGGCAAGGCTTGTCCCAGTAATGGAGTCAATTCGCAAGATTGACGAAAGCCCCTACCTTTCGTTTGAGAACACCGCCGTCTATTTTGCTTTGCGCTCGCTGCTGCTCACGACAGGCACGCCCGGCATGACCGACGGCAACGCCTGGCTGCAAGAAGCCTGGGATGCCTACAGCACCATCTTGCATGACAAAGCCAATCAAGACGGCAGCGCTGGTGGCAGCACCGCCTATGCCTGGTTTGACTTCTATGACCACGCGCGCACCTTGGCTATGCTCAAGGTCACAACCGGCGTCGACATGACACAACGGGCCTTTTACAAGAACTTTGGCAATTACTTGATTGCCATGACAGCACCCAATGTCGACCAACTCAATGCCTTCGGCGACAGCGTAGAAACCCAAACTCTCTTCAAGAACTATGCCTTCGACAGCTATCGACTCTATGCTGCCGTCAGTCGCCGGCCAGAGCATGAGTGGTACTGGCGCGCCAGGCCAGAGAACATCCAATATGTTGGCGTCAATCTGTCGCCCTTGCACTTGATGTTGCTTGGCACAGCCGGAAGCAATCCGAGCCCGGTCGCGCCTAGTCAACAAGCGTGGGCCTTCCCGGACGCTGGCATCATCGCTTCCCACTCAAAGACCGCAGATTCGGCGCGCAGCAGCTTTTTCTTCAAATCAAGCCCCCATGGCAGCTACAACCACGAGCACGCCGACCAAAACAGCTTCACCTTGGTCTCAAAAGGCCGCAACCTCTTGATCAGCAGCGGTTTTTACGACTACTACAACTCGCCTCACCACGCGAGCGTGACTCGCTCGACCCGCTACAAAAACGCAGTCAGCTACGACGGTGGTGTTGGGCAAGCGGGGGCTGATGTGAAGATTGCTGGCGTCACCAAGCCGGTGCAGTCCATGGAACCCAATGGTCGCCTCATCAATTACCTGAACGCCGCAAACTTTACGGCAGGCACAGGCGATGCCAGCCTCGCTTACCGCTCACTGGACTTGAGCAACTACACCTACGTTCCCCAGTTGAACGAGGCCTTGCGCTCCTTCGTGCACCTGCGGTCCCAAGGCATCGTCGTCATCTATGACTGGCTGAGCAGCGAAGCAGCGCGCAAGTGGGAATGGAATTACCACGCCTTGACCCCGTTCACGACCAAAGGCAGCAGCATCGTGGCCAACAACTCGCCCGCCTCGGCCTGTATTGATCACTACGGCGTGCCCGGCACCTTCAGCCAGACCAGCCTATGGGACGCCGCGCCAACCACAACCGTGCCCGCCCAACACCACGGGCGTTACACGGCCTCGGTGCCGAGCAAGCAAGTGGCCATGGTCACGGTTATTCGAGAAGACTGCCAAACCACCAGCCCCGTCAGCGTGGCAGTGCAAGGCAGCTTGGCCAAAGTGACGGTTGCCGGCCAAGTCTTTGAGTTTGATCGCAAGGCCGTGACCACACCCAAGTGATGGCGCTGCGCAGCTGAGCCCGCCCCAAGGCAAAGGGGTCGGCGCGAAGCTAGCGCTATTGAAAAAGGCAAGGCAAGCCTGCCTGCATGCATGCAGGCTTGCAGTCAGGTAGACACGGGTAGACAAGTCAACTTCCCCGGCTACTATCTTCGGCACAAGTGCAGCCAATCGGCCAGCGCTAGTTCCCACCGGAGATCGCCATGCCTCAACTGCTGCGCCGCACTTACAACAGCCTCACGCGCCTGGGGCCCAAGCGCAGTGTTGAAACCCTGTTGAGCATCATGGAAGACGCCGTCTTCGACTGGCGGCTTGGCACAG
>JADMJQ010000113.1:0-3165 GCA_018780415.1 Roseateles sp. | reverse complement strand
AACCACCGCGCGAGTTCTGCAGTCCGAGCTGAGCGTCATCGCACCGGAGCACCAAGCCGAGGCCCGGCCCTATTTCATGACCCGGGCACGCGCGCTGCGCCGTGCATTTGCCCAGAGCGGGGCGCCCCTGGACCGCCGATTTGTCGACGTCGGCAGCGGCAAAGGCAAAGTCGTCATCACCGCCGCCTTGTTTGGTTTCAAACGCATCATTGGCATCGAGTTCGCCCCTGAACTCGTAAAGCTTGCGCAACAGAATTTGGCAAAAATTCAAAGCCAAATTCCTGCCGGCACCGAAGTGGAAGTGGTCTGTGCCGATGCTACAAACTTCTCCTATGGGCCGGACGACTGTGTCTTCTTTCTTTACAACCCGTTCGGTGCCGAGGTCATGCGTGGCTTTTGCCAACAACTCGCCAAGTCTTTGGCTGACCACCCGCGCAGGCTTTGGATCATCTACACCGACCCTGCTTTCATCGACGTCATGCTCGGCTATTTGCCGGTGCGGGAGCACTCACGCATGACCTACGGTGGCTTTGAAATCGCCTTTTTGATGCACGAACCCAGCTGAATTTCGCCCCCTCGCCTGATCCGAGTGGCCGCCTACCGGCCCGCGAGCCGATGTTCAGCATACAGATGCTCGACCTGCTGTCCAACAATCCGCGCGTCAAACCTCGCATCGAAGACCAACTTGCCTTGCGCACCAAGGCGCTGGCTGAGAGTAGCGTCGCGCACCAAGTTCAGCATCGCTTGACCCAGCGCGCCGGAGTCTCCTGGCTGCACCAACAAGCCCTGCACGCCGTCAGCAATCACTTCCGGGATCGACCCCACCGAGGTCGCAATCACCGGCAGTCCGCAATACATTGCCTCCAGCATGGCGACCGGCAAACCCTCGATGTATGAGGGCAGCACGAATGCATCGGCTTGAGCGAAGGCACGACGCTTGGTTTCGCCGCTGACCCACCCCAATATCTGAACAGCGGCCTGGGTTCCAGCTGCGGCCGTCTGCCTTTGAATCGCCTCGACATCGCCCTCCCCGCCCAGCAGCAGCTGCACCTCGGGCTCATGTTGATGAACAAAAGCAAAGGCGGTGAGCAACTCTTGAATGCCCTTCTCGCGCTCGAAACGCCCAAGAAACAAGAAGCTGCGCACCGGACGCGGCACAGGCGTCGCCAGCGGCCACGCCACCACCGGGTTGCCAATCGCATGGCATTTGCGCCGGTCTACAAACTCTGACACGCGCTCAACCCATACCTGCGACAACACAATCACACAGGCGGCTTGATCAAAGGTGGCGCGAATCAAGCGCTGGCCCACGGCGGGGGCCTCCCGGTAGAACTGCATGAAGTTGCCCCCATGCACATGCAGGATCACCGGCACACCAGCAAAGCGCAATGTCCAGGCATAGATCGCTTTGCGCCAAAAGCTGGCCCCTGAGGCGACGTGAATATGCGCCAGCCCGATGCGCCGCCGCAGCAGCAGGCCAAGCAACTCAGCCCAAGCCTGCGCCGCAATCAGCAATTTGGCCGCAGCACCAGGCTTGGCCGTCACCGTCGTCAGGTAACGGACGCGGCAACGCTCAAACAGCCCGACATCCCGATAAGCGGCTGCCACCGAGGACATACCCCCTCGCCCGTCCACCGCCGGGCCCACCATCAACACTTGGCGCGGCTGGCTCAAGACGACATTCCCCAAGCTGACAACTTGCGCAAGCAGCTCATCAGATCGTTCTCACCACCACACGCAGCTTGCCGTTCCCCGTGCGGGGCACACTCGCCACCCGCTCGATTCGAACCGCCATGTCACTGCCAATGTACTCATGCACGGTACGGATAGCCTCAGCCTCATCCAAAGGCGCGCCCTCGGGCAGTGCCAACACCAGGGTCAGCTCATTCGGCTTGTCTTGCCTGACCTGCCCCTCCAGCAAATGAGGAATATTGTCCAGCACGTTGGACATCATGTTGACCTGCCGGCCATCCGGTGCCAACACATAGTCATCCACGCGCCCTACAAGATGGGAGATCACCGGGAAATGGCGCCCGCAATCGCATTTCAGGCCCGGATCGGCGGGCACAATCTCGTCACCCAGGCGGTAGCGCACCCAAGGCATCAACATATTGTCAAACGAGGTGCCGACCACCTCGTGGCTGCCGTCGTCCTGCCGCAGCAACTCGGTATAGCTGTAGTCCGACATCACGTGATAGCGCCCATACTCGCAAGTGCCGATCGCCGTCATGCGCTCACAGCAACCGTACCAGTCGAACATGCGCACGCCGAAGGCCTCCATCACCAAGCGTTGCTGTTCGTCCGTGATCGTCTCGGACGAAGTCATGAAACCCGTCAAGCTACGCCCCTTGTACTTGCGCCCCTTGGCGATCAAATGCCTCGCCATCAACAACACCGCCGATGGATAGGCCAGGCACACCGCCGGGTCGAACGATTCCAGGGCCTCGATATAGCCGTCTGCCGTCACCTCGGACAGGTGGTACGACGACAACATCAGCATCTGCTCGCCCCGGTTGTGCCGCCAAAAAGGCGCTTCCTTCTGAGCCGCAGGCACCACCTTGTCGCCCCGAATCCAGGCCCGGCGGTCTCCCAGCTTCATGCCCGCCCACATCATCTGCCGCCACACAAAGGCGTTTTCTCGGTTGATGGAATGCAGATCACGCCAGGCGGTCATGGCCATGCCCGTGGTGCCGCTGGTGTTGGCGTGAAAACGCGGCCCCTTGTGAATCTCGGAAGTCATCAAGCGCCCGGCCAGATGTGCGTCGCGCTTGGCCATCATCGGAATCTTGCTCACATCGGCCAGCGACTTCAGCTCACGCGCATCAAAGCCGGCAGCCTTGAAATGCTCCCGGTAGAAGGGCACATGAGCCTGCGCATGGCTGACGGTGCGCTGCAAGCGGGCCAACTGCAATTTGGCCAAGCTATCGGGGTCCAACCACTGAGTTTGATTCACCTCTTCAAGCTCGCGCTTGAACGCCGCGCCTTCGCGCAGCGATGCACGCAACCAACCCCTTGCGCCAAGCAGGGCGTTTTGGGCCCAAATTGGACTATTCAAATAGACAGCAGATGTATACATTCTTTAAACCTCTAACTCAGCTCTCACCTATTTCATCGAGACAAAAATGAGCATGGGAGCCTTTAAAACTCACACTTATTAAATACATC
>JADMJQ010000013.1 GCA_018780415.1 Roseateles sp. | reverse complement strand
GTTATGTGGCCAAGAACATCGGCGCCGCCGGTCTGGCGCGCCAATGCCAGATCCAGGTTGCGTATGCCATCGGCGTGGCCCGGCCGATGAACGTGACGGTCTACACCGAAGGCACCGGCGTGATCTCGGACGACAAGCTCTCGGCCTTGGTGCAAGAGCACTTCGACCTGCGCCCAAAGGGCATCATCCAGATGCTGGACCTGCTGCGGCCGATCTACACCAAGACGGCGGCCTATGGTCACTTCGGCCGCGAAGAGCCCGAGTTCACGTGGGAGCGCACGGACAAGGCCCAGTTGCTGCGTGCAGCAGCCGGGCTGTAAAGCACGGCACCCGCGTCAGCGGGTGCTGGGACTTGGGGCGAAGTTCATGTCGCGCAGCGACGTGAACGAAGACCATAAAGCTGCAACGCTTCGCACTGCAGCCGGCCTCTAAGGCCGCCGCGCGCAGCGCGGTTCCGTGCGCTGGCGAAGCTCATATACGCGCAGCGGATGTGAGCGCAGACCAAAGGCTCGCGAAAACCAAAAGGCCGCACCGGCAAACCGGTGCGGCCTTTTTCCATGCAAAACCCCGTCAACTCATCCCACACAACTTCTTGAACGGCCCCAGCACCGCATCGCCGCGAAACGGCTTGACGATCCAGCCGGTCACGCCAACCGCCTTGCCGCGGGCGCGCATTTGCGGGTTGTCCTCGGTGGTCAGCATCACGATGCGCACCGCCTGATTGCCAAGCTCGGTGCGGATTTTCTCGGCCATGGTCAGGCCGTCCATATTGGGCATATTGAAATCACTGACGACCAATTTGATGGCGGGGTTAGCGCGCAGCTGCAACAAACCATCGCGGCCGTCGGTGGCAACAATCACCTGAAAACCGTTGTTGCTGAGAAAGCTGGAGACGATCTCCCGCATGGTGCTGGAGTCATCAACCACCAGAACATCTGCCATATCAAAAACTCCTCGCTGGGGCGCCCACAAGGCTGTCTAGAGCCTGGCGCTTCAAAACAGGTCCAACTCGCCGGTCGGGCCGGCCTTGGTCGCATGGGCTTCAAAGTCCGCAAACTCCTCCGGCGACCAATGCAGATTGAAGATCACTCTTTGCACAATCACCAGCGGCGGCATGCCGGGCCGGGCCGGGTCGGACAGCTGGTAGCGCAGACACAGTTGCGGATCTTGCGAACCAAACGAAATGTACTTGTGCGCATGGTTGATGACGATGGGCACTTGCGTTTGCTGCTTGCTCAATTCCTGCGGGGGAATGTAGCGATTCTTGAACGCACCCCAGATCAGGTTGGTCGTCTCGCCCAACATATTGTTGAGCTCGCGGAAGTTCAGGTCACCGCCCACCCCCTCGTAGCTGAAACCCTGAATCAAGCCCTGGCGCAGCGCATTCTCCTCGGTCTGCAGCATCATGTAACCGCGGCACCAGGTGCTTTCGATCGGAATCAGCGTCGACACCTCGCCGTGGATGATGCGGTCATGCACGACATAGGGTGACTCGGCCACGACCTTGGCGTTCGGGAACATCGCCACCAAGGACTCACAGGTCAGGGTGGAGATGCCCTGCACCAAGCTGCGCGGATAGCTGAGGCTGAAAATCGCATGTTCGATCGCGGCACGCAAATGCACCAGATCGCCGGTCACCCAGCGGTGACGCACCACCAGCTGCTGAGCCGGCGTCAGCTCGCTGTCGCTGCTGCGGCGCAGGAAGATGGGCAACTCGGGCCGCAATTTATGGATCGCGCGCGCCAGCTGCAAGGCATCGCCTTCATCGCAGGGCAGGTCATCCGCCAGCAGCACGCCGCCCAGGTCTTTGTGCATCGCCAAAGTCGCCAGCGCATCGCTGGCCGAGCGCGGCAGGGCCATCAGGCCCATGGACTGGCAAAACTCGCTGAGGATCTGATACTGCTCTGGGTCGTGCTCAAGCAGCAAGACCTTGGCTTCTAGTAGGGTGTTGTCTGTCATGTCTGTTCGCGGTGCGCTGGCGCCCGCCCCGTGTTGTACTTTTACCGAAGTGCCCAACAATGTCCGTCCACGCCCGCATCCGAACGTCAGACCTTGTCTTCGGCAGCGCGGCGAAATTCTGTAGGGCTTTGGACGCGGAAGCCCATGGCGCCCTTGCCCCCAGCTTCGGCTACACACAAACCCGCTGGACGATGCAGTACAAGCCCGCATAATCAAATCAAGTCCTCCGCAGCCCATCCACACATGCCCGCCCACATGTCTGAGCATTTGCAAGCCTCGTCCCTGCCAGCCCTGCGGATCTTGGTGGTTGACGACCAAGCCTCGGCGCGCAACGTGCTGGCGGCTCAGTTGACGGCGGCGGGGCACCAGGTGCTGCAAGCCGACTCGGGCGACCGTGCCTTGACGCTGTTCCAGCAAGAAAAGCCGGACCTGGTGTTGCTTGACGTCGAAATGCCCGGGCATGACGGCTACTGGGTCGCCAGCCAATTGCGTGCGTCGGAGGCAGGCGGTTGGACGCCCATTATTTTTCTGTCCAGCCGCGACAGGGACCAAGACCTCTGGCAAGGCATCGAGTCGGGCGGAGACGACTATTTGATCAAGCCCGTCTCCGCCACTGTGTTGCAAGCCAAGCTGCGCGCCATGCAGCGTTTGCGGCGGATGCAGACCCGCTTGATCGAGTTGTCCGATGAGCTGCGCCTGGCCAATGAACAGCTGACCCGCCTCAGTCACGAGGACGCCCTCACCGGCCTGCCCAACCGGCGCGCGCTCGACGCCCGCTTGCAGCAGGAAATTCTGGCCGCCCAGCGCGACAAGCAAAGCCTGACCCTGGTGCTGTGTGACATCGACCATTTCAAGGGCTTCAACGACCGCCTGGGCCATGTCGAGGGCGACATCTGTTTGCAAAGAATTGCTCACCTGCTGCAAGAAACCTGCCGGCGCCCGCGCGATTGCGCGGCCCGCTATGGTGGCGAAGAATTTGCTTTGATCCTGCCGGGCACACCGCGCTCCGGTGCAATGACGTTTGCCCGCGCGGTCTTGCGCACGCTAGCCGCGACGGCAATCACTCACCCCGACTCGGCCGTGGCGAGCCATGTCACCTTGTCGGGCGGCATCACGACCTGCATACCCGACCAAGACACCACCGTCGAGGGACTGTTGCGGCGCGCCGACGACGCCTTGTACACAGCCAAGTCGCGCGGACGCAATTGTTTTTTCAGCTTCGAAATGCAGATGGATACTCATGAGCAACGCGGCGGCGATCACGCCACCGGCCCAGCCGCCCCGACTGCCGCTCACCCCTATCCGCCCAAACTCGTCTAAATGCCCGTTCGCCCCATCACGCTCGCGGATCTGCGCCGCTACGCCATTGCCCGCAGCCTGTTCACCCCGACCACCTTGCCTGCTGCGATCAAGCGGCTGGGTTTTGTGCAGGCCGACCCGATTCGCGCGCCGGCGCGAGCGCAAGACCTGACCCTGCGCCTGCGGGTCAAGGACTACCGGGCCGGCGATCTGGAGCGGCGCTACGCCAAGCTGGCCGTCGAAGAGGACTGTTTGGTCAATTACGGATTCCTGCCGCGCGAACATCTGCAGCTGATGCATCCCCGTGTAGCAAAGCGCAGCTGGGACGCCGAGACGCAAGGGCATGCCGAGGCGATTTTGAACTTTGTCAGCGCCCGCGGACCCAGCCACCCGCGCGACATTCAGGCCCATATCAATCTGGGCAGCACCCGCAATGCCTGGGGCGGCAATAGCAATGCCACCACCCATCTGCTCGACGGCATGCATTACCGCGGCCTCTTGCGCGTTCACCAGCGCGAGGCCGGCCAGCGCATCTATGCCGCGGCGGAGCATCCCGAGGACGAGCGCAGCCCGCAAGCCAAAGCTGACGCACTGCTGCATCTGGTGCTGGCCAAATACTCACCGCTGCCCTCACGCAGCCTTGGGGTCCTTTGCAGCCTCTTGGGCTACGGTGCACCCCAGCTTGGCAGCGAGATCAAACGCTCGCTGAGCCAAGCCAGAGCCACGCTGCCCGGCACCGAGATAGACGGCGTGCGCTGGCTCTGGCCGGCTGGCGAGGACCCCGCAGCCAAGCGCTGGCGTCTGGATGATGAGTTGCGGCTGCTAGCGCCCTTTGACCCCGTTGTGTGGGACCGCCTGCGTTTTGAGTTGTTCTGGGGCTGGGCCTACCGGTTTGAGGCCTACACGCCAGCACCCAAACGCAAACTCGGCTATTACGCGCTGCCAATGCTGTGGCGAGGTCAGATGGTGGGCTGGGCGAACCTGTCGGTTTTGAGTGGCAGCTTGCAGGCGCAGTTCGGCTTTGTGGAGCCTGCTGCGCAACAAGACCGGGACCTGCAAATCGCCCTTGGCGCTGAGTTGGCGCGCATGTCGGCATTCATGGGTTTGCCCGTTACTTGACGGGGATCAAAGCCCCGTCTCTTAGCGCGTTTTTTGTACCCCTAGGTCATGGGAAGTAAGCCGTTAAGCGTTGACAGTCCATTTGGCCCAATGATTCAATCGCCGCTCTGGCATTGGGCCAGCTTTGACACGGCCTACACGGCAACCGGCTCATTCGGAGCGGGCAATTCCAGCGGGCCACCGAACTTGGGAGCAACACATGTTGTCATCAGCAAAGTCTCGTTTGGTCCGGCCGCAGGCCTTGTGCGCCCGCCCCTTCGCCGCCAGCCTCTTGGCCCTGGCAACGGCTTTGCCGGCGGCCGCCGTGCCGCTCAATTTTTCAAGTTCCAGCTGGGTGCAGGGCAACATCGATACCAGCTATTCCAGCCCGCTGCTGGGCGATGTCCGCTTCACATTGCAGGGGCCAAGTGATTCCCGCTACAACTGGAACAACCCGCTGGGCAATACCAGCTCCGGTTTGGCCAGCGTCAACTACGCCATCGCGGCAGGACAGACCAGCTCCGACCCGATTTACAACATCGTCACCAGCGACGGTCAGTACGGTTTTTCCTATGCCGCTCAAGCCGAAGCGGACCATCTGCGCCTGCGCACCAAGACCACGTCGACCACGGTCAATGCGCTCGGTGAAACCGCCTCGTCGCCGAACAGCCAACTGTGGAGCTACGCCAGTGCGAGTTGGAACCAACAGTTCTTGATCGAATCCACGCCGCAGCGCCCCAAGGGCAGTTACGGCGCCATCCTGGTGGGCTTCACCCTGGACGGGACCACCTCGGAGATGGTCGGCAGCTATGACGGCTATGCCTACGGCAACGGGCAACTGAATTCCAGTTTCGTCGACCTGGCCGGCGTCAGTTTCTCCAGCAATTTCCAGATCGGCACCAACTCCGGCGACCCGACCTGGACCGGCAGCCGCACCACCTACAAGAAGCTGCTGTTTCAATATGGCACCGTCTTCAACCTCAGTTTGAACCAGTGGTCGCAGGCCTACGTCAACGCCGAATCGGACTTCTCGCATACCGGCTACATCAGCTCCATCGAGCTGCCGTTTCAGTCGACGCTGGAGTCAGGTGCGGAGCAGGCGGGGCTGGGCGGCACCAGCCAGATCTATGGCAATGTGACCCATTCCGCCACGGCCGACGACATCAACACCAACTGGGACTTCAGCAACAACGGCGGCGGCTTCAATCCTCCGGCTGTGCCTGAGCCATCGAGCTATGCGCTGATGTTGGCCGGCTTGGCGGCGATGGGCTTCCTGCTGCGCCGCCGCAGCTGAACCCGGGCCGAGCACTCAGCCATTGCCCGCGCGCGCCTGCAGCAAGGCGCGCGCCATTTCTGCAAAACCCTCACCCCGCTCGCCGTCCGTCACAAACGTCGGCAGATGCCGCAGCCGGGGTGCCCACAAGGCAATATTGGCCACGCCGACGGTCAGGGGCATGCGCTCGAACATCAGCTGATCATTGGCCGAGTCGCCGATGTACAGCCATCGCCGGGGGTCAAATTCCTCGCCCAGCAGCGCCGGCACCGCCCAAGCGGCTGCCGTCCATTTGCTGTGCTCACCGATCCAGCCATTGATGTGAATCGAGCTGACCGTGGCCACCAAGCCATGCGCGTGCATCACGGCGCAAACCGCTTCGATCTGGGCCGCATCCAGCTGCGCGAACTCGGCGTGATCGACGGCGATATCGGTCAAGCGGCCGGCGGAATCGGTCGCCAGCCGCGCTTGCGGCACCTGGCGCAGCACGGCGGCCGCACATGCCTGAAGGCGCGCGAAATTGGCGCTCCGGGTCGGCGCGTCTTGACTGAACTCTCGCTTCAGCGCGCCCTTTTCATCGCGACGCAGCATCACCGCGCCGTTCTCGGCCACGATGGCGCGCACCGGCCAGCTCAAGGCAAAGGGCTCGCTCCAACCGCTCGGCCTGCCCGTTACGGCGATCACCGGCACGCCGGCGCGCTCCAGCGTCTGCAAGGCCGACAGCGCGGCCGGCGCGATCACGCCACCCTGCGTCAGCGTGTCATCGATATCGGTCAACACGCCGCGCAAGTTGCGCAGCCGTTCAGGAGGGCACAGATTGAAAGATTGCATGGGACGGGATTGTCCGTAATCCCGGCGCTGTTCGATGCATTGAATTGCGGCTTGCGGCTAGAATTGCGCCTGTTCCGAGGAGCGTTGCAACCTGAGAGTGTCCAAACTCCCGGGCCAGGCTCGGAAAAGTTCAGCGCCTGGCATCAACGCCGGCAGAACCTGCAACCGCGCTCACCCGCTGACGTTTTTCGCGTGGGTGAACGCCGCCAGCCAAAATTTTGGCTGGCCACAATACCCATACGTTGACGGCAGCGGCTTCATAGATTGCATGAAGGAGCTCGCCATGACCACCACCACCCTGTCCAAAGATCAATTCCATATCGCCGACCTGAGCCTGGCCGCTTGGGGCCGCAAGGAAATGAATATCGCCGAGTGCGAAATGCCCGCGCTGATGGCCATCCGCAAGGAATACGCCAGCACGCAGCCGCTCAAGGGCGCGCGCATCACCGGCTCACTGCACATGACGATTCAGACCGCCGTGCTGGTCGAAACGCTGCAGGCATTGGGCGCCCAAGTGCGCTGGGCTTCGTGCAATATTTACTCGACCCAAGACCAAGCCGCTGCGGCCTTGGTGGCAGCCGGCACGCCGGTGTTTGCGTACAAGGGCGAAACCTTGGCCGACTATTGGGACTACACCCACCGCATTTTCGACTTTGCCGCCAAGGGTGAGCCTGGCGAAGGCCCGAACATGATTCTGGACGACGGCGGCGACGCCACGCTGCTGATGCATCTGGGCCAAAAGGCCGAGAAGGACCTGAGCGTGCTGGACAAGCCGGGCAGCGAAGAAGAGCGCGTCTTGTTTGCGGCCATCAAGGCCAAGATCGCCGTTGACGGCACTTGGTACACCCGCAAGAGCGCCGAGATCCTTGGCGTGACCGAAGAAACCACCACCGGCGTGCACCGCCTGCAGGAAATGTCGGCCAAGGGCGAGTTGCTGTTCCGCGCCATCAACGTCAATGACTCGGTCACCAAGAGCAAGTTCGACAATCTCTATGGCTGCCGCGAGTCACTGGTGGACGCCGTCAAGCGCGCCACCGATGTGATGATCGCCGGCAAGGTCGCCGTGATCGCCGGCTATGGCGACGTCGGCAAGGGCTCGGCGCAGGCGATGCGTGCACTGTCGGCGCAGGTCTGGGTGACCGAGATCGACCCGATCTGCGCGCTGCAGGCCGCGATGGAAGGCTACCGCGTGGTGACGATGGAAGAAGCCGCGCCGCTGGCCGACATCTTCGTCAGCGCCACCGGCAACAAGAATGTGATTCGCTATGAGCATATGGCGGCCATGAAGAACCAGGCCATCGTCTGCAATATCGGCCACTTCGACAATGAGATCGACGTCAGCTCCTTGGAGTCCTGCACCTGGGAAGAAATCAAGCCCCAGGTCGACCATGTGATCT
>JADMJQ010000132.1:2250-7916 GCA_018780415.1 Roseateles sp. | reverse complement strand
GTTCGCAATTGATAAATTCATTCCGGTCAAGGGCCGGTCCTTCAATGTGCGCTGCGAGAACCACGGCAGCGAGCACGTCATCTGCACCGATTGGGGCATCACCATGGATGTGCCCAACGATTGGCTGGACAACCTGGACAAGGCGCTGAAGCCGATGTTCTACAGGGCCGGCGATCCTGAAATGGAATTGGCCGGCGAAGAGCAGGAACAACTCGAAAGCATGGAGGTCGTGAGCAGCATGCCCTACCTGCGCAGCACGAACGTCAAGTTCCCGCTGGAGCTGACGCTGGAATTCGCCGGCTACCAGCTCACCGTCGACCGAGGCCTGGGCGGCAAGTCGAATCTGGTGCTGCTGGAGGTGAAGGTCAACAAGTTCAAGATCAGCTGCAAGGAAGGCGGCACCGTCGAAGTGTCATACCGGATCCAGGCGCAGCGCGTGAGCGAGGAAGTGCGCGGTCTGCTGTCCAGCTACATCAAGGGCGCACCCACGGCCCTGGCGCTGAAGCCGCCGGAGATGAAGCAGGAAGCGATCGACGGCACCAAGGGCCACCCGGGTCTGGCTGCGCTCAATGAAACCAAGGCGGCAGCAGCACCGAAGGCTGCCAAGACCGGCGATGAAGCCGGCGAAGCCTTCGCGGCAGCTGTGGCCGACGGCAAGACAACGCCAGCAGCGCCAGCCAAAAAGGCGCCGGCCGGCAAGAAGAAGCCCGCCACTACGGAGCCAGCACTGTGAGCGCCACCGTGCAAGAGCGCATCACCAAGATCGTGGCCGAGCAGCTCTGCTTGGCAGCTGATGTGGTGAAGCCCGAGAGCAGCTTCAAATCGCTCGGCGGCGACAGCCTGGACCAGGTCGAGCTGGTGATGCAACTCGAGGACGAGTTCGGCATCGAGATCGAAGACGCCGAGGCCGAGAAGCTCACCACCGTGGCCCTGGCTGTGTCCTATGTTGAGCTGAACACAACAGCGGTGAAGGGCTGACATGATCACCGCGACTGCGCTACACTGCGGCCGTCCCTGCACACCAGGGATACGGGCTTGGTCGCCCGGTACTGGGCGCAATAGCCGCGCCTCCTCATCCAAGGTCAGCGGCATTTTTATTGCGCAACACATGGTCAGCTCAATGGCGGGCCGTGTGGGGACACCCGCAAGGGTGTGCCGGCCCCAGTCCGGTCGACCAACCCCGCACGGTCTGCCACCCCTCTTGGTCGGGCGGGTGGCAGGTTCAACACCTGTCACTGGGAGCCCATCATGGCTGACACCACAACTATCGAGCACATCCGCTCGCTGTTCACCTACGACCAACTCACGGGCCTCATTCGATCCCGTTTTGGCCGAGTCGTTGGCACAAGAGATTTTGAAGGCTACGTCCGCGTCAGTCTTGTACATAGCAGCACGTTGCGCTTTCGAGCCCATCGATTGGCTGTACTTGCAGTGCTCGGGAGGTGGCCTGAACTTGATGTTGATCACATCAATGGAATTCGCCATGACAACAGATGGTGCAATCTCCGCGAGGTCTCCCGATCTACAAATTCACAGAACCAACGGCGAGCCACAGGTAACAACAAAACAAGCGGACTATTGGGAGTCAGCTACGACAAAGATCGCAGACGCTGGTTTGCGCAAATTCAGACCAAGGGCAAGACTTTCAACCTTGGTCGATTCGACTCCCCAGAATCAGCCCACGAGGCCTATCTCAACGCTAAGCGTCAGCTTCATGCTGGTTGCACGATCTGAGAGGCCCATCATGGCTATCACTTCAAACAGCGCTGTCGCGCTCACATTCCAATCCACCACCTTCGAGATCGTTGACCGCGACGGTCAGCCGTGGCTAAGGTGTCCCCAGATCGGGGATGCCCTTGGTTACGCCAAACGCGGCGGTATCGCAATAGACGCGCTGTACAAGCGCAATGCCGCCGAGTTCACCCCCAGCATGACGGCCCTGGTCAAGGTGCCCACGGCGGGAGGCGAACAAGAAACCCGCATCTTCAGCCTGCGCGGCGCCCACCTGTTGGGCATGTTCGCCCGCACCACCCGCGCGGCAGAGTTCCGGCATTGGGTGTTGAATGTGCTCGAAGGCACGGCCGAGCCTGCGCCCGCCGCACTCGCCACGCCCTTCAATCCCGGCGCACGCTGGCTCGCCACCGTGGACGGCGCCGGTCAAGTGGTCTTCGCCCCGGTGCCCTTCGGCGCTGTCACGGGCACACCGGCAGACCTGGCCGCCGCGATCAGAAACAACGGCTGGCGCTTCGAGGACACGCTGGCCATGTTCAACGCCTGCGCCGAGAACCTGCAAGCCCGGGCGCAGCGCGCCGGGCGTTCGGTCAGCGTGCCACGCGAGCGGAGCAAGGCCGTGCGTGGCGTGGCAGGGGGAGACGCAGCATGAAGAAGACCGACACCCTAATACTCAGCATGGCAATGATGGATCTGGCTGGCGATGGGATCATGGATGACAGCCCATCAATGGCCTTGATTGCCGAGGCTGGTCAGCGCCTGCTCCAGCTTGACGCCGCATACGAACAAGCCATGGATGTCTTGCGCCAGATCGCCAACATGCCCCGTAGGACCAGAGAACAGAAGCTGGCGAACAGCTGCGTGCGGTTCTTGGATGCACTGGATGCACTGGAGGCGTTGTCATGAGTCTTGAAACAGCCGCCCAGCCTGCACCTAGTGAGGGAATCGCAAATGACGTTGCGAGACTTCATGCGCTCATTGAGCCCGATATGTTCTGGTCGGCCGATGACAGCGAGATCAATTCCAACGATCTAGATGATCTGGTGACAGAGCTTGCAGAAAATCTTGAGCCTGGGCAATCCGAAATTTTCCAAATCTCATGTGCTGTGCTGCTGCCGAAAAGGACTGTCCGCGCATGGATTGAAGGCGCGGACGGGAAAGAGTCGATTGAGTGGGAAGAAATCGACCCCCATGCCGGCTCGCGGTTGGCGGTGGCAAATGAAGCCGTCGCCGCCTACGAGGCCGAGAAGGCGCAGCCACCCGCACCGATGCCGGCCGTTTGCCCGACCTGCGGAAGCGACTGCAACGAGCGCGATGAGCTGACCAAAGCCGAGCGGGAGATTGATCGGCTGCGCAAAGCACTGGCCGACGTCGTTGATACCGACTGGGCGTTTCTACGCCAGGACGCTGACACATCGACCTATGACAGCTTGTACAGCCGCGTTCAGCGCGGGCGGCAGGCATTGGGGACTTCATCATGAGCTACGAAGCCTTCCTCCGCGCCAAGGTCACCATCGCCAAGCCCACGGGCTTCGACATCACTGCGGCCGAAGTGAACCCACTGCTCAAGCCCCATCAGGTCGCGGCGGTGATCTGGGCCATCCGCCTCGGCTGCGCGGCGCTGTTCCTGGCCTTCGGCCTGGGCAAGACCTTTGTGCAGCTGGAGATTCTGCGCATCGTGCGCGCCCGCATCGGCGGCATGGCGCTGATCGTGATCCCGCTGGCGGTGCGCCTCGAGTTCATCCGCGACGCGGCCAAGCTGGGCATCACCGTCAAGTTCATCCGCCGCATTGAAGAGGCCGACGATCCGAACGGCATCTACCTGACCAACTACGAGACGGTGCGCGATCGCAAGCTGGACCCGTTGCTGTTCAGCGTGGCCAGCCTGGATGAGGCGGCCTGCCTGCGCGGCTTTGGCGGCAGCAAGACCTTCCGGGAGTTCATGGCCCTGTTTGCCGGCGATGACCGGCGCAATATGCACCAGCGCGTCAAGGGCGTGGACGTGGCCTATCGCTTCGTGGCCACGGCCACGCACAGCCCGAACGAGTTTGTCGAGCTGCTGGCCTACAGCGCCTTTCTGGGTGTGATGGATGTGGGTCAAGCCAAGACGCGCTTCTTCAAGCGCAATTCGGAGAAGGCCGATCAGTTGACGCTCTCAGCGGCCCGCGAGCGCGACTTCTGGTTGTGGGTGTCGAGCTGGGCCCTGTTCGTGCAGAAGCCCTCAGACCTGGGTTTCAGTGATGAGGGCTACGAGCTGCCGCCGATCGACATCCGCTGGCACGAGATCCCGGCCGACCATGCCGAGGCTGGCGAGAACATGGACGGCCAGGCGCTGATGTTCAAGCGCCAAGCAATCGGCGTGGTGGACGCCGCACGCGAGAAGCGCGACAGCCTGGACGCCCGCGTCGCCAAGATGATGGAGCTGCGCGCCGAGGATCCAGCGGCGCACCGGGTGATCTGGCATGACCTGGAAGACGAGCGGCGCGCGATCGAGCGGGCGGTACCGTCAGCGGTCAGCGTCTACGGTACCCAAGAGCTGGACGCCCGAGATGCCGCTGTGATCGCTTTCAGCGACGGCCAGATTCAGGAACTGAGCAGCAAGCCGGTGATCCTGGGCAGTGGCTGCAACCTGCAGCGGCACTGCGCCTGGGCGATCTACCTGGGCATCGGCTTTAAATTTGCCGACTTCATCCAATCGATCCACCGTCTGCAGCGCTTCTTGCAAACGCGGCCGGTGCGAGTCGACCTGATCTACACCGAGGCCGAGCGCGAGGTGCGCCGGACCCTGGAGCGCAAGTGGGCGCAGCACAAGGAGCAAGTGGCCAAGATGACGGAAATTATTCGAGAGTTCGGCCTGTCGCATGCGGCCATGATCAAGACGCTGTCGCGCGCCATGGGCGTGGAGCGGGTCGAGGTGCGCGCCAAAGGCGGCGAGTTCACGCTGGTCAACAATGACTGCGTGCAGGAAACCCGGCTGATGGCAGCCAACAGCGTCGGGCTGGTGCTGACCAGCATCCCCTTCAGCACCCAATACGAGTACTCGCCCAACTTCGCCGACTTCGGCCACACCGACAACAACGCTCACTTCTTCGAGCAGATGGACTTCCTGGTACCGGAACTGCTGCGCGTGCTAATGCCGGGCCGGGTGGCGGCCATCCACGTCAAGAACCGCATCGTGCCCAGCGGCATGGTCGACGGTGTGGGCTTCCAGACCGAGTACCCGTTCGACGTGGACACGATCAACTGCTTCCGCCGCCATGGCTTCCACTTCGTCGGCCGCAAGACCATCGTCACCGACGTGGTGCGCGAGAACAACCAGACCTACCGGCTCGGCTACAGCGAGCAGTGCAAGGACGGCAGCCGCATGGGCTTCGGCATGTGCGAATACCTGCTGATCTTCCGCAAGGCGCCCACCGATGCGAGCCGCGGCTATGCCGACGATCCGGTCGTGAAGGCCAAGCCCGAGTACTCGCGCCCGCGCTGGCAGTTCGATGCCCACGGTTACACCCGCAGCTCGGGCGATCGGCTGCTGACGCCTGAAGAGCTGGAGGGCTTGACCCATGCCGATATCTTCAAGCTGTTCCGCAAGCACTCGCTGAACCGGGTCTATGACTTCGAGCATGACGTGAAGATCGGCGAGGCGCTGGCGGTGAAAGGCATGCTGCCCACCACCTTCATGCTGCTGCAGCCGCAGAGCTGGCACCCGGACGTGTGGACCGACATCACCCGCATGCGCACGCTCAACGGTGCCCAGTCAGCGGCCGGGCGCGAGATGCACCTGTGCCCGATGCAGTTCGACATTGCCGACCGCGCGATCACTCAGTACTCCATGGCGGGCGATGAGGTCTATGACCCCTTCGGCGGGCTGATGACCGGGCCCTATCGGGCCGTGCTGCTGGGCCGGCGCGGCCGG
This sequence comes from Roseateles sp., assembly GCA_018780415.1. GTDB lineage: Bacteria > Pseudomonadota > Gammaproteobacteria > Burkholderiales > Burkholderiaceae_C > Paucibacter_A. The sequence goes on along the minus strand of JADMJQ010000132.1, from coordinate 2,272 downwards.
GGCTGCGAGTTGGCCAAGCCAT
>JADMJQ010000132.1:0-2240 GCA_018780415.1 Roseateles sp. | reverse complement strand
ACTTTCTGGATGGTGTGGGCTATTGCGAAGGCGCGCTGCGGCAAATGTCCACGCCGTCGCTGTTTGATCTGGATGAGTTGGAGGCCGCCTGATGCGCACCTTATCCATCCGCCAGCCCTACGCTTGGCTGATCTGCGCCGGCCACAAGCCGGTAGAAAACCGTGACTGGTCGACCGGCTATCGCGGTGAGTTCCTGATCCACGCCGGCCAGTCCATTGTCCAGCGCGACTACTTGGAGATCATGGCCTACCTTGATGATGAGCTGGGCATCAAGGTGCCGCACTTCACCGAGTTAGACCAGGTGCCCCGCGGTGGCATCGTGGGCGTGGCCACCTTGGTCGATGTGGTGAAGGATCACGCATCGCCGTTCTTCCTTGGCCCGTTTGCCTTCGTGCTGAAGGACGCGCGGCCGCTGCTGTTCACCAAGTGCAAGGGGCAGCTCGGCTGGTTTGATGTTCAGCATCCGCAAGGCTTGGTGCCATGAAGAAGAAGAGCATCCCCATCGCCCCTGCCCCTGAGTGCCCAGCCTGCACCACGCCCAGCCGCTGCGGCAGCTCGCACCTGAAGATGAAGAAGGGCCCGAACTGCGCCGGCAAGGCCAATGGCCCGGATGAGTGCGACTGCCTCAACTGGTGCGGTGATGACCCGTGGCTGAAGGATGGCAAGTCAGCGCCGTGCGCGCATCTGCTGACCCAAAGGGCAGACAAGGCGGCGGCTGTTGAAAGGGCTGATCGCTTGAAGAAGTTCCTGGATGCCGCAGCCGGTGAAGGCTTGGTGCTGGACGGCATCGACGCGGCTGATCTGTATGTCTCGATCTACGGTAGCAAGGAAGGCGCGCCAACATGACAACCACTCTCGCCGATGAATTCCTGTCTGCCGCCGAGATCAAGAAGCTGACCAGCGAAGACAAGGCAGAACGGCAGGCATTGGTGCTTGCCGCTGATGGCATACCATTCAAACAGCGCGGCAATCGCTTGCTGGTCAGCAGGTTTCACTGCCGCGAATGGTTGTCTGGCCGCGTCGTCACGCCGTCGCGCGGTGTCAATTTGGCAGCAGTGAAATGACTGGAAAGCATCCTCGCCTCCGATCCCACTCGCGCAAGCGCAAGCGCGGGAAGGTCGTGACGTACTACTTTTACGACATGCGGCTGGATGGAAAGCCCGACATCCCGCTTGGCACTGACTTCGAAGAGGCCGTCAAGAAGTGGAGCGAGATCCACGAACGGGCGCCTCGCATAGCTGGCACGCTTGAAGAAGCCTTCGACGCCTGGGAGCGGGATGTGTTGCCCAACTACACCAGCGGCGAGACGAAGAAGGGCTACGCCAAGAACCTGCGCACCCTGCGCCCGGCGTTCGCGCAAGCCACCTGGGACCAGGTCGATCTGCCAACCCTCAAGGCCTATTTGCGCGTCAGGACGGCCAAGACCCAGGGCAATCGTGAGATGGCCGTGTTGTCGATCATCTGGAACTGGTCGAGGGGTGAAGGCTACACAAATCTGCCCTGGCCGGCCGCCGGCATGGAGCGCTCGCGCTGGAAAAACAAGGAAGAGGCGCGCGAGTTTGATGTGACGCCCGAGTTGTTTGCAGCTGTCTATGCCGAGGCCGATCAGGTCTTGCGCGACTGCATGGATCTGGCCAGCGCGACCGGCATGCGCCTGACCGACTGCCGCCAGGTGCTGCTGCCGGCCGGCGACCTGCTGCGCTTGAAGGCAAACAAGACCGGCAAGAAGGCCGACTTCGATTTGTCGCTGTCCCAAGTACTGCCTGAGTTGGTGGCGCGGCGGCGCACTTACAAAGCCAGCCACCTCATGCTGTTGTCCACAGCCACAGGTCGTCCTGTTTCTGAGGGCATGCTCAGCGATCGCTGGGACTTCGCTCGCGCTGCGGCAGCGAAGAAAGCCGAGGAAGCTGGAAATCATGAGCAAGCCGAGCTGATCAGGGCCATGTACCTGCGTGACATGCGCAAGATGGCCAGCAACCTGGCCGAGAGTGATCAGGGGGCTGCTGACCTATTGCAACACGCCAGCGTTGCCTTGACGAAAAAGCACTACCGGACCACGGCAACCCAGCTCAAACCGGTGCGCTGAAAGCTGTTCCGCGTTCTGGCGGCGTCATAGGAGAGAGTTTGGCGCTGTTTGCGGAACGTTTCGGGGGTTTTGGTCCGATGGCCATTGATATGTGGTACGGACTCAAAATCCCCCGCCGCAAGGTGTGCCGGTTCGAGTCCGGCCTCGGGCACCA
>JADMJQ010000073.1 GCA_018780415.1 Roseateles sp. | reverse complement strand
AACTCCGACATCGTGATGCAGTTCGACGAATGCACGCCCTATGAGAGCAAGGGCCACATCACGACCGAGAAGGAAGCGCGCGTCTCGATGGAGATGAGCTTGCGCTGGGCCAAGCGCTGTGCCGATGAGATCAACCGTTTGGAGAACCCGAACGCCTTGTTCGGCATCGTCCAGGGCGGCATGTACGAAGGGCTGCGTGACCACTCGCTGGCCGGCCTGGCGGCGCTGGACCTGCCGGGTTATGCGATCGGCGGCTTGAGCGTCGGCGAGCCCAAGGCCGATATGCGCCGGGTGCTGGCCCATATCGGCCACCAGCTACCCGCTGACAAACCGCGTTACCTGATGGGCGTGGGCACGCCGGAGGATCTGATCGAGGGCGTGACGCAAGGCATCGATATGTTCGATTGCGTGATGCCCACGCGCAATGCCCGCAACGGCCATCTGTTCACCCGCTTTGGCGATTTGCGCCTGCGCAATGCCCGCTACAAGACCGACGAGCGGCCGGTTGACGAGACCTGCTCCTGCTACTGCTGCGCCAATTTCTCGCGCGCTTATCTGCACCATCTGGACCGCTGCGGTGAGATGTTGGGGCCGATGCTGACCAGCATCCACAACCTGCATTACTACCTGAACCTGATGCAGGAAGCGCGCGACGCACTGGACGCACCGGGAACGGGCGGCTTTGCGGCCTTCCGGGTCAAGTTCGCCGAGGACAGGGCGCGCGGGGTGTAGCGCTGCTCAGCGCTGCCCGCGTATCAGCGCCCCGAAGCGCTGCAAATACTCCGGCGCCCGCGCGAACACGTATAGGCTCACCACCAGATTGGCCAGGCCGACCGACAAGAACAGCTCGGGGATGGTGAAGCCGGCGCTGCCCAGCAGCACGCCCGCCAGCAGCGAGCTAACGATCATGAACAGCGCATTCAGGATATTGTTGGCGGCGATGATGCGGGCGCGGTGGCTGGGCTGTGAGCGCAGCTGGATCAGCGCATACATCGGCACGCTGTAGAGGCCGGTGAACAGCGCCAGCAGGCCCAGGTCGGCGAGCACGCGCCAATGTGCGGCTTGCGCGAAAAAGTCGCTCAGGCCCATCAAGACGGGCTGGGCCGACACACCGCGCGAGGCGAAGTACAGATCGATCGAGAACAGCGTCATGCCGATCGCGCCGATCGGCACCAGGCCGATCTCGACGCTATGCCGCGACAAGCGCTCGCACAAGAGCGAGCCGATGCCGATGCCGATTGAGAACATCACCAGCAGCGCCGTGGCGACTTGCGCGTCGCCATGCAGCACCTCCTTGGCGAAGGCGGGGAAGTTGCTGAGGTAGACGGCGCCGAAGAACCACATCCAGGAAATACCCAAGAGCGAGCGAAACACCACCGGCTCCGTGCGGGCTAGCTTGAGATTGCGCCAGGTTTCGGTGAACGGGTTCCAGTTGATCTTCAGCGTCGGCGCCGTTGCCGGGCAGACCGGGATGTATTGGGCCAGCACGCGGCCCAGCACGGCCGTCACCAGGCAGGCAATTGCGACGTTGCGGGCACCGACCTCGGGCACGGCGATCAGCAGCCCGCCCAGCACCTGGCCCAGCAGGATGGCGACAAAAGTACCCATCTCGACCATGCCGTTGCCGCCCATCAGCTCGCGCTCGTTCAGCTGCTGCGGCAGATAGGCGTACTTGACCGGGCCGAACAGTGTCGAGTGCAGGCCCATCAAGAACACGCAGACCAGCAGCAGATGCACTTGCGTCGTCATATAGCCCCAGGCCGCCAGCGCCATGATGGCGACCTCCAGCGACTTGACGAAGCGCATCAGACGGTGTTTTTCCAGCTTGTCGGCCAACTGGCCGCTGGTTGCCGAGAACAAGACATAGGGCAGGATGAACAGAGCATTGATCACCAGGCCGGCCTGTGAGGGCGGCAGCCAGTCCAGCTGCAGCTGGTAGGTGATCAGGATGATGAGCGGGAACTTGAACAGATTGTCATTGCCGGCGTTCAGAAACTGCACCCAGAAATAGGGCGCAAAGCGGCGTTGGCTGAGCAGCGCGAACTGGCTGCTGTGGTCATTGGAACTCATTTGTTAGCGTGCTTTACCAGAACTGCCATTGACCCGTTTGCACCACCCAGATGCCCAGCACGCCATTGGTCACCGCATGCGCGATCACCGCCGTCCAGAGCTTGCCGGTGCGCACATAGAGCCAGGCATAGGCCAGGCCCGCGACGACGGCGCCCAGCCACAGCGTATGGGCCAGCATGAAGACAAAGGTCGACAGCACGATGGCCTTGATGCCGATGCGATGCGGGTCGACGGTTTCGAACTTGGGGCTCTCGATCCAGCGCATCAGAAAACCGCGCCAGAACAACTCCTCCATCACCGGCACGATCAGCGCGGCGCCAATCCAACGCAGCGCGATCAAGGGCCACATCAGCCGGCCCTGAGCGTCCAGCGGCAAGAAGCTGGCGGTCGGTTCGCCGAGCTGCATCCAGGGGGCATCCAGATTGATCCAGAGTGCGAACACCACGATGCCGACCAGCACGCTCCACAACAGCTCGCGTCGGTTGGGCCAGTTTTGCTTGGCCAGCTCGCCATAGTCCAGCCAGAACCAGGCCAGCAGGCCGCCGACCACCAGCACGCTGATGCCGTAGACATAACGCGGGTCTAGATTGGGGCTGTCCGGCAAAAAGCCCCGCAGGGCCAGCAGGGCCATGAAGGCGGCGAAAGGGATGGCGCGAGCCAGGGCGGCAGGGCTGAGATTCATGTTTGAACTTGAGGCGAGCGAGGCCGCAAGCCTAACGCTAAGCAGATGACAGTCGCTGCGGTGAAACCCGTGGGGGGTTTGAACGCTCAGGGCGCGCGCTGCTCCAGCAGGAAGTTAGCGCCATCGTACTGGCCGAGTTTGTCGACCAGATAAGGCATGCAAGCCTGCAGGTCGTCATGCAGCGTGAACGGGGGGTTGATCACGAACATGCCGCTGCCCAACATGCCGAAGCCGCGGATATCGGACTGTTGTTGCACGGTGAGGCGCACATGCAGCCAGCCCTTCTTGGCGTTGGCGTCGGCGGCGGCCTTGAGGCGTTGCGCCAACTGGGCCGACTCCAATAGCTGCAATTGCGGGTACCAGATCAGGAACACGCCGTCGGCGAAACGCTCCAGGCCCTCGCGCACCGCCGTCAAGACCTTGGCGTAGTCGGTCTTCAGCTCGTAGGACGGGTCCATCAACACCACACCGCGGCGTGAAGGCGGCGGCAACTCGGCGCGCAAGGCGGCAAAACCATCTTTGTCGCTGACCTGGGTGTTCGGGCGGGTGGATAGATAGGTTTCGAGGATGCGGAAATCGGTCGGGTGCAACTCATGCACGCGCAGCCGGTCGTCTTCCCGCATGATCAAGTTGGCGATGCCGGGCGAGCCTGGGTACTGGCGCAACTGGCCGTCGGTATTGAAGGCGCGCACCAGGTCCATATAGTTGGCCAGCGGCTGGGGCAGGTCTTTGGCATCCCAGAGGCGGGAAACGCCGTGCACATACTCGCCTTTTTTCTGCGCGTATTGGCCCTCGATTGAATAGCCGCCGGCACCGGCATGTGTGTCGACCAGCGTGTAGGGCTTGTCTTTTTCGCCCATATAGCGAAGCACCTGGGTCAGGATCAGGTGTTTGAGAACATCGGCATGGTTGCCGGCGTGGAAGGCGTGTCTGTAGGCGAGCATGGGCGAATTTTAGGCGCTGGCTTGGCGAGCGTGACTATTTGGCCATCTCAAGGGCATTTCATGGGATTTGAAAGGCGCCGGGATGTCGCGCAATTTGGGTCAAGGCCACAGTGCTGCGAGGATGCTGGTACTGCCTGGTCGGACGCAAACTCTGACCAAAGCCGTCGCCGGGGTCGACCGCCTTGCCACGCAGCGACGAGTTCGGCCGCAGGGCGTAGTTTTCGCGTGCGGCCAAGACAAACTCATCCAAGTCGGTGATGAAATTTCCACCTTGCTCCCACGCCTTGTCGGTCACAAAGCGCGGGTTGCCGACCAGCAGGTTGTTGAAAATCCTGACCTTGACCGGCCCCGGGCTGACACGCAAAAAGATGCCGCCGCTGGGCCGTTGGTCGACCAAGGTGTTGTGGATCAGCTGCAACTCCTGCTTGGGCCAAGTCAGCCCTTCCGCACCGAAGGAAATGAGGTGGGGGTTTTGGGTGCCTGAGCTTTGCTGAATCAGATTGCCCAGCACCAGCGCCTGGCCGCCGTTGGGGAACTCCAGCTCGTAGCTGGACTCGCCGCCGATTTCATCGCTCAGGCGGTTGTAGAGAATTTGATTGACTGCGGCGCGGCTTTTCAGCAAGTGACCGATTTGACCGTGGTGAAAGTAGCAGCCGATGACGCGCAGATGGGCGATCGCGCCGACATAGAGGTTGTGGTTCTGGCCACCATGCCTGACGATGGTGTCGAACTCACAGTCCTCCAGTTCCAGCCTGGTGGCCGGGTCGTTGCTGGTCAGAATGCCGTTTTCGTTGTTCTTGAAGCTGCAATCCCGCACACTCAGTGAGCCGCGCTCCAGCCGAATGCCGGCGCCATTGCGGTCGGGTACGCGGGCGCCGATGAAGTCAAAACCCTGGATGCGCAGGCGTTCGCCGCTGGTGACAAAGATGCCCTTGCCCTGCGCCGCAGCACCCATGGCCAGCAGGCGCACGCGCCCGCCCACGGCCTTGAGCGTCAAATCACTCTGCGGCCAGCTGGCCACATCGGCTGCATAGTCGCCGGCGTCCACCTCGATCACCATGCCATCCCGCGCGCGCTGTGAAGCTTCGGCCAGCGACTTGACGGCCTGGTTGCGGCCGACCTTCATGACGGCCGGCACCGCGGCTTGCGTGCTCAGCGGGCTCGCGCCCAGTGCCGGCATGGCGGTGCCGGCGAGGCCGACCCCAGCCCATTGCAGCATGAGGCGACGGGCGGTCTGCAGGGCAGAGACATCAGCTGAACTTGGCACACGAAGGTTCATAAGTCGGGGAGCCTGCAAAGGCTTGTGAGAGCTGCGCACCGATCGCGCCGCGACAGTCTATAGGCAGTGCCTGCGCTCGCACCTTGGTAACGAGCAAATCCGCTACGCTCGCCGCTTAACATCGCCCCCCGAACCGTCAAAATGCCCAGCCTCTTCGACCCTATCCAAATCGGCGACCTCGCGCTCGCCAATCGCATCGTCATGGCACCCTTGACGCGCAGCCGTGCGCCGGGCTTGGTCCCCAATGACTTGATGGTCGCGTATTACCGCCAGCGCGCCACGGCCGGCCTGATCATCAGCGAAGGCACGCAGATTTGCGCCGAGGGCCAAGGCTACTTCGACACGCCCGGCATCCACACGCCGGAGCAAATCGCCGGTTGGCGGCGCGTGACCGAGGCGGTGCACGCGGCGGGCGGCAAGATCGCGGCGCAGCTCTGGCATGTCGGGCGCGTCTCGCACTGCGATTTCCAACCCGGCGGCCAGGCACCGGTCTCCAGCACCGCGCGCGCGGCCGTCGGCAACGCACGCACGCCGACCGGCCTCAAGCCGCTGTCAACGCCGCGCGCATTGAGCACGGCCGAGGTCGGTGCGGTGGTGCAGCAGTTTGCCCAGGCGGCGCGCTGCGCGATGGCCGCGGGCTTTGATGCGGTTGAGGTTCACGGCGCCAACAGCTATTTGATCGACCAGTTTTTGCATGACAGCATCAATGACCGGGTGGATGCCTATGGCGGCCCGGTCGAGAACCGCGCCCGCTTTGTGCTGGAGGTGATGGCCGCGGTGGCCGGCGCGATCGGCGCCGGCCGCACGGGCCTGCGCCTGAGCCCGGTCAATCTGGCCCGCACGCCGGCCGGTGGTGATTCTCAGGTGCAGGTGCTTTACAACCATGTGGCCGAGCGGTTGGCGCCCATGGGCCTGGCGTTTTTGCATGTGGTGGAGGGGCAGACCGGGGGCCCGCGCGACGCCGCCCCGTTTGACTACCAGGCCATGCGCGAGCGTTTCGGCGGGCCTTGGATGGTCAACAACGGCTATAGCCGCGAGATGGCGCTGAAAGTGGTGGCCGATGGCCGCGCCGATCTGGTCGCCTTTGGCCGCGACTTCATCGCCAACCCGGATTTGGTCCGGCGCCTGCGCTTGAATGCCGAGTTGCAGCCGCTCGACCGGGCGTCGCTGTACGGCGGTGGCGCCCAGGGCTATACGGACTATCCGAGCTTGTGAGCGCCCGCTTCCTCAGTTGCGCCGCAGCTTGGAGCGGAACAATTCGGTGATGCTGACTTCGCGCGGGCCGGCCACCAGCTCAAAGCTCTCGCCGGCTGCCAGCGTGCCCGGCGTTTGCACGGCCAGGTAGAAGCCGCACCAGGCGCTTTCGCTCATCAGCTTGACCGCTTTGTTGAAGCCCATCACCGCGTTGAACTTGAAGCAAGGGAAGCGCGGCTCGCTGACCAGCAACTCGCAATCGGCAAAGCGCAGGCGGTCGCCGATCCAGACGTCTTTTTCCAACAAGCCGCTCAGGCTCAGGTTCTCGCCGACAGCGCCCGGTGCCAATGCCGCTTGCCAATCGGCCACCTTGGCCTGCGCCCGCACGGTTTGCCAAAAGGCGAAATGCTCGGACGGGTAGGCGTAGACGGCCTTGCTCAAGCCCCCATGCACGCTCAGGTCGGCCTGCTCGTCGCCCTGCAAACCCATGGGCCCGACTTGTATGCGGCCGTCGACCGGCCGCTTGGCGATGCCGCTCAACACGGTTTTGCCGTCCAAGGTCTGCAGTGCTTTGGCCGTGGCCACATTGATGCTGATCAGTTTCATGACCCGAAGTGTGACAAAAGTCGCGCGATCTGGTTTGGGAATCTCGGCGGGCATGACTTCATTCTGGAAATGCATAACCACGGGTTCTTGGGAAGTTACGGCGTGGTTACATTGAGGTGACAATCATTGACCTGACTTCATCGCAAGTGCATTCAAAGAAGTTCTAGGTGGCTGGAAGCGGCGCTATCAGCAGCATTCGGTCAAGTCCGCGGGCGCTATTCAACTCAAAGATGAGTGAGTGAGCGCCCTCGAATTTGACCCAATTCTGTTTTTATATTGAAGGAACGACGATGAACCAACCTGTGATGGAAGGGCTGCGCCTGAATGTGCCGGCCTATGTGAAGCACCAGCGTTTGATTGGCTGGGTGGCCGAGGTCGCCGCGCTGACGCAGGCGCGCGATGTCTATTGGTGTGACGGCAGCCAGGCCGAATACGACCGCCTATGCACGCAGTTGGTGAGCGCGGGTACCTTCAAGAAACTCAATCCGGCCAAGCGCGCCAACAGCTACCTGGCTTGCAGCGACCCCAGCGATGTGGCCCGCGTCGAAGACCGCACCTATATCTGCTCGGCCAAGAAAGAGGACGCTGGCCCGACCAACAACTGGATGGACCCGGCCGAGATGCGCAGCCTCTTGCAAACCGGCGACAAGGCGCTGTTCAAGGGCTGCATGCGTGGCCGCACGCTCTATGTGGTGCCCTTCAGCATGGGCCCACTCGGCTCGCCGATTGCACATATCGGCGTTGAGTTGTCGGACAGCCCCTATGTGGCCGTCAATATGCGCACGATGACGCGCATGGGTCGCCCGGTGCTGGATGTGTTGGGTGCCGACGGTACCTTCGTGCCTTGCGTGCACAGCGTCGCCGCGCCGCTGGAGGCCGGCCAGGCCGATGTGAAGTGGCCTTGTAACCAGACCAAGTACATCGTGCATTTCCCTGAGACACGTGAAATCTGGTCCTACGGCTCCGGCTACGGCGGCAATGCGCTGCTGGGCAAGAAGTGCTTCGCGCTGCGGATTGCGTCCACCATGGGGCGCGATCAAGGTTGGCTGGCCGAACATATGCTGATCCTGGGTGTCACCTCGCCCGAGGGCAAGAAGTACCATTTCGCGGCCGCTTTCCCCAGCGCCTGTGGCAAGACCAACTTCT
>JADMJQ010000067.1 GCA_018780415.1 Roseateles sp. | reverse complement strand
CGTTGTGCAGGCAGCCGGCACCGAAGTGGTCGCCATGGGGACGGCCTTCGTCGTGGGATTGGCGCCTGCAAGCCAAGGCGCCGGCGCTGCGCTCGCCGTGACCCTGGTCGAAGGTCAGGTGGTCGTCCGCGCCGCCGACACAGCTGCCGGTGCGGCTCTGTCGACCCCGGTCGTTATGGCGGCAGGAGACCGCGTGCGCCTCAGACAGCTGGGCGGGGTTGCCCCGGGCGAGTCGCGCGAGGCGATGCAGATGGACCGGCCTCGCATGGACCAAGCGCTGGCCTGGAAGCGCGGCGAGGCCATCTTCGACGACGTGTCGCTGCTGGACGCGGTGGCCGAGATGAACCGCTACAGCCTGACGCCAATCATGCTGGCGGGAGCGGACACACTGCATGATCTGCGGGTTAGCGGCGTATTTCGGACCGGAGATAACGCCAAGTTTGCGCATGCTGTGGCCGCGTTGCATGGCTTGGTCGTGCGGGAGCACTCGGATCGGCTGGAGTTGGGGCCGAGGTAGGGGCGGGGCTTGGATGAGGGTGGCCACACGATTTTTCGCTCAATTGAGGCATTCGCAGGCGCTGAGCGTCCACATGGACAAGGCCTGTCTAGTATTCAAGACCGTGACCACGCAACGTTGGCAGCGCGCGCAGTGATAGTCAGCCTTCGTTGCTCTCGCCGCCCTCGTCACTCTCATTCAGCCACTTCATCGGAACCAGCTTGACCCCGTCGCGCCATTCGCGCAGGCCGACGATGCCGGGTATGTCGCCCCAAACGTCCCTCGAAGCATGGTCCAGCACGATGAGCTGCAGTTTTCCTTGGGCTTTCAGCGCCACTTTGGCCATAACCTCGAAAGCCTTGCGCACGGCGTCTACATCTTCGTCGCGCAGGCGCACCTCCTGCTGCTCTTCGTTAGAATTCCGCACGACGTTTTTTGGAAAGTACACCTGGCTCGGCTGGTCCAGCGCCAAGAAGCCCGGTACGGGGCTGTTCGGCTGGGATAAGTAGTACTGGTGCAGGGCCAGCAGCATGGCCAGGTGGTACGAGAGCCAGTTGGAGCCGCTGCCGATCTCGGACAGATAGTCGTCGCGGTCCACGCCTCGCACCTTAATCGTCAGGTCATTGATTTCCAGCGAGATGGGGTCATCGGGGTTCTCGATATCAAGGAATGGCAAGAGCCGGCCCGCATGGGTATTGACGGACTGCAAGGCGCGGCGCTTTCGGGATTCAACATCCTGTTCGCGCAGCTCGGCCTCCAGCTTTTGCACAGTCCCTCGCAGCTTGGACAACTCTTCTACCAGATCACTGTCGCTGCCCAGGCGACGATGAAGGTCCAGCGCGGATTCAAGGTTGCCGACGAAGCGCTCCGCCTTCTTGGCGCCGAACTGGCGTTCACTCGCTTCCTTTGATCGACCAGACAGCGCGCGCTTCCGAATCTGGACGGAGCGAAGGCGCTCGGTCACTTGGCCTACTTCGGTTGTAACCCGCTGAAGCTCGCGGTCAAAGGCGGCGGGCACTTCTTTGTCGACACCTGCTTCGATTTCCACCTCCTGGAGGCGGGCTGACAACACCTCAAGCTTGTTCCGTGCCGACTCCGTGTGAGTGCCGCACATGGGGCAGTCTGTTGCACCGTCGGTGTGGGCAACCAACCAGTTGGATATCTGCAGTCGCCCACGCTGCTGGCCGATGGCAGCGTCATACTGATCCACCCCGACGCGCATACGGTTCATTTCCGCGAGCCGATGCCTTAGCGTCGTTAGCTCGCGCGACACGTCGCGCTCTTCGGTCTCTAGGCCACTGAGCTCACCTAGCGCCTCAGAGATGGTTGCGGTGCTGACGGACAGCGTCAAATCCGTGCGTGCCACGACCTCCTCCAGCAGCTCGATCATTTGTCTGCGGGTCGGCGCTTGCTCCGGCTTTGGCGTAAGGCCGAGCTCCTGGGCCTCGCTGAATTTGGCAGTGAGATCGGCCAGCCAGGTCGCCGACACCTGCTCCGCGTCCTTGAACTCGCGCTCCTTACGTCGAAGTTCCAGCCGTGCACGTGCCAGCTCGAACTGCTTGGCCATGAGTCCCGGCGTCACGGCGCCGAGCACATACGGAAAAATCTTGCGCAACTTCTCCCGGTGCTGGTAGGTGTTGGTCTTGAAAAACAACACATCTGGATTGGCCACAATGTTCTGCGGTTGAAACGTGAACGCCGCGAGATCGCGGAAGCTTGGTCGGCCGTCGAAACCAACCGACTCCTCCCCGCTGGTGAAATCCAGCTTGGACAGCCCGGCGAGGTCATCCAGCAGCCTCTTCACGGCGTCGGAGTTCGTGTTCTTAGCAATGCGCTGCGGGATGTCGACAATGGACGCGGCCTCCATCAGGAACATGTCATCTGTACTGCGTTGCGCGCCGGGCTCCCGTCGCGCCAGCAGCTTGTCCCCTTGGTCGGTGGCCACGATGACGCCGAACCATTCGCAGTACTTGCGGATGGTGTTGACGGGGATGGAGCAGGTGCTTGATCCCAGGCAGTAGTCGATGATGGGGATGACTGCTGATTTGCCGGTTCGCGATGCCCCGCTAATCACGTTGACCTTACCGAGGTCGAACCGTAGCCGGCGCGGGCCGAACGCCGGGTTGCGAGGCCAAAGCACGATCGAACGGATTTGGAAAAACATCAGAGCCTCACCTTCAGCGTTGTTGTTATTTCGTGCAGGGTCAGCTGCCCGCACCATGCACCGAGCTTCTCTGCGTCCGCCATCAACTGCTTCACCTCGTCGGTCATACCCCGCGCCTTGGTCCGCGACAAAGGGACCGCATCGCCTGCGTCAGTGAGGTGGATCAACCGCCCCGCCGTTGCCAGTTCGATCGACTGCAGCGTCAACGTGCGCCATCGCAACGACCGCTCATGGATCTGCAGCAGCAAGTCCTGCTTGGAGATCTTGGAGTCGCCAAATTTGGCGGCGAAGGCCCGCAGCCCTGAGCTTGGCCAGGTACGGCGCAATAGCTCGACGGTCGCCTGATGCAGCACGACGGGCAGCACCAGGAACAGCGTGGGCAAGGGCGGTGGATCGCCGGTGGGATGCTCCGCCACGTATGCGCAGCAGAAGCGCCAGATGATGGCCGCGCCCAACGCAGGGTTCTGAACGTTATTCGCCTCTCGCGCTAGCATCGTCAAGCGGCCTTCTTGGTCTTGAGCTGATTTGCGTAGTCGGGATGCCACCCGACCAATAAGTCTTCAGCCAGTTGGTGAAAACATCCCGGGATGAAGTGGTCGGGCGTTTCCATCGCCTGCAGCGACGCATCGACCTGCATGCAGTCGGCGTACAGCGCCTGGCCCTGCTCGGCCGTCGGCTTGCTGCTGTGGTCAATCTTGCAGGCGAGTCGTTTGTTTTTCCAGTTTCGCTGAAGGGTCTTGTCGAGGTTGTCGAACGACGATGGATCCACCTCGCCGCGGACGGCCCAGTCGGTACGGTCCGCCGCTGCCATCAGGTAATCGCTCACCGCCTCCAGCTTGTCCTCGAACGTCATGTCAATGATGTCAAGCTGCTTCACGAAAACCCTCGGCAGATGGCCTTTGGATTCCTCTTTGACGGGTGACCTTGCGCGGCTGAGCAGCACGGTCTCCTTGTCGATCTTGCGGACGTAGGCACCATACCAAGTATGGAACTCGTCGCGCCCAATGACGGCCGGTATCCCCGCCTCCAGGCATTCGTCCACACGACGTTTTACGACCCCGCATATGTAATCCGCGATGTCGCGGATTTTGCTCTGCGAGATGGGGTGACTCTTGAGAATCGTTTCGATGTCGGCTTGGGGGCTACCGGAGCCACACGTCAGGCTGAAATTTTTGATGATCTGGGCTACTAGGTCCGGGTCGGTGCCGAAAAACTTTTCGACATAGGGCGCGATCTCAGCGGCGACCTTTGCGCGATTGGTAAAGGCCGGTGCATCTCCCCACAGCTCCGTGCGCGCCCGAAGGATGGCGGCAGACGCGGCTTCTGGTGTCGAAGCCGCAGCGAATGCGTCGACGAACATTCCTTTCGCTGGCCGAGAGACGTAGATCTCGAAGACCGTGCGGTCCGGGTTGCAGCCGCCGCTCGCGGCCAGGGTGATCCAATTTGACAGCGTCTTCCACATCGGCTTGGCCCGATCCGCCACAGGGTTCGCCGTAATCGCGCTCTTGCTTTGGATCAGTTTCACTCCCATAGCATCTTCTTGAGCCACGTCGTCCAGATATTCCATGCTGCAGTAGCTCCCCTCGGGAGCCAAAAGCAGAAGGTGCAGGAGGCGGGTGTACTGAAGGCCGTATCCCAGCGCTTGACCAGGAACCTCGGTCTTGCGCCGGATTCGAGCGGTACGCTTGTTCTTCGGTGTTGTCATTCAGCCCTCCCTGGGATGTTCGCAACACAATCTTACAAGTGCGATGCATCGGAGCCCGGATCGACTTGCCAATCGACATCCATGACCCACCCCTGCATGGCCCGCATTTGGCAGCATTACGCTTCAATCGAATCGCTATCTGAGCTGTTCGACGAAGCGAGCGGAGCCAAGAGATGGTGTGCTGCCTACACCAAAAACTGAGCCGTGTCGACCTTTGGCTTGTGGTCGGGAATGTCAGTTCGCTAACCGCAGGCCAAAGCCGTCAGTCGCTGCAAAGCGGTGGTCCGTCGCGACTAGTCGCCAGGTTCATCCAACCGACATAGTGACCCATGCATTCCAGCGCCCGCATCTGCGCAAACAAGCTCCGTGGCGGCGTCAGCAATGTCCGGCTCCGTTGTCGGTGCAGGTTATGCAGACTCAAGCAAGCCATAGGCAGCAGCTCGTTTCGCCGATGCCTTCCGACTCGCGCAATTCAGCCGTGCGTTGATGCGCTGGAACCGCGAGTCGACGGAGGTCACGCTCAGGCCCGTTCGCAGGGAAATTTCCTTGCTGCCGAGCCCCTGCCATTCCATTGCGAGCAAGTCCACGTCTTTTTCCTGGAGCCGTGCTGCTGCTTGCAGGCGCTGGCGCAGGTAACGCGTCAGCCAATCGTGCAGCTCTGCTGCGAGCGATCTGGCCAGCGTGCGGACGACGCGCGCTTCGCTGCCCTCGAAGTCGTCTTCCCTGTCGCTGCCGAGGCAGAGCATTTCGAGCCGGTCGAGATCGGCGCCGGCCGGCGTGGGTACGATCAGGCAGGACTTGAAGCCGTATTTCCGAGCGAGGGATAGGGCTGCGAAATCGGCATCGTGCTTGGGTGTGATCTGGTGATCTGTGCCCGGCGTGGTGTGCGTCCTTGCGAAGCGGAACCAAGGGTGATTGAGCAGCGGCTCATGGTCACCTTGCTCTTGTGCGAAACCTGGATGGCAGGCGAACAGGCTGAAGCAGGAGGGCTCAGGCCCGTCTTCAGGGATCGCGACGGTGTAGACGCTCGCTGTCGCACCGATCGCCACCGTGGCGTTCATCAGCCTGTCGAGCAGTGCCGGCGGGTCTGTCGCCTGGTGCAACCGGACGATGGCCTCAAGCGCCTGCGCGGCATAGTCCGAGCTCTTCGCGCGCTCACGAATTGAGGTCGCGTGAATCGTATGAAATGGGTCGATCAAAGACATGGTCGAACTCCCTTTTGATCTGAGCAAAGAGAAGCGGGTCAGCGTGTCGCAAAGGGTCGGTCGTCAAACAAGCATCGAGCTGCTCGCGGGTCATGAACAATGCCCAACTCTCTGTAAGTGCATTGCCGTGGACTCGCCGGGTTCGGCCGGCCGCCACGCCCGACGGAACCTGGACCAGACTGATCCGCCAGGGATTGCCCCCTCGAACGTCCGCACGCTCACATGGCGGTGGAATCATGGCGTCGGCGGTTCGATTCATCACGGCGTGCTCCCGAAGGGTCTGGTGCGATATGAACGGTCTCCTGCGGATCCCACTGGCCTCGGGACCTTGCATGTATGAAATGATGGTTAGCTTGTCTCCGCAGCTCAACAGTGGATGCGCAGTGAGGGGGCAACCGTTCGGCGCTGACCGGCCTGGAATTGGTGGATGCCGATATGCACAGGGGCCGTCGCGTGAAGGTCTTGGCAGGCGGCAGCTACGCGGCGGATAGTGTCGTTTTCGTTCGGTTTCCCCGTGACGACGGGTCGTCGTCGATGCACAGGATTTCTTCGTCAGGATCGGCCAAACGGCCTAAAATCGCGCCCGTTTCATCTCGACTTTGGATTCATGGCGTTGCACGGCGATGGTCAAGAATTTGCAAACCGTTCTTTCGCGTGTCAGGGCAGCGCTGATGCGTCGCGGACGTACGCGCCATGACGCCGACGATCTGGTGCAGGAGGCGTGGGTGAGGCTCGCTTGCTTTCAGCGCAGCCAAACGGTGGCCGAGCCCGCAGCCTTCCTGATGCGTGCCGCGCTGAACCTGTCGATCGACGGCTACCGCGCCGCCCGGAACCACGGCGAGCAGGTGCTGCTGGAGGAGACGATGCTCGTCGACTCGACGCCGACGGCCGAGACCATTTTGTTGGCCCGGGAGCGGATCGCGCGGTTAAGTGTGTGCCTCGCCGGCCTCGACGCCAAGACCCGCCGGATCTTCCTTGCCCACCGAGTGGACGGCATGACTTACCTCGAGATTGCACGGGACAATAGCCTGAGCGTCAGTGCCGTGGAGAAACACATCGCCAAGGCCATGCTGGTGATCACGCGTTCGATGGAGGGGTGGTAACCATGGACGCCTCTGGTTTGCCGGATTCGCGCGACGGCCCTGTTCCGGCGGTGACCTCGGAGATCGCTGCCGAGGCGGCGGTCTGGATTGCCCGTCTTCACGGGCCCGACCGTTCGCCTTTGATGGAGCGCGAGTGCCTGGCCTGGCAGACGCGCTCGGCTGCGCACCGTCTGGCATTCGAGCGCTGCACCGATGTATGGGAAGCGGTGCCTGGGGTTAGGCTGGCAGATGCTTTTGCGAGCGCCGCGCCTCGACGGTCGGCGTCCGGCGCGGCGGGGGCAGTTGGTCGAATGGCAGGACTTGCACGACGGCGCTGGACGTTTGCGTCAATGGTCGCCGTATTGATCGCCGGGGCCGGCGTGTCCATTTATCTCTGGGACGAAGGCGGTGCCTTCTATGCCACCAAGGTGGGTGAGCAGCAGCTGGTGCTGCTCGACGACGGCACGCGCATGTCGTTGAACACGGACACGCAGGTGCGCGTGAAGATGGATGCCGCTCGGCGTATGGTGAAGGTCCTGGCTGGTGAAGCGCTATTCGAGGTCGCCAAGGACGCGCACCGGCCGTTCGTGGTCCGCGTGGCCGACAGCGAGGTGGAGGCCTTGGGCACCGTGTTTTCTGTGCGGCTGGCCGGCAGCGACGGGCAGGTTGCCAAGGGCTTGGCCGTCACGCTGATCGAAGGCCAGGTCACCGTCCGTCCAGCCTCGGCAGGCGGCACGCAGGGGATCGCGCCGGCCAAGCCAGTGCTGATGCAACCCGGAGAACGCATACGGCTGGTCAAGTCGAATGGTTCTGCAAGCCAGCAGGTCGACCGGCCGCACATCGAGCAAATGGTCGCGTGGAAGCGCAGTGAGGCGGTTTTCGACGATGTGTCTCTGCTTGATGCCGTGACCGAGATGAACCGCTATAACCGAACACCGATTGTCTTGCTCGGTGATGCCTCGTTGGCGCAGCTGCGCGTCAGCGGGCTGTACCGGACCGGCGACAGCGCCGGCTTTGCGCGCGCCGTCGCCGCGCTCCATGGTCTGAACATGCGGGAGCATGGCGGACGTTTGGAGCTGGCACCTCCACAGTAGGGCAAGCCCTGGCTGAAAGCTTCTGGACAAGCTCGTCATCTCGTTATCACCAACTTGGCAATACGAGAGAGGCACGAGATGTTCCGCAAGATATTCAGAAGCAGTGGGAATGCAAGAGGCGCAAGCCAATTTCGGGACGGGGCGGTCGTCGCGCTGGTCCTCCTCTGCGGGCTCGCCTGTGCATCGGATTTGACGATCGCGGCGAAATACCGCATTGATCAGCCTTCGCAGCCGCTGGCCGATTCCTTGCGAGCGATCGCCAGGCAGA
>JADMJQ010000049.1 GCA_018780415.1 Roseateles sp. | reverse complement strand
GGAGAAGATCGCGCTGGAAGACGAGTATTTCGTCGCGCGCAAGCTCTATCCGAACGTCGACTTCTACTCCGGCATCGTGCAGCGCGCCATCGGCATCCCGGTCAGCTTGTTCACCGCCATCTTCGCCCTGGCGCGCACGGTCGGCTGGATTGCGCAGTTGAATGAAATGATCGGTGACCCCGAGTACAAGATCGGCCGTCCGCGCCAGTTGTTCGTCGGCGCCACCGCCCGCGACGTGCTCCCAATCGATAAGCGCTGATCGTTTTAGCGCCGCGTCTGAACCTCGCTGCCCGACCAGGGCGCGAGGTTTTTTTTCGCCCCAGTCTTGGAGAGGCTGGCGGGCTTGGGCTATGCTTGCGCAAATTGGCAAACGTTTGCATGTGCGCGTGCGCAAGCGTTTGACCCCATATAAAACGATTTCATCCGAGACATTCAACTTGAGCACCATCAAAGATGTGGCCGCCTTGGCCGGCGTGTCCTTCACCACCGTGTCCCATGTCCTGAACGACACCCGCCCGGTCAGCGCCGATGCGCGTCGGCGGGTGCTGGCCGCGGTTGAGGACATCGGCTATTTGCCCAGCGCCGTGGCGCGCTCCTTGCGCAAGAGCGAGACCAAGATCATTGGCGTGCTGGTGCCGAATGTGCAGAACCCGTTTTTTGCCGAACTGGTCTGCGGCGTCGAAGAATGCTGCCGCCTGGCCGGCTATTCGGTCTTCCTGTGCAATTCCGACAACGACCCCAAGCGCCAGCAGCAATACATGCGCACCTTGCTGGAAAAGCGCGTTGACGGTCTGCTCTTGTCCTCGGCCGGTGACGACGAGGCGCTGGCGCGCATTTTCAAGCTGGCCAGCGTGCCCTCGGTGACGGTCGACCGTTTGGTGTCCGGCGCGCGTGCTGACCGCGTCAGCGTGGACAACAGCCAAGGCGCCTACAACGCCGTCAAGCATCTGCTCGACCTCGGCCACCGCCGCATTGCCTGCATCAGCGGGCCGGCCGAGTTCGAGGTGGCGCGCGAGCGCGTCGAGGGCTGGCGCCGTGCGCTGCAAGAGGCCGGCGTCGCGGTCGACGAATCGCTGGTCATCGTCAGCGACTTCAGCAGCCTGGGCGGCTATGACGCGACCAAGCGGCTTTTGCTGACCCACAGTCCGGCCACGGCTCAACACCCCGTTACCGGCATTTTTGCCGGCAACGACATGATGGCCATAGGCGCGCTGCGGGCCGCCGCCGAGCTCGGTTTGAAGCTGCCGCAGCAGCTTTCCATCGTCGGCTTCGATGACATCGAGCTGAGCCGTTATGTGTTCCCGGCGCTGACCACGGTGGGCTGCGGCGTCAGGCTGCTGGGCGCCGAGGCGGGCCGGGTCTTGATCGAGCGGATCGAGAACCCTGGCGCGGAATTGAAGGACGTGCTGCTAACGCCGCGTCTAGTGGTGCGTGAAAGCACGGCGCGGGCGCAGCAGCAGTAGCAGTAGCAGCAGATTGTTCAGGGACGATAAAAACTATGACAGAGAAGAAAAGTGGCCGCGTGGTGGTCGTCGGCAGCATCAATATGGACATGGTGGCGCATGCCGGCCGTCTGCCCGCACCCGGTGAAACCTTGGCCGGCGAGGCCTTTGTGATGGCGCCCGGCGGCAAGGGCGGCAACCAGGCGGTGGCGGCCGCGCGCCTCGGTGCCCCGGTGGATTTTGTCGCCCGCGTCGGCATGCGCCAGTACGGGCTTGAGCTGCTGCAGGCCTTGCAGACCGAGGGCGTCGCATGCGCGGCCGTCGTGCGCGATGCCGCGGCCTTGCCGGGCATCGCCGTCATCATGGTGGCAAGCGTCGGCGGCGAGAACGCCATCGTCTATGTGCCCGGCAGCAATGCCGAACTGAGCGCCTCGGACGTGCGGGCCGCAGCAAGCACGCTGCAGGCCGCAGCCGTGGTGGTGGCCCAACTGGAAGTGCCGCTGGCCGCGATCCAGGCCGCGTTCGAGTTGGCACGAGGCGCCGGGGCGATCACGGTGCTGAATGCGGCGCCGGCCCAAGAACTGCCCGCCGCCTTGCTGGCCCTGACCGACTGGTTGGTGCTGAACGAGACCGAGGCTTTTCAGCTCACGGAGATGCCGAACGCAGGCCCAGACGAGTCGCGTGCACAGGCCTTGCGGGCCGCTCGCCAGCTGTTGCAATGTGGCGTTAGGCATGTCTTGGTAACGCTGGGTTCCGACGGTGCGCTGCTCTGCGCGGCCGAGCTGGAGCAGCATTTTCCGGCCCGCGCGGTCAAGGCTATCGACACCGTCGGCGCCGGTGATACCTTCGTCGGCGGCTTGGCGGCCGGCTTGGCCGAGGGCATGACGGTCGCGGATGCCGTGCGATTGGGCCAAGCGGCGGCCGGCGTTGCGGTCAGCCGCAGCGGCGTTCAGTCGGCGATGCCGCACCGGGCCGAATTGGCTCTTTGAGTCTTTGCAGGATAGTTCGATGATGAAAAAGAATTCCTCCGCTCCCATGCCGGTGATTTTTGACACCGACCCAGGCATCGATGACGCGATGGCGCTGTACCTGCTGGCCCGCCATCCGGCGCTGGACCTGCGCGCCATCACGACGGTGTTCGGCAATGCGTCGATTGATGTGACCAGCCGCAATGGCCAACTTTTGGCCGCCCTGTTTGACCAACAGGTGCCGGTCGCCAAGGGCGCGGCCGGGCCTCTGCATGTGGACGCGGAACGCGAGTTCTCCGTCCATGTGCATGGCGACGACGGTGTCGGCGGCATGGCCGCGATGATTGAAAGAACCGAGGTGCCTGCGCTCGATGCCCGGCCGGCCTATCAGCTGATCTGCGAGATGGTCAACGCCGAGCCGGGTGCCATCACCTTGATCGCGGTCGGCCCGCTGACCAATTTGGCCCTGGCCCTGCGCCACGACCCCGGCATCGCGGCCAAGGTACACCGTGTCATCGTGATGGGCGGCGCCTTCGGCACACAGGCGCGCTGCGGCAATGTGACGCCGGTGGCCGAGGCCAATATCATCAACGACCCCGAGGCGGCGGACCTGGTCTTCAGTGCCGATTGGCCGGTGGTGATCGTCGGTCTGGACGTCACTCATGAGACGGTGATGACCGAGGCTTATCTGTCCAGTCTGCAAGGACGCGGTGGCAGGGTGGGAGACTTCCTCTGGCGAGCGACCCGCCACTACCAGGACTTTTATCAATCCGTCGACGGCATCAACGGCGTCTACGCCCATGACGCCAGCGCCATCGTCTATGCGATCGAGCCGGAAGCCTTCACGCTGCGAGCGGGGCCGGTGCGGGTGGTGACCGAAGGTATTGCGCGCGGTCAGACGATCCAGGACTTCCGCAAGCCCAGCGGCGCTGTAACCCCCTGGAGCGGCTGCCCTGCACAGCAGGTCTGCATCGCGGTCAAGGCCGAACGCGTGCTGGCAATTTTCGATCAGGCTTTCGACGCTTCTTGACGATACAGTCACGACAAACGTTTTGGAGAATGCGATGAAGACCACCATTTTGAAAGCCCGCTGGCTGCTGAGCATGGCGCCCGGCAGCGGTGTGTTGAACGACCATGCCCTGGTGATCAGCGGTGAGTGCATTGCCGCCATCCTGCCTTGGGCTGAAGCCGAGGAGCAGTACCCCGACGCCGAGCGGGTTGACCTCGGTCAGCATGTGCTGATCCCCGGACTGATCAACGGCCACACCCATTCGGCGATGTCCTTGCTGCGCGGCGTCGCCGACGACGTGCCCTTGATGGACTGGTTGCAAAACCACATCTGGCCGCTGGAGAAAAAATGGGTCAGCGACGACTGGACCTACCAGGGCTCGATGCTATCGGCCGCCGAGGCCTTGCGCGGCGGCGTCACCTACCTGAACGATATGTACTTCTTCCCCGCCGCGATGGCGCGGGCGGCGCTGGACAGCGGCATCCGTGCCGGTGTGTCCATCAATGTGATCGACTTCCCGACCGGCTATGCGGCCAATGCGGCCGAGTACATCGCCAACGGTCTGGCCGCCTACGAGCAGTTCAAAGGCGAAGCTTCGCTGGACTGGACCTCGGCCCCGCACGCGCCCTACACGGTGTCGGATGAGACCTTTGTCGCGCTGCGCGAGCTGTCTGAGAAATACGGCATGCAGATGCATTGCCATATTCACGAAACCCAGTTCGAGGTTGAATCCAGCGTGCAGCAATTTGGCATGCGGCCACTGGAGCGCCTGAACAAGCTGGGGCTGTTGAACGAGAAGATGATGGCCGTCCACATGGTCCATTTGAACGAGGCCGAGATCGCGATGCTGGCGGCGCAAAAGGTTCATCTGGTCCACAACCCGAACTCGAATATGAAGCTGGCCTCGGGCGTCTGCCCGGTCACCGCTTTGGAGGCGGCCGGCGTCAATGTGATCCTGGGCACCGACGGCGCGGCGTCGAACAACCGCCAGGATATGTTCGGCGAAATCCGCGCCGCCGCCTTGCTGGCCAAGGGTTCGACCTGCAACTCGACCACTGTCTCGGCCCGCACCGCGCTTGAAATGGCCACCATTCGCGCAGCCAAGGCGATGGGCCGCGCCGCCGATCTGGGCTCGCTCGAAGTCGGCAAGCTGGCCGATGTGGTGGCGGTGTCGCTGGACGCGCTGGAATGTAGGCCGGTCTACAACCCCGAGGCGCAACTGGTCTATGTGGCCGGGCGCGAGCATGTGTCCGACGTCTGGGTCGGTGGTCGCCGGGTGCTTGAGGATCGGGTCTTGACCACCATCGATCAGGCCGGCTTGCTGGACCGGGTCGAGCATATCGTCGGGCAGATGAAGGCCGGCCTTTGAAGTCAATGGTGGACAGCTGCGGCCGGCGTCCCGTCTCTCGGTAGAATCCCGCACTTTCACGGCACTCGCACGGCTTTGGCCGTGCCTTCCACGCGGGACACCATGGCGACCTCCAAGCAATTGCTCTCTTTCGAAGGCGGCAACGCTCTCTCTGCATTCCGTGCCCAGGCCTTGCTGGCGCAACTTCAAACGGTCAATGAGCGCATCAACGCGGTCCACGCCCGCCATGTGCATTGGGTCTGGTGCGATGCAGCGCTCGGTAGCGACGATCAAGCCAAGCTGGCCGCACTGCTGAACTACGGCGATGCCTATGTCGGCGCTGGTGTCGGCAGTCCTGAGGGCCAATTGGTGCTGGTGGCGCCGCGCTTGGGCACCGTCAGCCCCTGGGCATCCAAGGCCACCGACATCGCCCACAACTGCGGCCTGCAACTGCACCGGGTCGAGCGGGTGACCGAGTTCCGCATCACGCTGAAGTCGGGCCTGCTGGGCGGCGTGAAGACGCTGACTGCGCCTGAGCTGCAGGCCTGCGCCGACCTGCTGCATGACCGTATGACCGAGAGCGTGCTCTTGGCCCGCGAAGACGCGGCCCATTTGTTCGACGAGCGCGAGGCGCAGCCGCTGGAACATGTGGATGTGCTGGGCCAGGGTAGGGCGGCGCTGGAGTCGGCCAACACCACCTTTGGTTTGGCGCTGTCGGTGGACGAGATTGACTATCTGGAAGCAGCCTTCAAGCAGCTGGGCCGCAACCCCAGTGATGTCGAGCTGATGATGTTCGCGCAGGCCAATTCCGAGCATTGCCGCCACAAGATTTTCAACGCCAAGTTCACCGTCGACGGCGTGGATCAGCCGCTGAGCCTGTTCGGCATGATCCGCAATACCGAAAAGCTCAGCCCCCAGCACACCATCGTCGCCTACTCGGACAACTCGTCCATCATGGAAGGCCATGCGATCGAGCGTTGGATGCCGGCCGGCGATGTGCGTGCGCCGCAGTACCAAGCCCGCGAAGAAACCGCCCATGTCTTGATGAAGGTCGAGACGCACAACCACCCGACCGCCATCTCCCCGTTCCCGGGTGCCTCGACCGGCGCCGGCGGCGAGATCCGCGACGAAGGTGCGACCGGCCGTGGCGCCAAGCCCAAGGCCGGCTTGACCGGCTTCTCGGTCTCCAATCTGCGCCTACCGGGCCTGAACGAGCCCTGGGAGCAAGCCGATGTCGGCAAGCCCTCGCATATCGCCAGCGCCTTGCAGATCATGATCGAGGGCCCGCTCGGCGGCGCCGCCTTCAACAATGAGTTCGGCCGGCCTGCGCTGGCCGGCTATTTCCGCGTCTATGAGCAAGAGGTAGACGGCGTGCAACGCGGCTATCACAAGCCCATCATGATCGCCGGCGGCCTGGGCGCGATCCGCAGCGATCAGACCCACAAGATTGAATTCCCGGCCGGCTCGCTGTTGATCCAGCTCGGCGGCCCCGGCATGCGCATCGGCATGGGCGGCAGCGCGGCCAGCTCGATGGCGGCCGGCACCAACACGGCTGATCTGGACTTCGACTCGGTGCAGCGCGGTAACCCCGAGATCGAGCGGCGTGTGCAAGAGGTCATCAACCATTGTTGGGGTCTGGCCGAACGCAATCCGATTCTGGCGATCCACGACGTCGGTGCCGGCGGCATCTCGAATGCCTTCCCGGAGCTGGTCAACGACGCCGGCCGCGGTGCGCGTTTTGACTTGCGCAAGGTGCCGCTGGAGGAGTCCGGCCTGGCGCCCAAGGAAATCTGGTGCAACGAGAGCCAGGAGCGCTATGTGCTGGCGATCGCACCGGACAGCCTGCCCTTGTTCGCCAGCATGTGCGAGCGCGAGCGCTGCCCGTTTGCCGTGGTCGGTGTGACGACCGAAGCGCGTGAGCTGATCCTGGAAGATGGGCCTGAGGGTGAGCGCGCTATCGACATGCCGATGGAAGTACTGTTGGGTAAGCCGCCCAAGGTGCACCGCGATGTCACACGTGTTGAGCGCAGCGGCGGCGTGCTGGCCCTGACCGGCGTCGATCTGGCCACCGTGGCGCTGGATGTGCTGCGTCACCCGACCGTCGCGTCCAAGCGCTTTTTGATCACCATCGGCGACCGCACGGTCGGCGGCCTCAACTCGCGCGACCAGATGGTCGGCCCCTGGCAGGTGCCGGTGGCGGACTGCGCGGTCACCTTGGCCGATTTCAAGGGCTTTGCCGGCGAGGCCTTTGCGATGGGCGAGCGCACGCCGCTGGCGGCCGTCAATGCCGCCGCGTCGGGCCGCATGGCGGTGGCCGAGAGCATCACCAATCTGCTGGCCGCACCGATCGAGTTGCCGCGCGTCAAGCTGTCGGCCAACTGGATGGCGGCCTGCGGCGAGCCGGGCGAAGACGCGGCGCTGTTCGACACCGTCAAGGCGGTCGGCATGGAACTGTGCCCGGAGCTGGGCATCTCGATCCCGGTCGGCAAGGATTCGCTGTCGATGCGCACGCGCTGGACCGATGCTAACGGAGCGGTTCAGCAGGTCACAGCGCCGGTGTCGCTGATCATTTCGTCCTTCGCGACCATCCAAGATGTGCGCGGCACGCTGACGCCGCAGCTGCGGGTGGACCAGGGTGACAGCAGCCTGATCCTGGTCGACCTCGGATGCGGCCAACACCGCATGGGCGGCTCCATCCTGGCCCAGGCCTTGAATCAGTTCGGCGGGCCTGTGCCCGATCTGGATGACGCCGCGCAGCTGAAGAGTTTGGTCAATGCCGTCAACGAGCTGCGCGCAGCCGGCACCTTGCTGGCCTATCACGACCGCGGCGACGGCGGCCTGTGGGCGACGGCCTGCGAGATGGCATTCGCCGGCCATGTCGGCGTCAGCCTGAATGTCGACATGCTGATCACCGAGGGCGACGGCGTCAGCGACAGCCGCGCCGACACCGGCGACGCCAAGAACTGGGCTGGGCAGGTCGGTGCTCGCCGCGAGGAATTGACGCTCAAGGCCCTGTTCAACGAGGAGTTGGGCGTCGTCTTGCAGGTGCGCACCATGGACCGCGACGCGGCGCTGCAGGTCTTGCGCAAGCATGGCCTGGCCAAGCTCAGCCATGTGATCGGCAAGCCCAATACCAATGGCCATATGGAAGTCTGGCGCGATGCTAAAAAGGTTTTCAGCGCACCGCTGGAGACTTTGCATAAGGAATGGGATCAGGTCTCCTGGCGCATCATTCAGCTGCGCGACAACCCGGCCTGCGCTGAAAGCGAACATGCGCAAACCGGCCTGGCCGGCGACCCCGGCCGCCATGTGCATCTGAGCTTCGATCCGCTGGACGATGTGGCCGCACCCTTTTTCATCAACGTCGGTGCCAAGCCCAAAATGGCCATCCTGCGCGAGCAGGGCGTCAACTCGCATGTCGAGATGAGCTATGCGA
>JADMJQ010000294.1:3055-8293 GCA_018780415.1 Roseateles sp. | reverse complement strand
ATTTGACGACACGTTTTTGAACTCATGTCGTCGGAATCGACATGAACTCGCCATATGTCGACGTTTTTTCTGAATGAGAACATGTTCACTTAGGGAGGATCTGGATTGAGCGTTGAAGCTTCCGGGTACAAGTTGGGCATCAACAAGCTCAGCATGTCGAGCGGGAGCCCAAGGCCAACCTCACCCTTCGGCGTTGGGCTGATCAGCAATCCGTCCTTTAAAAGGCGTGAGACGCTTGTACGAGCAGTGCGCTCGCCCATGCCGGTCATTTGCACAAACTCACCCCGCTGAATCGGACCTGCAGCGAAGATGTAGTGCAGCGGCGCAGTCAACTCAGGGCGGTATTCTGAGATGCCGAAGGTTCCGTTGCGCACGAGCATGAGGGTTTGCAGCCGAGCTTTGAAAGATGGCAAGTCGAGCATCTTCGTCATAAAGCTGACTTGGTCTTCGCACACGCGGATGAAGAACTCGCACCACTCCAGCAGCATGCGTTCGCTCAAGTTGCCTCGGCCGTCGCGGTCCCCCATGCGCCCCATGTCGGCATTGGACAGCCGTGTGTAGTATTCGTCCCGCTGTCGAGCAAGCCCGCGGTTGACGGACCAAAGTCCATCGGTGAGCGAATAGAGCGCTCCATGGGTCTGAAGCCGTACCGCGCGTCCGTTGCCATCCCTGAATGGATGAACCCAGGCAGTTCTGTGGTGCGCGCAGGCTATTCGAAGCAGCACCTGATCCAGGCCGGCCTTGCGACCATAGACTTGGTTCATCTTCGCGAGAAAGGCCGGCACGCTTGCTGCCGTGGGAGGTTGGTGCCTCGCGACCGCGACGTCATCTGTGCGCCATTCCCCAGGCGTGACCACGTGGCCGTCCTCGGTAGTGCGGTCACCCTCGGAAAGGCGACTGTAAAGAGCTCGGTGTGCCTTGGCCAAAAAGTCGCTCGTGAGCGTAACTTCCTCCGAAGCTACAAGGCCTTTAAGGTCTTGCTCGAGCGCTCGCTCCGCATCAATGTGGGCCAGCGCAATTCGCTGCCGCTGCGCGACGCCCGGCTGAGCGGAGAAATCCGCCTTCAAAGCCCGGTCGATATTGAGCGGATGAGTCCCTTGCCCCTCGATACGGTTTGAATAGTAGGAGTTCATGCTGCGCACAAGCTCACGCAGCAAATCACGAGTAGCCACATGGGTGGCACCCTGCAGCTGATGCGCCGCGATGACGACCCCCCGGGTCCGACCAACTAGTTCGTCGACTTTTGCCAGCGTCTCGACTGTCTGGCTGAACAGCAAGGGCGAGAAGTGCTGAGGATCGTCATAGGCGACGAGCGTGGTTGGAGAGGTGACCATTTCGCTAGATGATACCAAGATGTATATAGCTTATTTTTGCCGATAACGTTTCGAGGCAAGATTAGCGAAGAAAGTTTTATAGATCAACAACATAGGCGAAGAGAATGACATGCCTGTGCCGAATAAATTGCCGATATTTTTGCCGATGTAATTTCCGATACCTCTACCGGTTGCAAGGCAACTCACCTCAGGATGGATGGTGCAATGCAAGCTGCGGTTCCAGCGACTCGGAGGCGAGGCGAGGCGCTGCGCTGACTTCGATGCTGCTGCGGTCTCGATATCGCCAAGAATTCTTCCATTGGAGCTCCGGGTAGGCCATCGCCCAGCGCCAAGATGCATTGCGGCATCTGCACGACTTGGCCGATCTGGGCGTGTTGCGCGAAATGCCGTTCGGCAAAGATAAGCTCTTCATACACGCCAAGCTGATGCAGCTACTCAGCCGGGATAACAACCAAGTCCAGCTATACGCCTGAACCCGTCTGGCAATTTGCAGCGCAGCCCAATTGGTCAGAAGCCATCTGACGAATCTGCGGGTGGCTCGCCGGATACCAACACAGTACATGCGAATCTCGATTCGCGGGACGGGCCGGGTCCGACCTGTTCCACCAGTTCGGGGAAGAGAGCAAGGCGCTCAATGACCGCTTGCTGGATCAGTCGCAAGTGCTTGCTTCAGGTCAGGTGGTCGCTTGGTTGAATGCCATGTGGATTATTGGTTAGCATTAATGCGGAGCAGTGTCCCAGTGAGTACTTTTCCGTAGTTGATCTGGTCGACATTGAGGCCCGGTTTGCGGCCAATCCTGGGAGGCCTTATCCGTACAATTTCCGTACAGGCAAAGCCACCTCGCGGCGATCCAAGTCCTGGATTTCATTGCTCGGTTGAAATGTAACTAACGACCAATGCCTACGGATTACTTGTGTCAGCCGACCGAGAAAAGAGCTTTCGGCTCTGTCGCAGGGTGCGATGAAAATGATGGAGAAACCATCGTTGACCGACACATGTGATAATGATTTTGAAGTCGGATTGTCAGTGGTTCGAATCCTGAAATCGGTCCGATTTTGCTGTCCAGTTTGGTGTACCCAAAGTGTTCCCGGAGCGAAAAGACGAATTGGAAAAATGAGCGCTAATGCGGTCTGCGGAAGATCTTGAGATTCCGCCCCAGCCACCAAACGAAATGGCTCCCCTCGTGGGAGCCATTTTCGTTTGGGGGTTTGATAGGCGGATGAGAACCACCGAAGTGGTTCGCTCTGTGACAGCCAGTGGCTGTCACAGGACATCGCGCAGCGATGGTCCGCAGTGCCCGAGAGGGCACCGAGGATGACTGCTCGGCCTGAGCCGAGCAGGCACATTCCGCTGATGGTGGAGTGAATCGCCCCGGGTTCCAAGTTGGGGCGCAAACCCGGCTATCGCCCGGGCCGCGGACGCGGGCGGCCACCGCTCGGG
Source organism: Roseateles sp. (assembly GCA_018780415.1). Lineage (GTDB taxonomy): Bacteria > Pseudomonadota > Gammaproteobacteria > Burkholderiales > Burkholderiaceae_C > Paucibacter_A. The sequence goes on along the minus strand of JADMJQ010000294.1, from coordinate 5,518 downwards.
CGATACTGCACCGCATGCCTTCGAGTAACTCGCTACCTAAAGACTCCGTACTCCAGCAGCTTTTTCCGCAGCTCTATCCGCTGCTTTTTGTCGCCCTCTGGAGCACCGGCTTCATCGGCGCCAAATTCGGCTTGCCGGATGCCGAGCCTTTGACCTTTTTGAGCCTGCGCTACGCCATCGTGCTGGGCCTGATGGGATCGATTGCCTGGCTCAGCAAAGCGCCTTGGCCGAGTCGCCCCAAAGACTATCTGCATATCGGCATCTCCGGCCTGCTGGTGCATGGCCTGTATCTGGGAGGCGTGTTCAGCGCCATCGCTGATGGCTTGCCGGCAGGCGTGACAGCGCTGGTGGTGGGTCTGCAACCGGTGTTGACGGCGCTGGGCGCCGGCGCCTTCTTGGGCGAGCGGGTCAGGCCAGGCCAATGGCTGGGTTTGGCCTTTGGCTTTGCCGGCGTCGGCCTGGTGGTGGCCCACAAACTTAGCGCCAATGCCAGCACTGCACTGCTGCTCGGTCAGTTGGCACCGGCGCTGCTGGCCTTGCTGGCCATCACGGCCGGCACGCTCTACCAAAAGCGCTTTTGCCCGGCCTTTGATTTGCGCAGCGGCTCGGTGGTTCAATTCCTGCCCTGCTTGGCGCTGACCTGGCTCGCTGCCAGCCTGAGCGAAACCCTGCAGATGCGCTGGACTGCCAATTTCGCGTTTGCGCTCGGCTGGCTGGTGCTCGTTTTGTCGCTGGGTGCGGTGAGCTTGCTGAATCTGCTGATCCGGCGCGGCAGCGCCGTCAATGTGGCCAGCCTCTTCTATATGGTGCCGCCGACCACGGCGCTGTTCGCTTGGGCCCTGTTCGGTGAAACGCTGACCGGCCTGGCGCTGGCGGGCATGGGCTTGGCGGTGTTCGGCGTCTGGCTGGCGCGGCGCTGACAAGCGCATAAGGGGCCATTTGAAGCGTTTGCGCCCTGAATCCTTGAACCTTCAGGCCGCTTGGCAAGATTCGATGTGCCGGGAGCTGGGTGCGGCAAACCGGGCACTGCCTCATCTCCAACTCGACAGCCGCCCGAGACAGACATTCAAGGCTTCACGCCACCAGCGATAGCGGGCCGGACTTTGGAAGCCGGAGGGCCACCCTCAGGCACCGGCTCAACGCGGCCGGAATCTCCCGTCTTCATCACAGCCCCAGCGGCGGCACCCCCCAATGCGCCGACGACGGCACCCACGGCGCTACCGACCACCGCGCCTACCGGGCCACCCACCACGACGCCAATGGCCGTGCCTATGGCCACACCGCCCACCGCGCCGCCGCCGGCCAGCACCGAGTTGGCCTCGCGCTGGGCCTCCTCGGGTTCCAGTGCAATCTGCGCTGCGGGGTTGGTGTCTTGCGACGGCACGCCGTGGCCGGGACGAGCTTGATCGGCCAGGTCGCCGTCGGCTGCGGCGGCTTTTGGAGGGGAAGAAGAAGGCAGCTTGGTGGAAGCGTTGTTCATGATGATGTCCTTGGTAGCTTGTCGATCAAACGACGGCGAAGCTCGGTCGAGCCACAAACTCTTATACGACCACGGTCTCGGCGCCGACATCATCCCGCCGGCCGAATCGCTGTAGGACAAGCAGACCCATGCAATGGAGCCGGCAGGTCTGCAAGGGGCGGGCGGCCGGCTGTCCTATAGTGGCCGCTGCCGAAATCATTTGGAAACCTCATCAACAGGAGCTACGCATGGCCAAGAAATCCGCTGCAAAACCCGATGCCATCAATATTGGTATCAGCGCCAAAGACCGTGAAGCCATCGCGCTGGGCCTGTCCAAGCTGCTGGCCGATTCCTACACCCTCTACCTGACCACACACAATTTCCATTGGAATGTGACGGGGCCGATGTTCAACACCCTGCACCAGATGTTCATGGTTCAGTACACCGAGCTTTGGAATGCGGTCGACCCGATCGCCGAGCGCATCCGCTCGCTGGGCCATGTGGCACCCGGCTCCTATGCTCAGTTCGCGGCGCTGAGCTCGCTGCCGGACGCGCCGGCCAAGCCGCCGAAGGCGCTGGAGATGGTGCGTATCTTGGTTGAAGGCCATGAAGGCGTGGCGCGCACCGCTCGCGCGCTGTACGCCGTCGTCGGCGAAGCCGCCGATGAGCCAACCGCCGACCTGCTCACCCAACGCCTGACCGTGCATGAGCAGACGGCCTGGATGCTCAGGAGTCTTTTAGAGGACTGAAAAAGCAGCCAGGTCCTGTCTCCACAGGAGATAGGACAGGTGCGCAGCACCAGTCGGCTGTCGGCGCAGCCAAGAGACGGCCTGGATGCTCAGGAGTCTGTTGGAGGACTGAAGACGACCGGCGCTGCTCAGGTGCCTGAGGCCATCAGCGCAGCGTCTTCTCCATGAACACCCCGGTCTCATCCACCACACCGCCGCCAACCGGCCCGCGCCGCTGGTAGCCCAGGCTGGCATACAGCGCCAGCGCCTCGGGCT
>JADMJQ010000294.1:0-3045 GCA_018780415.1 Roseateles sp. | reverse complement strand
CCGGTCGCGCGGTAGAGCGCGAGGGCGGCGGCCTGCCGGATGCCGGTTTCGAGGCGGGCAAGCTGGATGCCTTGCTCGCCCAAGGCTTGCTCCAAGGCCTGCATGATCAGCCTGGACAAGCCTCGCCCGCGCCACGCGGGGTATACAAAAAGCCGCTTGATTTCACCGTAAGCAAGCCCGTCACTGTCGGCCGCCCTTCGCTTGACCGCGCCGCAGCCGGCCAGCTCGGACCCGACCCAAACGCCGAGGAACAAGGTACTGGCTTGCCTCAGTGCGGCGGCACTCTCCAGATGGCTGCAGTTGAGCGCTGGGTATAGCTCAGCCATCAATCGGTCCGAGGCCGCCAGCAGCGCCTGCGCGGCCGCGCTGTCCGGGTCCAGCGGCCCGATGTTCAGGTTCTGCTGCGCAGAGGTGTGTGCGGCTTTCAAGGCGACTCAGCCTTCAGCAGATGCTGGCCCAAAAACTTCTCCACCCGCCGCGCAAAGTCAATTTGGTTGCTGGTTTGACGCCAGCCATGCGCCTCGTTGGCATAGACCACCCACTCGGGCGGGCGCCCCGCGTCGCGCAAGGCGTCGCGCAGGCGCTCGCCATGAGCCAGCGGCACCCGGCGATCCGCATCGCCGAAAGCCAGCAGCAGCGGCGCCTTGATCTGCTTGGCCTGCGCCAACGGCGAGTTGGCGGTCAGCATGGCGGCGTCCTTGTCGGCATCGCCGACCAGCTGCGGCAACATATGCTTGCGCGTCACGCTGTTGGAATCGTCGTCGACCCACCAAGAGCCCTCCAGCAGCAAGAAGGGGTCGGTCAACGCCACCCAGGCCACGCCGCAGCGGTACAGCTCCGGCTGGCGCACCAGGCCCATCAGCGTCGCGTAGCCGCCATAGCTGGCGCCGGCGATGCAGGCCTTATCGCTGGCCAGGCCTTGCTTTTGCGCCCATAGCAGGGCGTCGGCCACATCGTCTTGCATGGCCTGACCCCATTGCTTCCAGCCGGCCTTGTAATGCGCGCTGCCATAGCCGGTGCTGCCGCGGAACTCCGGGCTGATGACCAGATAGCCCCGCGAGGCTAAAAACTGCTCCATCGCCTGCCATTGCCAATGGCCGCCGCGTACCCAAGGCCCGCCGTGCACCAGCACCACGGCCGGCAAGGGCCGGCCGGCTTGACTGCCGGCCGGCTGGGTCAGCCAGACCGGCAGGTCGCGGCCATCGCGGGCCTTGATGCGATGCAGGTCCAGCGTGGCCATGCGCTTGGGCTCGATGTTGTCCATCACGCTGCTGATAGCCTGCCAACGCTTGGCCGCTGCCTCATACAAAAACAGGCGGCCGGGGTCACGGTCGGAATAGGAGCGCACCAAGACCACCATGTCCTCGGCACCGCAACGCCGGCAACTGAGCCGGTTGACACGGCCGGGCAAGCGCTCATCGGCCAAGGCCTGCATGGCCTTCATGCCGGCATCGAACCAGACCGTTTGCTCGCCGTCGGTATCGACCCGCACACCCAAGGCGCGCGAACCGGCGCGGTCCAGCACCAAGCCGCCGCTGAAGTCAAAGCCGGGGGTGCTGACCTGCGGCGGCGTCAGCGGCGCGCCCTTGTCGAAATCAAAGCGGCTCAGCACCTTGAAGCCGTCCGGTCCGTCGCTGAAGGTCACATACAGATTGCCGGCGTCATCGACGGCCGACGGCGTGAAAGGCGGGCTGAGCACGGCGCTCTCGGCCAACTGGTGCCACTGGGTCTGGCCCGGGCCGCGCCAATGCATGGCCAAGCGGCCATCGTGCAGGGTCCCTGCGAGCCTGGCCTCACCCTTGCTGTCGAACATCCAACCGGTGGTGTGGGCGGGTGGGTTCAGCTCGATAGTGCGGATGCGGCCGGTGCGAACGTTCAGCCACATCGGCACCACCGAATCGATGATCTCCCTGCCGAGAGTCATCTTGCCGATCACCACTTCCTCGGGCGTGACACCGTCCTGCTGCAGCGGCACATGCAGCAGCGTGTGATTCCATTCCAGCGCGCGATCACGGGAATTGCCGTTGCTGAAAAACGGCTTGCCTTGGCGATGAACCAGTTGGCGCAAGTTGCCGCCGTCGGGGTCGGCGGCATACAAACCCGGCGCATAACGCCTGTCTTCGCCGCTGCCGGCCTCCAGATCGGTGACGCTGAAGACCAGGCGCTTGTCGCCGACCCAGTCAAATTGCACGATATCGGCATCCGAGAAGCCCGCCGCACGCGTCGCCTTGCCGCCCTCGGCCAGGTCCACCACGACCAGGCCCACACGGTTGCCGCCCTTGGACGTCGTCAAGGCGAGCAGCTTGCCCGAAGGCGAGAGCTTGGCCTCCAGCACCGCCGGGCGCTGGAAGAAGCGCTCGACCGGTATCGGCGCCAGCGCCCCGCTTGCCTCGGCATTGGGTGCCGCTTGGGCCAGGGCGCCGGTCGCGCCACACAGCCACAGCATGGCCATGGCGACTGCCGGCCGCCGCCAGGATATAGGCGGCTGGGGGGCCCTTGACTTCGAAATTTGACATGGCCGCTCTCCCTGCGTGTCTGAGAATTTTTCGCGCAGGATAGCAAAGCCGTGCCCAGCCCGGCCACTGCGATAATCGGCGACCTCCCAATTTCTCGACCCAAGCGTGCGGCTGCCAAGCTGAGCGCCGAGCGCCGCCACCATGTCAGCCGATCTGCCCAGCCAAATTCAATCCGAAGTCAAACGCCGCCGCACCTTTGCGATCATTTCCCACCCGGATGCCGGCAAGACCACGCTGACCGAAAAGCTCTTGCTGTTCTCGGGCGCGATCCAGATCGCCGGCTCGGTGAAGGCGCGCAAGGCCAGCCGCCATGCGACCTCGGACTGGATGGAGATCGAGAAGCAGCGCGGCATCTCGGTCGCGTCCAGCGTGATGCAGATGGAATACCGCGACTGCGTCATCAACCTGCTCGACACGCCGGGCCACCAGGACTTCAGCGAAGACACCTACCGCGTGCTGACCGCCGTGGACGCGGCGCTGATGGTGATCGACGCCGGCAACGGCGTGGAGCCGCAGACGCGGCGCCTGC
>JADMJQ010000240.1 GCA_018780415.1 Roseateles sp. | reverse complement strand
ACGCACCAACCGTGGCTTCGAGGGCCTGGCCATCAGCCCGGACGGCAAGTTCGCGGCGGCTGATCGGTGCGGCCGCGGCCATCCTGGTGTCGTTCATCTATGTGGTGGCGCAGATCTACGGCGTCGGGCTAATCACCGCTCGCCTGACGGGCCTGACATTTGAGGTGGGCGTCTTCGTTGGGCTCGGCGGCGTGCTGGTGTGCTCGTTCTTAGGGGGCATGCGGGCGGTCACTTGGACACAGGTGGCGCAGTACATCGTGCTGGTGATTGCCTACCTGGTGCCGGTGATCTGGTTGAGCGTGAAGCAAACCGGATCACCCGTGCCGCACGCGGTCTATGGCCATCAGTTGGCGAAGTTGAGCGAGCGAGAGCAGCAATTGCTGACCGACCCGGCCGAATTGCAGGTGCGTGCGGTGTTTCAGCAGCGCGCTGCAGACTTCGAGCAGAAGTTGCAAAACGTGCCTCAAACGCTGGCGCTGGAACGAGCCGAAGCGGCTCAGCGCGTGGCGGACTTGAAGCGGCAGATCGATACGCCGCTGGCCTTGGTGCAGGCCGCCGAGAAGAGCCAGGCGGCCTTGCCGCGTACGCCCAAAGAGGCGCAGGACCAATGGCAGCGCGCGCAGGCTTTCAATGAAGCGCGCGGCCAAGCCTTGGCAGGCATGCCGCCGCACGCCCAGCAGTTCAGCGGCAACCCGACTGGTCCGCCAGCTGAGCGGCAAGCCTTTGATGAGTCGAGGCGCAACTTCATGGCGCTGGTTTTTTGTTTGATGGTGGGTACGGCGGGCCTGCCGCATCTGTTGACGCGCTACTACACCACGCCCTCGGTCAGGGAGGCGCGGGAGTCGGTCGCTTGGTCGCTGTTCTTCATTGCCATGCTCTATCTGAGCGCGCCGGCGCTGGCGGTGATGGTCAAGTACGAGGTTTTCACGGCCCTGGTTGGTACGCCGATTGCCGATTTGCCGGCCTGGATAGGTCAATGGGCCAGGCTTGACGCCGGCTTGCTCTCGGTCAGCGATGTCAACGGAGACGGCATTTTGCAACTGGGCGAGTTGCGCATCAGCAGCGACATCATCATGTTGATGTCGCCAGAGCTTGCGGGCCTGCCCTATGTCGTATCCGGTATGGTCGCAGCGGGTGGCTTGGCGGCTGCGCTGTCCACCGCCGACGGCCTGCTGCTGACCATCTCTTCGGCCTTGTCGCATGATGTTTTTTACCGCGTGCTCAATCCAAAAGCGAGCATGACGCGGCGGGTAACTCTGTCCAAGGCCTTGCTGCTGGCCACGGCCTTGGCGGCAGCGGCGGTCGCCGCGCACAAGCCGGCCGATATTTTGTATTTGGTGGCTGCGGCCTTCTCGGTCGCGGGAGCGGCGTTTTTCCCCGCCTTGGTGATGGGTATCTTTTGGCGGCGCGCCAATGGCTGGGGTGCAGTGGCCGGCATGGCGGCGGGTCTGGGCGTCACTTGTTACTACATGGTGCAAGCCATGCCCGGCCTGCGCATGGCCTTGGGAGTGCCGGGGCCGGCGCAGCTGTGGTGGGGGATTCAACCCATCTCTGCCGGCTTGTTTGGCGTGCCTGCGGGGTTCGCGGCCTTGGTGCTGGTCAGCTGCTTGACGCCTGCGCCCAGCCCCGCGCAGCTCGCAATGCTCGACCGTATGCGCAGCCCGTCGCCGGCTGATGGCGGCTGATGGCGACTGTCGACCGCTGCGACCAAGCGGCCGCCTTGTCGGATATCCGAACCTGCGCTAGAATAGTGGGTTCCACCTTGCCGTGACCACGTGACTGACGCTGTGGCTCGGCTTCCTCAGCAGGCGATCATTTGAAAAGGTTCGAATGAACAAGCCGGCTGGAATCCACAAGGAGTATTTATGCGTCACTATGAAATCGTTCTGCTGATCCATCCGGATCAAAGCGAACAAGTCCCAGCCATGCTGGAGCGCTACAAAGGCCTGATCACCACCGGTGGCGGCGTTGTTCACCGCGTTGAAGATTGGGGCCGCCGTCAAATGGCTTACCTGATCCAGAAGTTGGCCAAGGCCCACTATCTGTGCGTCAACATCGAGTGCAGCAAGGAAACCTTGACTGAGCTCGAGACCGGCTTTCGCTTCAATGACGCCGTGCTTCGCCACATGACTGTGCTGAAGTCCAAGGCCGAAACCACACCTTCAGTGATGATGAAGTCTGTGGACCGCGAAGAAGCCCGCAAGGCTCCTCAAGTCGCGTCTGCCTAATTCTTTGAATTGGCTTTAGCTTGGTGTTTGAAACGGTAGTGAGTTTGCAGGCCAGCAAGCCGCAGGTAACTCGGTGAGTTCTTCGTTGAACCATTTGAGCTTGCAAGCGCAGTTGCTGGAGTTGGGTTTGGTCAGATACACACCGGCCGGTTTGATGGCCTTGGACTGCTGCTTGAAGCATGAGTCTCAGGTCCTGGAAGCTGGCAGGCCGCGCAAGATTTCTCTGGAAATCAAAGCGGTGGTGATTGGTGATCTGGCCAAGCGCCTGCAAAGCTTGGGACTTGGTGGTACGGCCCAATTTACGGGCTTCCTCAGCGCCCAACGCAATGGTCGTGGAACGATTTTCCACATCACTGCACTCGAAACCGTCACGACGCCAAATTGTTCGAATCCGGATAGAAATAAATGAGGTCACACAATGGCTCCTCCCCGCGGTAAAGGTCGCTTCTCGAAAGACAAGAAGCCCAAGCGCAATACCCAATCCTTGCTGTTCCGTCGTAAGCGTTTCTGCCGCTTCACCGTCACCGGTGTTGAGCAGATCGATTACAAGGACATCGACACGCTGCGCGATTTCGTCGGCGAAAACGGCAAGATCACGCCCGCTCGCCTGACCGGCACGCGCGCATTCTTCCAGCGTCAGCTGACTGTTGCGATCAAGCGTGCGCGTTTCCTCGCCATGCTGCCGTACAGCGATCAGCACAAGGTCTGAGGAGTAGTACAACATGCAAATTATTCTGCTTGAAAAAGTAGCCAACCTCGGCAACCTGGGCGATGTCGTCACGGTCAAGAACGGTTACGCCCGCAACTTCCTGATCCCAACTCGCCAGGCACGTCGTGCCACCGAGGCAGCGATCAAGGAATTCGAAGTCAAGCGCGCTGAGCTCGAGAAAGTTGCCGCTGAAAAGCTGGCAACCGCTCAGGCTCTGGGCGAGAGCCTGGCCGGCAAGACCGTGCGCATCAGCCAGAAGGCTGGCGTGGACGGCCGTTTGTTCGGCTCGGTCACCAATGCCGACGTGGCCGAAGCGCTGGTCAAGCTGGGTTTTGCCACCATCACCAAGACCCAAGTGCGTATGCCTTTGGGTGCATTGAAGGCGGTCGGCGAGTTCTCCGTCAACGTCGCTCTGCACACCGATGTATTGGTGGAAGTCAGCGTTCAAGTGGTTCGCCAGGCCGAATAAGGCCCCGAACGACCGACCTTGAACGGTCCGTTGAGAAAAGCCGACAGCTGTTACAGCCGTCGGCTTTTTGCGTTTTCTGGCGGTGATTTATACACAGTCATCCCCTGTATTTCCACAGGCTTGTCCACAGGGCAGGGCTGTTGGGCCACTTGCTCAGTATTGAGTTGAAACGAGTCCATCCATGAGCGCGACCTTTTCCTCCACACCCCTGCCCGGTTCGGCAGGCAATTCCGGTGGCGCCGACCGGCGCGACGATGAAGTGGCGCGCCTGCGCACGCCGCCTCATTCGATCGAGGCGGAGCAAAGCGTGCTGGGCGGCCTGCTGATCGACAACTCGGCCTGGGACCGCGCCGGCGACCTGCTGACCGAATCGGACTTTTACCGCTTCGAGCACAAGCAGATCTTTGTCGGCATCGGCAAGCTGATCAATGGCGGTAAACCGGCCGATGTGGTGACGGTGTTTGAGGAGCTGACCTCGCATGGCAAGGCTGAGGAATGCGGTGGCCTGGCCTATCTGAATGCACTGGCGCAGAGCGTGCCGAGTGCCGCCAATATCCGTCGTTATGCCGAGATCGTGCGCGAGCGCGGCATTCTGCGCAAATTGGTCAGCGCCAGCGACGAGATCGCCACTGCCGCGCTGGCGCCGCAAGGCCGCGCGGTAACGCAGATTCTGGACGAGGCCGAGGGCAAGATCTTCCGCATCGGCGAAGAGGGCTCGCGCAGCCGCCAGGGCTTCCAGAGCATGGACAATCTGGTCGTGGCCCTGATCGACCGGGTCAACGAGCTGGCCGAAAACGGCGCCGAAGACGTCACCGGCGTGCGCACCGGCTTTTTTGATCTTGACCGTATGACGGCTGGCTTCCAGCCCGGAGATTTGATCATTCTTGCCGCGCGTCCGTCGATGGGCAAGACCGCGTTTGCGATCAATATCGGCGAGAACGTGGCCATCAACGAGGGCTTGCCGGTCGTCATCTATTCGATGGAAATGGGCGCCGCGCAGCTCGCCATGCGTATGGTCGGCTCGATCGGCCGCATCGATCAAGGCCATCTGCGTACCGGCCGCCTGGCCGACGACGAATGGGGGCGTTTGTCCGAGGCGGTCGACAAGCTCGGCAAGGCCAGCATCTTCATCGATGAGAGCCCGGGTCTGAGCCCGTCCGAGGTGCGCGCCCGTGCGCGCCGCCAGGCCCGCATCTGCGGCAAGCTCGGGCTCATCATTGTTGATTACCTGCAGCTGATGAGCGGCAACGGCGGTAACGAGGAAAACCGCGCCACCGTCATCGGTGAGATTTCGCGCGGCTTGAAGGCCTTGGCCAAGGAGCTGCAATGCCCGGTGATTGCGCTGTCGCAGCTGAACCGAAGCGTCGAGCAGCGGCCCGACAAGCGCCCGATGATGAGTGACTTGCGCGAGTCCGGTGCGATCGAGCAGGACGCCGACATCATCATGTTCATCTACCGCGATGACTACTACATGAAGGAAGAGTCGAAGGAGCCGGGCATTGCCGAAATCATCATCGCCAAGCAGCGTAACGGCCCGGTCGGCACGGTCAAGCTGTTCTTCCAGCGCATGCACACCAAGTTTGAGAACCTGGCGCCCGGCTATGTGGGGGTGGGCGGCGACGAGTATTGACTGTCGCTGCGTCCTGCGCCGAGCCGAGGGCGCTTCAGGTTCGCAATGCCATGCCGCCTGCCGCCCGCTTGCGGTTGGCGGTGCCCCCTAAGGGCAAGACGAATTTTGTATGCAGTTGCTGAATCTGCTCGGCCAGCTGTTCGGCATCATCGATTTTTTCCGCATGCCGTTTGAGCACCAGGCTGGCCATATCGATCAGCTTGGCGTTGCGGGTCGTTTCGCCCTGTTGGATCAGCAACGCAACGCCGGCCCGGGCCGAGCCTCGCATCGAATGACGCATGGCGGTCTCGGCGATGCTGAAAATCTGAGCGTGGCTATTGCGCAGCTCTTCGGCCACCGCCTGGTTGCCCTCGCACATGGCAACGAGGACTTCGGTGGCCGCCTTAGCGGTGCAAAAACGCATGCCCAGCTGTGCCACCAGTTGCGTCATTTCTTCCAGCTCGATCATGGCGGCCAAGCGTACCCATAGTGCCAGCAGCAGGCTCGCGGCCTCCAGGTCAAAGTCCTCTTGCTCGCTGGCCCGGCGGGTCAAGTCACGCGCCAACTCCAAGGCATCTGCAACACGCTTGTCGAGCATGAATCGAAGGCATTGAAAGAGCACGTCAAAGCGCTGTAGGCGTTTGGAGTTAGGGTGGCGCTCCAACTCGCTGGTCATGGCGTCGTAGGCGTACTTGAGGCCTTTGCTGTCCCGGTTGTCAAAGCGCATCAGGCCGATCAAGACCAGACTCAACATGTCGAATAGTTTGGAGCGCAGCCCTTGCGCCATGGTTTGTTCGAGCTGCTTCAGGGCTTCGGCGCGTTGCCCGGCGTAGAAGGCAAGGCAGCCGCAGCGCTGCGCACGCAGCAGGCAACCCGGGGTCAGCTTGGCCGCAGTTCGATAGGTCGCAAGTGCGCCCTCGATTTCGCCCAAATCCATTTGTACCCGCCCCATCACATCATGAGAGTCGGCATGGTCTGGAATGTCGCCGATCAAGGTCTCCAATGTGCGGCGTGCAGCTGCCACATTGCCCGAGCCCAGCTCGGTGCGCGCGACACCCAATCTCGCCCAGGGAACTGTCTTGGCTTCGATGATGGCGTCATAGAGCTTGCGCGCATCGTCATAGCGATTCAGTCGCAACAGTAATTCGGCGCCGATGCGGGCCGCATACAACCAAAATTGCCCTCTAGCCTCGAAGCGCTTCAGGCAATGCCCGGCGGCGGCTTCAAAGTCCTGGCGCTCAATGGCTTCAAAAATATCCTTCAGAACCCGTTTGCGATGACGGGCATTGGCCAGGCGGTCGGCCAAGGAGGCCATGGTGTAGGGTTTGACCAAGTAGGCGTCAAGCGCAGCCTCGGCGGCCTCGGCCACCTTGCTATAGGACGCTTCGCCGGTGACCATGACGAAGACGGTCGAGTAGGGCAGCAGGTGCTCGCGGCGCAACTCGTCCAGCAGATCTTGGCCTGACATTTCCGAGCCGTCGAAGTGATAGTCACACAGCACGATGTCGTAGGCTTTGTGCTCAAGAATCACGCGGGCATCGTTGATGCGGGTGGCTTGGCGCACTTGCGCCACGCCCAGATCCCGCAGCTGCGCAGCCATCAAGCTGCGCGAGGTTGCGTTGCTATCGATCACCAGGGCGCTGGCATTTTGGATCTCGCTGTCCATCATCGCCATGCATGTCTCCTCTGCGCAATGCTCCGCATCATAGGCTTCGATTTAGGCATGGGGTCAGGGCTTCTCACACCGAGCTTATCGGCCCGCACTTGGAGAACCTGAATGCAGGCGCGCCATACTTGTGCAAGCCTTCACGAAAAAAAGCACCCATGCCGGTTGCGGGCGATGGGTGCTTTTGCTGGTGGCAAGGAGGCCTACTTGAACAGGTCCTTGACCCTATCGGTCCAGCTCTTGGTATTGGGCGAGTGGCGCTCGCCGCCGTCACGGAAGGACTTGTCCAACTCCTTCATCAGCTTGCGCTGATGCTCGGTCAGCTTGACCGGCGTCTCCACGCTGATGTGGCAGTACAAATCACCCGGATAGCTGGAGCGCACGCCCTTGATGCCCTTGCCGCGTAGGCGGAAAGTCTTGCCATGTTGGGTGCCCTCGGGCAGGTCGATCTCGGCCTTGCCGCCCAGCGTCGGCACTTCGATGCTGCCGCCCAAGGTGGCGGTGGTCAGCGGGACCGGCATCGTGCAGTGCAGGTCATCGCCGTCGCGCTCGAAGATTTCATGCTGCTTGAGACGAATCTCGATATAGAGATCACCGGCTGGGCCGCCGTTGACCCCGGGCTCACCATTGCCGGCCGAGCGAATGCGCATGCCTTCGTTGATGCCGGCCGGAATCTTGACCTCCAGCGTCTTGCTCTTCTTGACCTTGCCCTGGCCATTGCAGGCGGTGCAGGGGTCGGGAATGATCTTGCCGGTGCCGTGGCAATGTGGGCATGTCTGCTGCACCGAGAAGAAGCCCTGGCGCATATGGACGGTGCCGGCGCCATTGCAGGAGCCGCAGGTCTTGGCGCTGGTGCCGGGCTTGGCGCCGCTGCCGCTGCAGACCTCGCAACTCTCCCAGCTCGGGATGCGGATCTGCGATTCCTTGCCGCGCGCCGCTTCTTCCAGCGTGATCTCCATTGCATAGGATAGATCGCTGCCGCGGTAGACCTGTTGGCCACCGCCGGCGCGCCGGCCCGCACCGCCGGCCGCGCCGCCGTTGAAGATGTCGCCGAAGATATCGCCGAAGGCCTCGGCAAAACCGCCAAAGCCTTCCGCGCCCGGGCCGCCGCGTCCGCCCATATTCGGGTCAACGCCGGCATGGCCATGCTGGTCATAGGCGGCGCGCTTTTGCGGGTTGGAGAGCATCTCGTAGGCTTCTTTGCCTTCCTTGAATTGCTCCTCGGCCTTTTTCGCACCGTCGCCTTGATTGCGGTCGGGGTGGTACTTCATGGCCAGCTTGCGGTAGGCCTTCTTGATTTCGTCCTCGGTCGCGTTTTTGGCGACACCGAGGGCTTCGTAATAGTCACGCTTTGCCATGAACCAGATCCGTGCATATCAAACAACAGCGCCGCGACGAGCTTGGGGGCCTAGACCCCGGGGCTGCGACGCGGCGGCGATGACGGCCAAACTCGTTGTCGCAACGGGTTTGGCGCGTCAGGAACTTCACTTCGAGTCTTTGACTTCCTTGAACTCGGCGTCGACGACATTGTCATCGGCCGGCTTCGCGGAAGCCTGCGGCTGCTCGGCCGCACCTTCCGGCGCCGCTCCACCCGCCGCCGCAGCTTGCGCTGCTTGCGATTCGGCGTAGACCTTCTCGCCCAGCTTCTGGCTGGCCGTCATCAAGGCTTCGGTCTTGGCTTCGATATCGGCCTTGTCCTCGCCCTTGATCGACTCCTCGGCGGCCTTGATGGCCGTTTCGATCGCTTCCTTCTCGGCCGCTTCGAGCTTGTCGCCATGCTCGGTCAGC
>JADMJQ010000281.1:1372-8559 GCA_018780415.1 Roseateles sp. | reverse complement strand
GTGAATCTCGGCGGGCACGCCTTCCGGGTAGTTCTTCAGCCAAGTCTTCTGCAGCATGGGTTCTCGTCTCCGTTCGAATGTGCTGGATTCTCTCCGATGGGAGGGAACGGGCGCATAGGGGGAAGCGATAGCGGGGCGGTAGAGGGGCGGTGGGGCCCGTGCATCGACCCAAAGTGTATCCAACGAACACCACGCGCACCCATTGAGGCGCTGTCAAGTGATAGGGCTCGGCAAGCTCAGAAAACTGCGCGCACCCTCAATCAAGGGGTTCGCCCTGAACACAACTGTCACCTATTGCGAATATCCTTCGCACCACAAAAGCCGCGCCCATTTAAAGAGCGAAAGCTGCTCGGATCGATGAGGCGTTGTTGCCATGCTTTGGGCTTAGCTGCGCATCTGTGAATGCGTCAAAAATGCCACCACAAGCTGCGGTGGCGTCGCAATTCATGCCTGGAAGACCAGCGTCACAAATTCATGTGAGAGAAGTAAATGCACCCGACTGCAAAGACTAATCACACCCTTGCGGTCATCACGCTATTTCTTTGGACATTTGGCATTCGCGCGGCCCTGCTTGGACAAGCGCCGTTTGCGGACGAAGGCCATTATGCAGCAGCCTCTTATTTCCAATTCCTCGGCTACACCAAAGGAATATTCGCGGAAGATTCAATAATTCCAAATTTCGGCATCATTGAAATATACTCGCTCTTGTTCAGCTGGGTATATTTCTTACCAGTCAACGGCTACATATCTTTTAGAATTATTGATGCCACGATCGCGGGGTTGACCACGATCGTGATATTCAACTATCTTCACATCGTATCCAGGCAAAAACTGGCATCATGCTTGGCGGCGCTGCTCTTGGCTACCGCAATCAATCATCCGCTATTTATAGAAGCCGGCGCACGTAATCCCATCCCTGCTGCCACCTGCTTATTGTTTTGCTCTCTCTACCTGCTGGAGCGGCATCGCGGTGAAAAACTTCTGCCCGCCGCACTCTGCCTTGCCCTAGCCGTCCTTGTGCGAGAACCCTTTGTCGCGATAGCCGGTGTTGTCGTGCTGCATGTTTTCCATCAATACAAGCTACGCAGCGCTGTTCTATTTGCCCTCTATGGCCTAGCGGGATGTCTGGCCGGCTTCCTCATTGTGGGCTTGTTAAGAGGAGGGATTGCGGGGATTTCGACAAGTTTTCTGAGCTATACCCAGTTCAACCTTGACCCCAGTAACAATCTGGATTTCAAGTCTAGACTTGAACTCGCTGCACACCAAGCTGCGGACATGTCAACCGCTCTCGCGTTCTGCCTGCCGGTCGTTCTGCTCGGTCTGCTCGCACCCCTGCTGTCACAAAAGATGCGGACGCCGCGCGCGATGGCGCCATACTGGTTAGGTATAGGAATAGCACTCGCGTCCTTGCTTGAAGCAGCAATCAAGAAGCCATATCCTTATCACCTTGCCCAATTTCTGATTGGTCTGGGTATTTTCGCCTGCTACGGTTTTCAGCTTCTGATAAACTGGCTTAAAAAAATACAGGATCACTGGCCCCGCGCAGTTTGGCTAGGCGGGACATCAGTTGTGCTGGTTCACATCCTTCTATTGGGCGACTTCATTCAAGTCATGCGCCATGGGCTAGGTTGGTCCATGCATTTTGCGCCAGTGATGATTTTCAATGACTGGAACTCTCCAGTCGCGAAGGATTCATACTTCCTTTCGGTCGCGTCAATTGTCAAGAACCACTCAAACCAAGATGAAACCATACTCAGCAGTTTCTACAACGTCTTCCCACTTACCAGCAGATTGCCACCCAGCCGGGCCAGCGCCTCGCTGGCCGTTTTCCGGCGCCAGCAAGCGCAAGAAGACGCCAATCGGTTGATCGCTCAGATCATCAATGAACGACGCCCCGCTGTCTTCATAGAAGAAGTCGGTGAATTGCAGCGTCTGCGTCCGGCCAATGATCCAATCGAACTCGCAGTGGCGGCGAGCTATACGTCCGCGATCAATGTCGGTCCCGGCTTGTTTCCTTACCGGAAATTCTCGGCTAGGGTCCATGTGCTCGGCCCGCCCCATTAACTCGTATTGCCATGTTCAGCAAGCCAGTTGCTGCGCCGCAAGCCTGCGCGCAGGCGACTAGCTACTCACCCGCCGCACTGCGGACCAGAAGCCAAGCCGGCAAGAATCCACCTGTTTAAGGGGGGCGATGACCGACAAGGCGCCATCACCATTGAATCAACCGTTTCATCTGGTACAACCACTGCGGCCACGCAAGTGCCAGCTTTTGACAAGTATTCCATAAGGTTTTGCAATGAGCCCGACGTTCTTGGTCGAAACAAACCCTGTCGATTTAATTCGGCCGTTGGCGGACGAATCGGCTAGGCCGCAGTTGTCCATCGTGGCCACCATGTATCGATCCCAGCAGTTTCTGGACGAGTTCCTCGCTCTGTGCCAACAATCTCTGGAAGAGCTGAGATGTACAGACTTTGAGATCATCTTGGTCAATGACGGATCACCAGATGAATCTCTCGCATTCGCACTGGCAGCACGTGCCAAGCTGCCGCAACTGGTGGTGATCGATTTGTCTCGAAATTTTGGCCATCATGCCGCGATGCAGGCCGGACTCGCGACCGCCCGCGGAGATTGCGTGTTCTTGATCGACTGCGACCTGGAGGTATCGCCACTTGTACTTGTTGAGTTTTACCTAAAACTAATCAATAGCGGCAGCGATATGGTCTATGGCTATCAGGAAGCGCGCAAAGGCGGCTGGCTTGAAAAGTACAGTGGTGGCTTATTTTACAAGGGCTTCAATGCCTTGAGCGACATCAAAATTCCAGAAAATATGGCGACCGAGCGAGTGATGACGCGCCGCTTCGTCAAAGCATTACTCGAGCTTGGCGACAAAAATCTATTCCTGGGCGGTATGCTGACCTGGACCGGATTCCAACAAATCGGCGTACCTGTCAAGAAAGGATTGCGCAGCGGGCCGAGCAGTTACACCTTGATGCGCCGCATTGGCTTGATGGTCAATGCCTTGAGCTCGTTCTCGGCTAAACCATTGGCGCTGCTATTCAACGCGGGCATACTGATCACTGGCATTAGTTTGGTATTCTTTGTTTACTTGGTGACACGCAAAGTGCTCTTCGATGATGCGCTACTCGGCTTCACCTCGATGATGGCCTTGATGTCACTAAGCCTAGGAATCACAACGACGGGACTTGGCGTCATTGGAATCTATCTTGGGAAAATATTCAGCCAGGTCCAGAATAGGCCGACCTATATAATTAGAGACATTCATAGAGAAATTTGACCCATGCAAACAGATCGTTATTTTAGCCAGGACGAGCTCCTGGCCATGCGTTTCAAAAGTTTGGGGCGCGACGTAAAAATCAGCCGCAGTGCCAATCTATATATTCCTGAATACATAGCAATTGGCGATTACTCCATCGTCGATGATTTCTGCGTGCTGTCTGGTAGTCTAGAGATCGGGCGGAATGTTCATATCGCCCACGGTTGCCGCGTCATTGCTGGCCGCGAGGGTATTCAGATGGGCGATTTTTCGGGCCTAGCCTTTGGCGTTACGATTTTCGCGCAGTCTGATGATTACTCGGGCTTGGCGCTCACCAACCCCACCGTACCGATGCACCACCGGTCCATTCAACGCGCCAGAGTTGAACTCGGACGCCACGCCATCGTCGGCGCAAACAGCGTGATTTTCCCCGGCGTCATTCTCGGTGAGGGCAGCTCGATCGGTGCCTGCAGCATGGTGACAAAATCTACTGAAGCCTGGGGCATCTATCTCGGAGTGCCGGCCAAGCGGATCAAAAGTCGCAAGAAGGAGCTACTGTCCCTGGAGGCTACCTACCTCCGAGAAGCACCAAATTCGCAAGTATAGGGCTACATCAACACATGAAGAAAGTGGTTATTCTGCAATCGAACTACATCCCGTGGAAGGGCTATTTCGATCTGATTCATGACGCCGATCTGTTTGTTTTCTATGACGACTTGCAGTTCACCAAAAATGACTGGCGCAACCGCAACAAGATTAAAAGTCCGCAAGGCACCCAATGGCTGTCGATCCCAGTTGGAACTGACAAGCATCGCCTTATCTGCGAAGTACAGTTGCACGATCATAGTTGGCAGAGAATTCACTGGGAGACAATTCGCCAACAATATGGAAAATGCAAATACTTCTCAAAATACCAGCATTTTTTTGAAAAGATTTATCTGCAAACCGATTGGGACAATCTTTCGTCCCTCAATCAACACCTAATAAAAAGCATTGCTTCCGAAATACTTGGGGTAACGACCAAGTTCTCGGATTCACGAATTTTTGAACTGACAGGGCAGAAGCAAGATCGCCTCTTAGATTTAGTAAAAAAAACCCAAGCCAACCAATACATTTCTGGACCAGCGGCGAAGTCATACATCGCCGAAAGCGAGTTCGATGTCTTGGGTGTGAATCTGGTTTGGAAGGACTACACCGGCTACCCTGAATACAGCCAAAAGCACCCACCATTTGAGCATGGCGTTTCCATTCTCGACCTCATATTTAATGAGGGACCAAATTCGCCCTGGTACATCTGGGGTTGGCGCGAGGGCCCACTGCAACAATGAAAAATACCATCGGACAGCTAATTCGTTATGGTGCAGTCGGACTCGGCTCAAATCTAGTTGGATACCTCCTGTACATTGGCTTGACTCAGCTCGGCATCGGACCGAAGACAGCTATGAGCATTCTCTATGTTGCAGGCGTCGCTCAGACCTTTTTATTCAACAAAAAATGGACCTTTCGAAACTCTGGTTCCAACGGACCGGCACTGCTTAGATACTGCCTCTCATACGGCCTCGGCTACATCATCAATTTGCTGGTGTTGGTGCTTACGGTTGATCATTGGGGTTGGCCGCATCAATGGGTACAGGGTGCGATGATTTTTATTTTGGCACTCCTGCTATTTACCCTTCAGAAGTTCTGGGTTTTTAGAAAATCAGTTGAGTTAACAAACTAAATGCTAGGCGCAAATGAACATTCCATTCAATAAGCCGTATATGACCGGCAAAGAGCTTTGGTACATCTCCCAGGCTCACGCCAACGGCCACCTGGCCGGCGACGGCGTATTTACCAAGCGCTGCTCAAGCTGGCTGGAGGCGCGCACCGGCTCACAAAGGGCTTTGCTGACACACTCATGCACTGGTGCCCTGGAAATGGCAGCCATCTTGGCGGATTTCAAAGCCGGTGATGAAGTCATCATGCCGTCCTATACCTTTGTATCGACCGCCAATGCCTTTGTATTGCGCGGTGCCGTGCCTGTTTTTGTCGACATTCGACCCGATACGATGAATATCGATGAAAGCAAGATCGAGGCCGCCATCACGCCGCGCACCAAGGCCATCGTGCCGGTCCATTACGCCGGCGTTGCCTGCGAAATGGACACCATCATGGATATCGCCAGACGACATTCATTGCTGGTGATTGAGGATGCTGCCCAAGGTTTGATGTCCAGCTACAAAGGCCGGCCCCTGGGCAGCATTGGTCACATGGCTGCGTTCTCATTCCATGAAACCAAGAACATCATTGCTGGCGAGGGCGGTGCCCTGTTGATCAACGACCCGCGCTTTGTTGAGCGGGCTGAAATCATTCGCGAAAAAGGCACCAATCGCAGCCAGTTCTTTCGCGGCCAGGTCGACAAATATACTTGGACCGACTTTGGCTCGTCCTATTTGCCCAGCGAATTGATCTCGGCTTTTCTATGGGCGCAAATGGAGGAGGCCGAACCCATTACCAAGCGACGCATGGAAGTTTGGGATACCTATCATCGTTTCTTGAGCCAGGCCGAGCGGCGCGGCCAACTGCGGCGGCCCATCGTGCCGGACGGCGTCACTCACAATGCCCATATGTATTACGTACTTTTGCCTGATTTGGCAGTAAGGACGGAGTTCATCGCCAAGCTGAGAGCAATGCAAATTGGCACGGTTTTCCATTATGTTCCCCTGCACAGTTCGCCATTTGGGCAATACGCAGCGCGGTCGCATGGTGATATGGCCAACACTACAGATCTCAGTGACAGGCTAGTACGATTACCGCTCTGGGTTGGCTTGGACGAGCACCAGGCTGACGTCATACAAAGAATTCTGAGCGTTCTAGAGTAACTGGTGTTTTTTTAAAACTACCGCAGACTACATGGACCATCACAGACGATGGCCTGCCCAGCAAGTCGGAAAAATTTTGCTAAATTCAGACAAATACAATTCACCAGTTATTCGCACCCGTGACTTTCCCTCGATCAGTTTTAGTGCAGCACTTATTGCGGCACTGCTGCTAGGGTGGCACTGGCGAACGACCGGATCAGCAAAACCGCAAGCGGTTTTTTTCATGCTGGGGTTCGTGGTTATCTGTTTGGTTTATGGTCACCTATTTTTGAGCGCAGTCCGTGGATTTTTCAAAAATAGTGCGGGGAGCGCGTTTCAGTTCCTGATTGGCTTCTTCATATTCAATTCGGCGTTGTTCTTTTTAACGATGCTTTCTCCGCTAGGTATTTTTTACAATGTCGTGCTGCTCGCCGTGGGCGCCGTCGCCGCTTTGTTGGCATTGCCGCGAGGCAGCAGCCCATTGACGCCTACCGGGGCAGACCTGCCAGCTTGTATGGCTATTGTGGTAAGCGGAATCGCTGCGACCCTCTGGTGCGCCGAAGCTCAGCAAGGCGCCCTACTCACCGCCAATTCCTCGGTCTTTCAGGTTTGGCAAGACGCCTTCTTTCACGTACGGCAGATCAGCTCTTTCGCCCACGCGGAAGGCTACCGGACCATTCAAGACATTAGCCAATCAGGATTCCCGGCACAAATCTACCATTACGGCAGCTATATTTCAGCGGCTGCGGCAATGATGCTTACCGGGGCATCCGCCTTGGATACTTACACCGCCGTGCAGCTGCCATTGGGCATATTCTTGGTTGGTTTGGCTGCGTTCAGTTTGGCCACCCATTGCTGGGGTGCCTGGGCAGGTTTGGCTGCCACCGTGGCAATCATGCTGGTGCCGGACGCTTACCAGCAGGGATTTGGAAATAGGTACTTAAGCTACAACTTTATTTCACAGATAAATCTCGGCATGTTGTACGGCATCGCCTGTATATCACTGGCCTGGATATTCACACTGGAAGGTTGCCGGCGCGGCGAGTTGCGGTTGGTCGGACTTGGCTACCTGT
>JADMJQ010000281.1:0-1362 GCA_018780415.1 Roseateles sp. | reverse complement strand
TTCTTGGGTCTTTGCCTTTTCTACAAAGCCCATATTTTTGTGGCAGCCTCCTTCCCGCTATTCATTTATCCAGCCCTATTTTTCAAGCAATTGAAACTGCGCAGCAGGGTCGTGCTTGTCCTTGCCATGTCATTTTTGTATTTTGGGGCCGTCTATATGTCCCAAAAGACCGGCCGGGTCCCGACCATGAGGTTGGATGGCAGCGGCATCGGTTGGTATGTAATGCAGTTGCTGAAAGATTACGATCCAGGAGTTTTGAAGGATTTCTTTACCCAGACCTTCATGGTCAAGAAGATGTCCAAGGCAATCGAAGCTCTCTATGTCGTGGCAATGCTGCTTATTTCGACATTTGGCATATGGATTGCCGCATTCATGGTAACTATCGTTGCCACGCGGAAGTCGCAGTCAATTGAGAATATAGTCTTCCCGCTGTTGACTCTGCTGGTCTATTTGCTCATGTCAATCGGTTTGGCCCTCGATACCCAAGGAATAGGCACGCAAGACGAGCTGCTGAATCGGCCGTTGGTCTGGGCCTACTTTGCTATCGTGGTCTGGACGGCCGGCGGTAGCTACTACCTTTGTTTCGGCAGCTCGGCGCCGGTGGGGAAACTCAGCCGAGGCCTGCTGCTTGCGCTGCTGGCAATCGGACTACTCAGCCCGGCTTATTTTTCCCGCAATCTCCAGACTTTTCCGACCAGGGGATTCAAAAACTATCAAGACTTCAATGCGGTACCAACTTGCTTGCTGACTTCGGCGCGCTACATCCGTGCGCACAGCAAACCCCATGATCTGATTCAAGATTCACAAGGTGACCCCCGCTTCTTCCTCACCGCACTGGCGGAACGCCAACGCTTTGCCGGTGCTAGCATTTTCAGCAAGCCAAATGCTGAACTGTCCAAAAGATTCGATGCTCTGACTCAGCTTGAAAATCAAGACCAGCCACAAGAGATAGTTCAACAGTTGCAAGCGTTGGGCATAGATTGGTATGTTTTGAGCTCGAAGACCGCAGTGAACTGGCCTGCGGAAGTACTGTCGGCAGCCGTTTTCTCATGCGACGACTTCAAGGTCTTCCAGACCGCTACATTGCCGGCAAAATTGCATCGCAATGACTGAGCTTGCCGGTTGCTTTCGGCAGCCAGACCGAGCTCAGTCAAATCTAAGGTCGTTTGCCCAGGAAAGCGCGGACAGGTCGACCTGGAATGCCCTACTCCACCGCCTTCAACATATCCTCCACCACCTTTTTCGCATCGCCGAACACCATCATCGTTTTGTCCATATAGAACAACTCGTTGTCCAGGCCCGCATAACCGGCCGCCATCGAGCGCTTGTTGACGATGATGGTCTTGGCCTTGTAGGCCTCCA
>JADMJQ010000353.1:3607-8698 GCA_018780415.1 Roseateles sp. | reverse complement strand
GCAGTTCCATGGTGGGCTCGCGACGGGGGTGTGTTGGCGATACAGCCAATTTAGGTCGAGGCAGGGCGAGTGGCCGCGATGACTTTCGACGTTTTTCCATCGCCTCGGCGTCGCGTTCGCGATGGCTGCGCGACAGGCTGCGTTGCCTTTGGGTCGCGTGCGCGTCGGCTGCGCGGCGCCTTGCGAGCATTGCCATGCTTGCGGTTGCCGGCGCTTCGATGATTTGCGGCCAAAAATCATCGGTCCGAGGCCCCAGATTCGAGACCAAACTGAAGTCAGAAGGTGAGTGCAGAGATAGGCGGCCTGCCGCCAGTTTCTTAAGTGCTGCGCACTTGCCGAAAGGCCCTCCTGCCGAGTCCCGTTGGTCCCATCAGTCGGTCACCATGAATACCAGCTCCCATGACTTCATAACGGTTGATATGCGCGGCCTCAAAGCCGCGCTGGTGGCGCGTGCGCAGGCCGAGCGTGTGAGCGTCTCGCTGCTGGTGCGAAGCGCGGTGGCGGCGTACCTGGGGCTTTCGGCGGATGCCGATCAAAGCCTGACAACCCTGCCGACCAGCCCCACGGTCAAGCTGTCGATCCGCTTGACACAAGCCGAGGCCCAGCAACTGGCTGCAGGCGCTCGCACTGCTGGCCTTTCACGCGGCGCCTACCTCTCGGGCTTGGTCGCCGGCGTGCCGGTGCTGACGGCCGGCGCGAGCCGCGTCGATCACTTGGCGGCGCTGCATGCATCGAACGCCGAGCTGTCCACCCTCAGCCGGAACATCCATCAACTGACTGCGCTGCTGAGCCAGGTCAACGTGAAGCCAGCTCAGCAGTACCGCGTGATGCTGGACACGCTGAGCGGCGACGTCCGCCGCCATCTGATGCTTGCCTCCCGCGTCTTGGCCGACATGCAACCCAGCCGGCGCTCAGTTTGAGAACAGGAGCACGCAATGGCCCAAACCCCCAATATCGACGGCCTCCTGATCCAGTGGGGTGATCGTTTGTTCTACCCCGGCAACCGCATCGTCAAGGTCCGCCCCGATCCGAAGCTGACGGGGAATAACACCCGCGACCGCGCTAACGCCATCCGTGCGCGCATCGCTGCCGCCTTGGCGCCGCGCATTCCCCAGGTCATGGTCAAAGTCACCGGCGGTGGACGTGGCATGCGAGCCATCGCCGCCCATTTCCGCTACATCAGCAAGAACGGCCGACTCGACATTGAGGACGAGCGCGGGGAGCTGATGCGCGGCAAGGACATGCTGCCTGCGATTGCCGACGACTGGCGCTTCGGCGGCAGCTTGATCGACGATCTGGCGGAACTTGGCCAGCGCCGCGAGGCCTTCAACATCATGCTGTCGATGCCGCGTGGCGTTGACCCGCTGGCCGTGCTGCGCGCCGCGAGAGAGTTCGCCCAGACCGAGCTGGCCGACCACAAATATGTGATGGTGCTGCACGACCACCAGGCCAATCCGCATGTGCATCTCAGCGTCCGCGCCGAGTCCAAACATGGCAAGCGGCTGAACCCGCGCAAGGCGGACTTGCAGCGTTGGCGGGAGACGTTTGCCGAGAAGTTGCGCGGGTGGGGTGTTGAGGCCGAGGCGACGAGAAGGGCAGGGCGCGCGCTGGGTCGCAATGATGAGTCGCTGTGGAGAATCAAGGCGAGAGGCAGCGGGCGGCTGCGAAATGATCAACCAGACCCTCGGGTTTCGAGGCAGATCGACACGACTGCACCTGCGACCGTTGAAGCGTGGAAGCACATTGCGGAGGCTCTGATGATTTCTTCGGACTCCGCAGATCGGACTCTGGCGCCGCGCGTTGCTGCGCATCTGTTGGAGATGGTTTCGCCCGGGCAGGGGCGAATCTTGAAGCTCGCCCGTCCTGACGCGTCAGAGATATCGTGGCAGTTGAGTGTCCGTGATGGCTCGCACCATCGATGAGCGCTGCCGGAAGTAAAGAACATCAATGGCCCAGAAGTCACCGCAGCCCCGAGCGAACCTTCCGTGAGAAGCCCCCCGGTGAGACACACCTACGTCGCATCCCCATTGGCTTGTGATTAGCACACAAATGGGGACTGAAGCGGTGTGCGCTGGTCGCACCTTCAGGGGAACACCCTAGCTAGACATCATCAACTTCATTTGATGCAATGCAGCAACTCACTTTCTATGACTAATGAAACTCATCGGCTTTTGGCTCCTGGTCCTGCTCGCTGTGCTCGTGCCAGCGACGGCTACCATTGCTACGTCGATGATTTGTCCTCCTGCTGCCGTATCTAAGCAAACTCAGGGGCGGGTGCATGAAGTTCAGGCCGTAAAATCGACAAAGCATTCTGCGGCCAAATCTGCTTCTCATGCCCGCGTCGCCAAGGTCAAGGTCGTCGAGAAGCGAGTCGCGGCGGCTGACCAGCAAGCTGAACATTGCTGTGACGCGACACCATGCAGTTATTGTGCGAGCTGCGGCTCGTGCGCATCAATGGTTGTCGTCACCGAGGTGAGCGCTCCAACTCATCTTTTGGCTCTGTCGGTGCTTCCAGAGCCCGGCAACCCCCGGGCTGAATTCCTGCTTTCCGGGCAAGATCGACCACCTCGAATCGGCTGACTCAGTACAACCGCCATGCCCAGTCCTTGAGCGATAGCAAAGGATTCTGTGGTGAGGCCTCGGATTGGCTGAGTTGCATGTTCCGATGTTTGGGCTGGTCATGGTTACTTCGTAGCTGCTCTTGAGTGCTGCTTCTCTTGAAGCGATCTGAAGCACACGGCCATCCGTCTATCGTCATGCATTCGCCAACGAACGAAACGGTTCGAGGGTGTTCTGGCGCGCGCCGCAGCAATTGTTCGCTGACACAGCGTGGCGCCAGCAAGCACCAAACTGGACGTACATGATGTCGAAGAAACTTACACGAACAGCGATCGCCACTGCGGTTTTGATCCTTGCCAACAACGCATTTGCCCAGCAGGCTGGCACCGCTGACTCCACTACGAGCCCGGGCGTGTCGCTGGAAAAAGTCCAGATCACCGGCAGCCGCATCAGCATGAAGCAGGCCCAAATCTCAGGCGTTGGCCCGGTCACGGTCATCGATGCCGAGACGATCCAGCGGTCCGGCGCCATCTCCGCCGAAACCCTGCTACAACGGCTGCCAGCCTCTGCTGGCACTGCGGGCAACCAGACCAGCGCCTACTGGACCGGCAACGGCTATGGCACGACCCAGGTCAATCTGCGCGGCCTGGGCATCAACCGCACCCTGGTTCTGCTGAACGGCCGGCGGGTGGTCAATGGCGGCACCGGAGCAAACAGCTCGGTCGACTTGAACATGATTCCCGTGGCGCTGATTGAGCGCGTCGAAGTGCTGAAGGACGGCGCGTCGGCCATCTACGGTGCCGATGCCGTGGCCGGTGTGGTCAATATCATCACCAAGACGGGGCTGAAGGGTGGCGAAGCCTCCGTTCGCTACGGCGAGACCTCTCGCGGCGATGGTAGTGAGACTGCCGTCGACCTGACTTGGGGCCTGCAGGCTGCCGAGGGCTCGGTGGTGAGCGCCATCAACTATTCTGAAAGCGGCGCCATCAACATGGCCTCGCGCGCGCCCTGCGGTCTCTCGGAAGTCAACGGCGCACTCGCATGCACGGGCAGTTCGTCGACCATCGGCGGTCGTGCTCTCCTGGCCAACGGTCAGCGCATCAATTTCAACCAGACGCCTGGCAGCGGCCCCGCCTACGAGACTTACTCCGCGGCCAAGCACAACTACAACAGCAACCCGATGCTGAACGCGGTCAACCCGATCAAGCGTTTGGGACTGAGCACCTTCGGCACGCTGAACCTGACCGAAGAGACTCAGCTGTTCACCGAAATCCTGTTCTCGCACCGTGAGTCCGAGCAACTAGCCACGCCGGGTTCGCTGGGTGTCTACCGCACGATGAATTTCGCGGCCGACCACCCGACCAACCCGACCGGGCAGAGTCTGGTGCTGCAACGCCGCCGCCTAGAAGAGGCCGGTCCGCGCTTCTTCCAGCAGGAGTCCAATATCTTCCGCGTCGTGGCGGGCGTCAAGGGCAATATCGGCAAGAGCTGGGATTGGTCGGCCAATGTGAATTGGGGCCGCAACACGGGCGTCGATGTGACGACAAACGTGGCCAACTTGGACCGCGTGGCTCTCACGGTGGACCGTACGAAGTGCGGAACCGCTGCCGGCGCGGCCATCCCCTGCGGCAACTACCTGGGCTACGGCAACCTCACCAAGCCGGTGATGGACTACATCCTCAGCAATCTGCGCGACACCGGCGGCAATGAGCAAAAGGGTGCCAGCGCCAATATCAGCGGCGAACTGTTTACCTTGCCTGCCGGCACCGTCGGCTTTGCGGCGGGCGCCGAAGTACGCAAGGAAAGCGGCTGGCGCAATCCGGACAGCCTGACCGTGCTGGGCATCGCCAACACCAACGCCCAAGACCCCATTGCTGGCGAGTACACGGCGCGCGAGGTCTATGCCGAGCTGTCGGTTCCGCTGTTGAAGAAGCTGCCCTTCGTGGACTCGCTCCATTTCAACACGGCCGCGCGCTACTCCGACTACAGCATGTTCGGCTCCAAGAGCACGTACAAGGCCGGCCTGGACTGGCAGGTGGTACCCAGCCTGAAGCTGCGCTCGAACGTCTCGTCGGCCTTCCGCGTGCCGAACATTCCGGAGCTGTACGGCGGCGTGGCCGAAGGCAATCTGACGACCACCGATCCCTGCAGCAACTGGAGCGCCTTGCCCGCCACGTCGGTGGTGTCGCAGAACTGCAAGGCTGCTGGCGTGCCTGCAGGCTACACGCAGTTGGGCAACACCATTCTGACCACTGTGGGCGGCAACCCTGCGCTGGAGCCTGAGGACGCGAAGACCCTGACCGCCGGCGTGGTGTGGCAGCCGAGCAAGTCGTTGACCCTGACGCTGGATTATTTCAACATCAAGATCACCAATGCGATCCAGAGCGTAGATGGTTCCACCAAGCTTTCCGTCTGCTACAACACGCCAGGTCTGAGTCATCAGTTCTGCGCGCCGTCCAGCTTCACGCGCAACAAGATCACCGGCGAGATCGACTTCCTGTCTTCGCAACCGGTCAACGCAGCGGACGAGAA
>JADMJQ010000353.1:0-3597 GCA_018780415.1 Roseateles sp. | reverse complement strand
GATCTCGGGCTTCGACATCGGCGCGCTGTACGAGTTCAAGCTCGCCGGCTTCGACACGACGCTGAATGCCGAGGTCTCGCACCTGAAGAACTACCAGGTGCGGCCGTTTCCGGGCGCAGATGTCATCGACTACACCGGCAAGATTACCGGCGGTCGTGGCAGTTACACCCAGTGGCGTTCGCTGAGCTCGCTGACGATGGCCAAGGGCCCCTGGTCCGGCTCCTACACCGTTCAGTACATCGGCGCTGCGGATGACATCAACGCATCTCCCGGTGACATCGGCGCCAAGGCACCCGGACTGGCCTATCACTCGGCGCAGCTGAAGTACGCCTTCAGCAAGAAGCTGGATTTGGCCTTCGGCGTTGACAACCTGTTCGACAAGAAAGCGCCGTTCATCCAGAGCTACACCGACGCGAACACCGACACGATGACTTATGACCTGCAAGGTCGTCGTTGGCGCGTCCGCGCCGGCTATCGCTGGTAAGCCCAGGCATTGGGAATGCACCGCAGGCATCGGGCCTGCGGTGCCCTACATGGGTAA
This sequence comes from Roseateles sp., assembly GCA_018780415.1. Lineage (GTDB taxonomy): Bacteria > Pseudomonadota > Gammaproteobacteria > Burkholderiales > Burkholderiaceae_C > Paucibacter_A. Next base: position 3,056 of record JADMJQ010000353.1, on the reverse strand, counting down.
AAATCTATGAGAACTGCAATATGAACCTACCCTTCTGGGTGCGCCGAACCCACAAATGGATCGGCCTCATCATCGGTGTGCAGGCCTTGCTGTGGATGGTCAGCGGTGTCTACATGACCGCCATCTCGCTGGAGGTCATCCACGGCGACCACCTGGCCCATGTCTTCGACGAGCCGCTGGCGCGCAATGCAAAGCGGATCGACCTTGAGCAACTCGCGAAGCTGCAACCCGGCTTCGAATCCTTCAAGCTGAAGACGTTCCTCGGCAATGAGGTCTACGAGCTGAAACAGGCAGGCAAGACCCGGTTGGTGGATGCCAGCTCGGGCGAATTGCTGAGCCCTTTGGGGCGCGAGCAGATCGTCACGCGGGCCAAGGACATTTACCAAGGCGAAGCACAAATCCGCGAGGTGACCTGGATCACGCAGGCCCCGCAGGAGGTTGCAAAGCGCTCCGTGCCGATGTGGGCGGTGCGCTTTGATGACCGCGCCGATTCCACGCTGTACTTCTCGCCAGACTCCGGCGACCTGCTGGCGCGTCGTCACAACCTGTGGCGCTGGTTCGACTTCCTATGGATGCTCCACATCATGGACTACGACACCCGCGATGACGTTAACAACACCCTGCTGCGTGTGGCAGCCGGTGTCGGCCTGCTGTTCGCCTTGAGCGGCGCCTGGCTCGTGTTCTACAGCTTCAGACGAAAGGGCCGGGCATGACACCCTGGATGCGCAAGATACACAAATGGATCGGCCTGCTAATCGGGCTGCAACTGGTTCTTTGGATGTGCAGCGGGGTCGTCATGAGCCTGCTCGACGTCAAGGCGGTGAAGGGTGTCGAGTACAAGGCACCGGCGCCAAGCAAACAGCCCTGGCCTGCAGACGCCATACCGCTCAGCCCCGTGCTGGCCGCAGCACAGGTGGCGGCGCAAAACGTCTCGACGGCCTGGCTGCTGGATCAGCCCGTCTACCGTCTGCGCGGAGAGAAAACCACGCAACTGGTCAATGCCCGCACCGGTCAGCCGTTCGACTTGGACGCCGGCCTGGCCCGCAAGTTGGCCTCGGCTTCCTACCGCGGCCCCGGCAAGGCCGGCCAGGCCGAACTCGTGGAACAGTCGCTCGAAACCCGAGCCCATGAAGGCAAGGTCTGGCGCGTGCCGTTCTCGGACAGCTGGATGCTGCACATCATGGACTACACCGAGCGCAAGGACTTCAACAACCCGCTGGTGATCAGTGCGGCCGTCGGCGGCTTCTGGCTCGCGCTGAGCGGCATCTGGCTGCTATTCACGAGCTTCAGCCTGGCCGAGTTCATTCCCAAGCGCTGGCGCGGTACCCGGTCGCTGCTGGTTCATGCGCCGGACGGAAGCCGTTTACGCAGCCTGCGGGCCCACGCGGGTGATTCCGTTTTCGTCGCCCTGGCCCAGCAGGGCCTGCAGCTGCCGTCAAACTGCGGCGGTGGCCAGAGCTGCGGCCTTTGCGAGGTTCGGGTTCGCGGCGGGGCACCCGCGGCCACCAGCGCCGATCGCGCGCTGCTGGCGCCTGCCAGGATCGAGGCCGGCTGCCGCCTGGCCTGCAATCTGAAGCTGGACCGCAACTTGGACATCGAGGTGCGCGGCGGCGCCGAGCTCGGCGCGGAGCACGAGGCGCAAGTCGAGAGCGTTCGTGCGTTGTCGCCATTCCTGCGCGAGATTGTGCTGCTGCCCAAGGACAAGCCGGGGCCCGAATATCGGCCGGGCTCCTTCATCCAGATTCATGTGCCGGCACACAAAATGGGCAAACATCAGATTGACGTTCCCCATGAGCACCAGTCGGCTTGGGCCGGCCTGCACCTGCCCGCGCAGTGGTCCAGCGGCGCGCTGCTGCGCCGCTCCTACTCACTCTCGGCACCGGTGCTGCAGACGGAAGGCCGCCTGACATTGCTGGTGCGCTTCTGCCACGGCAAGCAGGGCGCCAAGAACCACCCGCCCGGCAAGGGCTCGGCCTTTGCCTACGGACTCAAACCGGGCGACCGTGTGAAGTACAGCGGACCATTCGGCGATTTTGCGATCCTGCAGAGTGAGCGGGAAAAGGTCTTCATCGGTGGCGGCGCCGGCATGGCTCCGCTGCGCGCCATGGTCCGCGACTTGCTCGAGTCGGGCGCTAGCGAGCCCATCCACTTCTGGTACGGCGCCCGCACCTCGACCGACGCCCCCTATGTGGATGAGATGGAGGGCCTGGCCGCGAAGTTCGGCAATTTCAGCTGGCAGTTGGTCCTGTCCGACGAACGTGGCGGGCAAGGGCCTGGCGGATTGGTTCACGAGGCCGTGCGCGATGGCTTGCTGCAGAGACTTCCCGATCTCCAGGCGTGCGACTTCTACCTCTGCGGTCCACCACCGATGCTGAAGGCCACGCGCACCATGTTGGGGAAGCTTGGCGTGGCCGAAGACCGAGTGGCTTTCGACGACTTCAAGATTTGAACGAAGGCGCCGCACCACACGGTTTTGGCGCTTGGGTGATGCCATAGTTTGGCGTGCGTTCCGATTTTGTTGACTCCATGAATCCGTCTTGCAAGCAGCTCCTGATTGCCCTTGTCAGCATTTGCTTCTCGGGTACGCTTGCTGCCCAGCCTCGGGTGGTCTGGCTGTCGATGGAGGGCTTGCCGCAGCGTTCGGGCTCGGCCGCCGCTGAGTCGAACACCCTGGCGCTTGCCGCCCCCGGGGAGCAGGCGCGGCAATGGTTGGTCGAGCGGTTGCCGGGTTTCAGCCATGTGCACGACACAGCCAGCATTGCTCGTCTCGAGAAGCTGATCGCAGACGGCAGCGAGACCTACTGCTATGCGAACGCGCTGCGAACGCCCTGGCGAGAAGCCAACGCGCTGTTCAGCGAACCGGTGCAGCACCGGCTGCCCAGCCGCGCCATCATCCGTGCGGATCGCCAGACCCTGTTGAGGCCGCACCTGACTGCCAAAGGTCAGGTACGGCTGCGTTCGCTCATTGATGATCCCAAATTGCAGGGCGCCGTGACCAGCCTGCGCAACTACGGCCCTCTGATCGATCCGGTGCTGTCCGCTTCCAGCGGTCCGCA
>JADMJQ010000071.1:51942-82315 GCA_018780415.1 Roseateles sp. | reverse complement strand
GTACAGATAAAAGTCGTACCACTCAAACACCGTGCCAAGCGAGGAGGCGAAGATAACCTTCTTCTCTTCGCCCGTCATTGGCGTGTTGGTCGTGGAGACTGCGCTTGCAGTTGCCATGGTCTTGTCTCCGAATATTTGCCCGAGAACCACCGACCGGCAGCTCTTGGCCGCAACTATGGAAGCGCCCTCTGACCCCACTCTGACACCGCGCTGAACGTTGGCTTACAAACCCGGTTGCAACCCTTGGCTTTCATTTCTCAATGTGAAATTTAATCCAGATCAAGGGTAAGTCCTGGGTCACTTGGCGGCGCTGGCTCGGCGCACACCCGGCCGCGCTTTGGCGGCAGCGTCCCATGCGCCCTGTTCAAACCAAGGGTCACCGCGTAAATAAGCCGCTAGCATTTCAAGTGAATCCAGGCCCCAGAACAGGCGGCCGTCCACTTCAATCGTGGGCACGCCGAACACGCCCAGTTCCAGCGCTTGCTCGGTGGCGTTGCGCAAAGCTTCCTTGATCTCTTCGCTGCCGACATCGCGCACAGGGCCCAAGTCTTGCGTCAGCGCGTCCAAGCGATCCGCCTGATTCGCGTCGGCGCCCTTGCCGCGCCAGACATGGCGCAGGATCTGCTCGACCTGCAAGCGGTTCGGCGTGCCGCCGGCGGGCGCACAGGCCCAGGCCAAGCGCAAGAGCGGCAGCGGGTTGAACGGGTGCTGTGCCGGCACTTGCAAGGGGATGTTGAATTGATGCGCCGCCCAGGCCACTTGGCGGAAGGTCCATTGCCGCTTGGGCTCGATCTCGGCCGGGCCTTTTTGCCCCAGCGCATGCAGCAAGGCCGCGAACAAAATCGGCCGGTACTCGACGCTATAGCTGATACCGCTCAAGGCTTCGGGCAGGCGCTCGAACGCCAATGCCGCATAGGGCGAAATCGGGTCGAAGTAAAAACGCAAATGTTTCATTTTTTGATGGCCTTTCAAGGCTCGTGAGTTTGTTCGGCGGCGCTGAAGATGCCAAGGGCCAACAGTTGCTCGCGCCGCGGCGGCAAGCGGCTCAGAATGTCCAGGCGGGCGTCGTCGGCGGACTTGGACCACACCGTGATTTCAGGGATGGTGCGCGCGCAGCCCTCGCACCAGCCGGTCGGCTGGTGGATCTTGCAGACATTGGTGCAAGGCGACTTGACGGTCGAGGCGGTGATGGGGGTGATGAGGGCCGTCATGCTTGCACCACATCGATCACCGGCGCGCCGGTCAAGGCAGCCAACTCGGCCGGCGACATTTTGAAGACGCCGTTGGGGTGACCGGCTGCGGCCCAGATCACCTCGAACCGAAACAGCTCTTGGTCCACGAACAGCAAGGGCTGCGGCGCGTCTGCTGCCGGCGCAAAACCCAGGGGCGACACCCCGCCGATCGAAAAGCCGGTGCGCGCCTTGACATAGTCCGCGTCGGCGCGGCCCAGCGGCCCGGTGTGGGGAATGAGCTTCTTCTCGTCCACACGTTTGTCGCCCGAGGTGATCACCAGCACGGCGGCCTCATCGGACTTGCGCTTGAACACCACCGACTTGGCGATCTGCCCCAGGCTCACGCCCAAGGCATCGGCCGCCTCTTGCGAGGTGCGCGCGGCCACTTCTAACCACTGCGGCGCATGGGCATGGCGGGCCTGGGCCAGCGCGGCTTGTACGCGCACAAAGCCGTCGGGGCGCTCGCTGCTACTTTGAATTTGACTCATACGGCCATTGTCTCAGGCCGGCAAACGCCCTCGCTCAGGCAGGCCGTTCGCCCGCAGCCATACGCCGTTCTATCTCGGCCAGCAGCGGCAGCAGATCCGCCACCCCGTCGATAACAAAATGCGCGCCGCCGTCCAGCAGCAGTTGGCGGGCCTGTGCGCGCAACAGCACTTGCTGCTCGGGCGGCGTGGCCAACCACTCGCTTTCACTCAGTCCCAAGCAATTGCCGGTGATGGCCAGGCCGACCACCCAAGCGCCCACGGCGCGGCCTTCTTGCAGGCCCGGCACGGTGTCGTCCACCTTGACCACCGCGGCCGGCGGCCAAACGCCCAGATCCGACAGCGTGCGCACCATCATCAAAGGGCCAGGTCTTGCGCTGGCCATATCACCGGCGCAGACCAGGTTGTCGGGTTTGTAGCCCTGCGCCTCGGCCAAGGGAGCGACGACGTCCATGATGGGGCGGTTGTAGCCGGTGGTTGAGCCGATCTTGAGGCCCCGCTCACGTAAGCCCGCGACCGTCTCCAGCGCTCCCGGAATCAGCGCCGCGTGCTGCGTGACGCTGACCCTGTTCATCGGCGTGAAGACCTCGTAGAGCTCATCACAGTCGGCGTCGGTGAAGGCGCGGCCATGCGCCAAGCGCCAGCGCTCGGCGATCTCGGCTTGATTGCCCAGCGCATGGATATGGTCCCATTTGGCCAAACCCATGGGCACGCGCGCCTCCTTGATGCTGATCACCACGCCATAACGGGCAAACAGTTGGACAAAAGCCCCCATCGGCGCCTGGCTACCAAAGTCGATGATGGTGCCGGCCCAATCAAACACCACCGCTTGCAAATGCTGCGTCTTCTTGTCGTTCATGGCCAATTCCCAGTTACCAATTGTTGAGAACTTCTTCCGCCAGCCCGAAAGCGGTGCTGGCGCCGGTGCCGCTGGTGACCGTCACCAGCCGCGTATCGGCGGCGGGCGCCTCAACCAGGCAAGGCTCGGTGGCCGAGGAAGGGTAGGTGCCGACCCAGCGCTCGGTCACCTCGGCCTTCTTGAGATGTAGGCTTTGATGCAAGTGCCGCAGGATCAAGGCGTCCACCTCTTCCGAGGCGAAGGGCGGCAGGACCGGCCCGTAGTGGTGCGAATCACCGACCACCAGCGAGCCATCGGCGCTTTGCACCACGATCAGGTGGATGCCATTCGCAAGGCTGGCGCCCTCCTCTTGCGCCAGCCGCGCCCGCAGCGCCTCCGCCGCCGGCAGCTCCGCATAGCCCTCGTAGCGCACCAGGCTCAGGTCGCCCATCACCGAGCCGGCCAGCTTGAAGCCCGCTTCGGGCCGCACCCGCAGCATCTGCAGCTGGCACATACGCAGGCGGTGTGGCAACCAGCTATTGGCGAACAAGCCATTCAACTCAGCGCCGCCGCAGACCACCACCCGCTCGGCCAAATAGTTCGCCCGCGCCGTTTGCACATGTGGCGTGTCAACCGCCAGCACCGCCTCGCCGAATCGGAACTCCACGCCATGCGCGCTGGCCAGCCAGGTGGTCAAACGCGGAATCGCCGTGCGCGACTCAACCCGCAACTCATGCGGGCTGTAGAGCACGCTGCTGAGGTGTTCGGTGCGCAGCGCCGCAAACCTTGCGGCGGCAGCGGCCGGGCTCAGCAACTCGCAGCCGTCGGCCATCTCGGTCGCCATAAAGGCTTCCAGCACCGCCTGCGCCTCGGGCCGCTCGGCGGCCAGATAGAGCCCGGTGTGCAGCACCTCAATGCCGGCCTGCGGCGCCAGCTCGGCCCAGACCTGGCGCGAGCGGCGCGCGCGCGCATGGCTGGCGCCGGCCTTTTGGCCGGTCACGGTGACAAAACCGAAGTTGCGGATCGAAGCACCGACGCAGGCCGCGTCGCGCTCCAAGACCAGCACCTTCAGGCCGCGCTTGGCGGCCACATACGCATGGGCCAGGCCGACGATGCCGGCACCGACCACCAAGAGGTCATATTTCATAGTCATCGCTAGAGGGGAATGTGAAAACTTCAGCGCGCCCGCCAGGCCTGTGTGCGCTTGACCAGCCAGCGCTCAAGCAAGCCGATCAAGAAGCGACCGAACGCAGCGGTCAAAAAGATCAGCACCGCCATGGCCGCCGCCGGACCGATGTCGCCGGCGTCATCCATCGCCAGCACCGCCACCGAGGCCAGCGTGGTTTCGGGCGAATACAAGAACACCACCGCCGATACCGTCGTCAGCGCGTTGATGAAGAAATAGGCCGCGACCTGCATCATGGCCGGCAGGCTGACAGGCAGATGCACCCGCCATAAAGTGACCCAAAATGGCACACCCAAGGAGGCTGCGACCAGTTCGTACTCCGGGTCCAGTTGCCGCAGGGCCGCCAACTGGGTGATGTGCGCCACCGAATAGAAATGCGCGACCGTGCAGATGATCAACAGCGCCAGGCTGCCGTACAAGCCCTGCAACGGGTTCCAGCCGGCATTGAAAAACAAGATATAGCCCAGGCCCAAGGCCAGGCCGGGCACGGCCATTGGCAGGCTGGCGATTGCATTCAACAGGCTGCGCCCGGCCGCATAACGGCGCGGCTTTTCGACCAGATAGGCGCTCACAAAAGTCAGGCCCGCGCCCAGGACGGCACAGCCCACCGCCAGCTTGATCGAGTTGCCATAGCTGGCCCAGCCGCCACCGTCCATCATGTCGAAGCGGAAGTTATTGAGGGATGGCGCCAAGTTATAGGGCCAGTAAGTTGCCAGCGCCGCGAACACCGCCACGCCCATCACGGCGATCAAGAGCAAGGCGATCACGCCGCAGTAAAGCAGCATGGCGCCGTCCAGGCCGGCGCTGGGGCTGGGTTGATAAGGCACGGCGCGCAGCGTCAACGCCGCCCCTTGCGCTTGCCGCAAGCGCTGCTCGACCCAAAAAGCCAGCACGGCCGGCAGCAAGAGCAATAGCGCGACGACCGCGCCCATCTGCAGGCGCTGCTGGCCAATCACCTGCTTGTAGATGTCGGTCGCCAATACCTGCGTGTTGCCGCCAATCACCTTGGGCACGCCGAAGTCGGTCAAGACCATCACAAACACCACCACCAGCGAGATCAGCAGGCCGTAGCGGCTGGCCGGCAACGTGACGGTGCGAAAAATACGCCAACGGCCAGCGCCCAAACTGGCTGCGGCCTCATGCAGGCGGCCGTCGCTGGTGGCCATGGCTGTCAACATGATCAACAGCGCGTGCGGCAGCGTCCACAGCACCGAGCCGATGACGATGCCCAGCGGCCCGTAGATAGACTGCCCGCCCAGCCAACTCTTCAGCAAACCCTGGTTGCCGAACAGATAGATCAGGCTGATCGCCATCAGCAGCGACGGCGCCAGGATCGGCAGCAAGGCCACCGCGCGAAAAAAACGCCGGCCCGGCATGCAGGTCTGCGTCAGCGCATAGGCATAGCCGTAGGCCAGGCCCACGCTGATGACGGCGCTCAAGCCTGCCAGATAGAGGCTGTTGAAGAGCGAGCGAACCACATTCGGGCTGGCCAAGTAGGCCTCGAAGTTGCTCAGGCCGACGAAGCCGCCATCGGCCGCCAAAAAACTCATGCTCAGCAAACTGCCCACCGGCAGGGCAACGCCCAGCAGCAGGGCCAACAGGCCCACGCCCAAGAGCAACAGCAGCGGGCCGCGCTCAGCATCACCGATCAAGCCGGCCCTGCTCATGCGGCGCGCAGCATCGACAAAGGCTGCTTCAAGCCCCGGATGCTGCTCGCCGGCAGCTCCATCAAGACCTGAGTCCGCAGCCAATCCGGCAGGCGAGCGTCGGCGGAGGTCGGCAGCTCGGCCTCGATGACCAGCCCACCCAAGGCGGCGCAGCGCAGGCGCACCAGGGTGCAGGGGCCCAAGAACACGGTCTCCAACACCTCGGCTCGCAAGCGATTCAGCGCCGGGCCCGGCGTCAAGGGCTCTGCAGCATCGAAGGCCCGCAAGACGATGGCCTCGGGCCGCAAGCCCAGCAGCAAGGGGCTGCCGGTCTTGAATTCCTCGATATCGCAGTGCAGCTCTTGCTCTCCGACGCGCGCCCGGTTGCGCGCCACCACCAGCGCCGGCATCAGGTTCATCTTGCCGACAAAGCCGGCCACAAACTCGCTCGCCGGTCTGGCGTAGAGCTGCTGCGGCGTGCCGGTCTGCTCGATCTGACCCTTGTGCATGACGACAACGCGGTCCGACATCGCCAGCGCCTCGTCCTGGTCATGGGTCACCATCAGCGTCGTGATGCCCAACTGCTGTTGCAAGCGGCGAATCTCGGCCCGCAGGCCGACGCGCACCTGCGCGTCCAAGGCCGACAGCGGTTCATCCAGCAAGAGCAGAGGCGGCTGCGGCGCCAGCGCACGCGCCAAGGCCACGCGCTGCTGCTGGCCGCCCGACAGCTGGGCCGGGAACTTGTGGGCCTGATCGGCCAGGCCGACCAAGTCCAGCATCTCCAGCGCGCGCGTCTGCTGCGGCGCCCACTTCAAGCCCTGCAAGCCATACGCCACATTCGCCGCCACGCTCAGGTTCGGGAACAAGGCATAGGACTGAAACACCACGCCGAAGCGGCGCTGAGCGGCGGCCAGCACGGTGATGTCCTGGCCGTGCAAATGGATGCTGCCGGTATCGGGCGTCTCAATCCCGCAAAGAATGCGCAAGAGCGTGGTCTTGCCGCAGCCCGAGGGCCCCAGCAAGCTGATGAACTCGCCGTGTGCCACGTCCAGCGCAATGCCGCGCAGCACCGGCTGGGTGCCGTAGCGCTTGGTGATATGTTGTACCGACAGCATCTCAAGCGCTCACTCAGAGCTTGCGCGGCTCGGCCTTGCCTTCATAACGGCGAGCCCACTCGGCAAGAATGCGCTCGCGGTTGGCGGCGGCCCAGGCGAAGTCGTTCTTGATCAAGAGTTTTTCGATGTCGGCCGGCACATACTCCAGGCGTTCTTGCACCTGCGGCAGCGCCAGCACGGCGAAGTTGGCCGCGTACAACTCATTGGCTTTCTTGGTCACTGCCCAATCGGCCAGCGCCCGCGCGGCCTCTTGCTTCTTGCTGCTCTTGAAGATGGCGGTGGCCTCCACATCCCAACCCAGGCCTTCCTTGGGGAAGATGATGGCGATCGGCGCGCCGTCTTTCTTGGTCTTGTTGGCGCGGTAGTCAAACGACAGGCCGACCGGGAATTCGCCGGCGCCGGCCTGGCGGCAAGGCTTGGAGCCGCTGTGCGTATAGACGCCAACGTTCTGGTGCAGCGCATCCATGAAGGCCCAGCCCTTGGCCTCGCCCATGCTTTGCAACCAGGCCGACACCATCAGGAAGCCGGTGCCGCTGGAGGCCGGATGCGGCATCGTCACCGTGCCCTTGTAGGCCGGCAGCGTCAAGTCGGCCCAACTGGCGGGCTTAGGCAATTGGCGCTTGTCGGCCTCCACGGTATTGAAGCAAATCGCCGACGACCACAGATCCATGCCGACCCAGGTCGGCTGGGCGCGCGGGTCGCGCATCGAGGCGCGCACCTGCTCCAGGCCCTTGGGCGCATAGGGCTGAAGCAGACCGTCTTTGTCCAGCAGCATCAGGGACGTGGCGGCCAGGCCCCACACCATATCGGCCTGCGGGTTGGCTTTTTCGGCCAGCAAGCGGGCGGTGATGATGCCGGTGGATTCGCGCACGAACTTCAGCTCGATGGCCGGATGGTCGGCCTCGAACGCGGCCTTGTAGGCCTTGATCTGATCGGCTTCCAAAGCCGAATAGACCAGCAGCTCGGTTTTGCCTTGGGCCAGCGTTTGACCGGCCATCATGGCAGTCAGGCTCAACAGGGCCAACTTCAAGAATGTTTGACGCATTTCAACTCCGGGGCTTAGCAAGAAAGATCAAGGGACTCAGGCAGCGCACACCCGGCCAAGCCGAGGTGTGCGGATCGGCGAAACTGTAGGCATGGCGGATGAAAACACCGCGTCAATTGACGCAAATTTGACAAACCAGCTATTGGCGGGTTTTGTAGCAATGAGAAAAAACCCATCATGTTGGTGAGCCAACTGAAGGCGTTTTTCACCGTCGCGCGGCTGGGCAGCGTGACGCTGGCGGCCAAGCATCTGGGCCTGAGCCAGCCGACGGTGACGACACAAATCCGCGCCTTGGAGGAGGCCTACGGCGTCGAGCTGTTCCGCCGCGAGGGCGGCCGGCTCTTGATCAGCGACGCCGGCGTGCTCTTGATGCCCAGGGTCGATCAGCTCTTGCAGCAGGAAATCGACCTTGAATTTGCGCTGCGCAATGCCGGCGAGTTGCAGCGCGGCAGCCTGCGCATAGGTGCCACCGCGCCCTATTACGTGCTCGGCATCGTGCAGCGCTACAGGCAGCGCTATCCGCAAGTCGAGATCACCCTGGCAGCCGGCAACTCGCGCCAGATGATTGACGCGCTGCAGGAATACCGGGTCGATATCGCCACCTCATCGCATCTGGAGGATGACCCGCGCCTGCACCGCGTCGAGCTCGGCGCCGACCCCTTGGCCCTGGTTGTGCACAAAGACCATCCCTTGGCCCGGCAGCCCCAAGTGCGGCTGAGCGCCCTGGCCGGCTGCCATCTCTTGATGCGCGAGCGCGGCTCGATGACGCGTCAGCTGACCGAGCAAATGCTGGCCGACGCCAAGGTTCAGCCGCTCAGCGCGATGGAGATTGCCAGCCGCGAGGCCTTGCGCGAGGCGGTGATACGGCAAATGGGGGTTTGCATCTTTGCCGCCAACGAGGTTTGCGAGCATCAGGACCTGCGCGTCTTGCCCCTGGTCGGTTTGCCCGGCGACGCGCCGGCGCCGCTGGTGCGCGAATACCTCTATTGCTTGAAGGACCGCCGGTCTTCGCGCCTGATTGAAACCTTCTTGCACGAGTGCGTGCCGGCAAATTAGCAACTGGCGGCAAAAACATCGGGACTTATCGGGAATTGGAGGATGCCAAGCGCGGCCGGCCTGCATACTATGGGCTCTCAGTTCCTGAATGGAGTGCTCAATGCCCAATCTGATTGCCGACCAATTGAACGGCCTGCTGGACCGCCCGGCCCTGCAGAGCCTGATGGAGCAAGCGGCCGCCACGGCCCGCACCACCGGCCAGCCTCTGGCCGTGCTGACCCTGGACCTTGACCACTTCAAGGCCTATCTGGAAGACCAGGGCCACGCGCAGGCACAAACCGTGCTGACGCGAGCGGCCAGCTTGTTGAGCTCGCTGCAGCCGGCGGGCGCCAGCCTCGCGCATTTGGGCGGCGACGAATTCGTGATGTTGCTGCCGGCCACTGATCTGCCGGCCGCTGTGGCCACCGCCGAGACCCTGCGCCTGGCCATAGAGGCGGAATTCGCCACGCTGACCGGCCCGACACCGTTGACCGTCACGCTGGGCGCCGCCGCCAGCCCGGTCGGCGCCGACTGGACCGCCCGCAGCCTGCTGGCCCTGGCCGATGCACGCATGACCTTCGGCAAAAAGCGCTTGCTGCCGCATCACAACCGGGTCTGGTCCGGCGCCCTGCCCTCGGATTGGTACCCGCGCTTTGATGTGCAGGCGGAGGTCTGGCCCAGCTTGTGATGATTTCACTACGGGATTGACGCGCAAGGCCTCAAGAAGGAAAAAAGCGCCCGCCCGCACAAGCCGGGCGCTTTTTTGTTGCAAGGCCTCGGCCTTGAATGTCACTCAGTCCCGCTTGCTGCGCAGCACCACAAAAAAGCCCATGCCGCCCAAACCGGCCAGCAATTGGGCGAAGGTGTCGCCCGGCATGATGGACCAGCCGTCCAGCGTGGCGGCGCTCAAGTCCGGCCCGGCAAAGGCCAGGCCACCGAGCACCATGCACCCCAGTGCCGCCAGACCCGCCAGCAGGCGCGGCAGCTTGGGCTTTCTCCGTTCAGAGGACGTCGACTTCATGTTTACTGCTCCCTGTGCGCGGTAAACCCGCGCTATGAAGACGCATTCTTGGTGACCTAGGTGATACCCTGATGACGCCCCGGCTGCTCTTTTGGGCCGAACGGATCAAAACAACGCTGCCGCGCTATTGCGGCGTGTAGCTCACCGTCAAGCGGTAGGTTCCCGCGCTATAGCCCTTGAGCATCACATGCACGTCGCCATTGGCGGCGGCGCTGACACTGCAGGTCTCGGTCGCCGTGCTGCCGTCGCTCTTGCAGTCATAACTGCTGGTGCTGGCGGGGCTACCCTTCTTGACGTAGAGGTCAATGTCACCGCTGCCGGTGGTGCTGGCCTTGAGCGTGCCGCCGGCCTTCAGCTTGAAGGGCCCAAAAGCCCGGGTCTGGTTGCGCGTCAGGCTGCCGTTGAAGACTTCCGTCTTGTCGGTGGGCGTTGTGCCGGCGCCGTCGGCCCCCAACTCCACCGCATAGGCCAGCGCCATGCGGGCAAATTTCAAGGCGTGATCGGCTTGGTTGCCGCTGTTGGCATAGCTGTCATTGACGCCGTGAATGTAGGGGTTGGAGCTGGCAAACGAGGACTCGAAGGGCATCGTCGCGTAAAAGCCCTGGCCGCTCCACGAGGCATGGTCCGAGCAGGCATAGCCGCAGCGGTCGCTGCCAATCTTCAGCGTCGGCAAATAGGTTTTGATCAGGTTCGTCACAAAGGTGTTTTGCGCGCTGTCGGTGTAGTCGGTGAAGATGTAGATGTCGTTGGCGGCGCCCTTGTAGTTGGTCATGTCCAGCTGCATCACGCCCACCACATTGCTGCCGGCGGCGGCGAAGCTCCTGGCAATTTCTTGCGAACCGCGCAAGCCCACCTCCTCGGCCGCGTAGGCCATGAACTTGAGAGTGCGGCGCGGTTTGAAGCCGCTGCTGGCCAGGGTGCGGATGATCTCGGTCAGGCTGGCCACACCGGAGGCATCATCATCGGCGCCGGGCGCGCGCGTGGTTTCGCTGGTGCCCTGGGAGTTGATCGAATCCAGATGGGCGCCCAACACGACGATTTGCGCGGCGTTGTCGCTGCCTTGGAAGGTGGCGATCACCGATTTTTGCGCCCAGTTCGGGTGATTGAACTGCTCCACCGTGATGTCGGCGCGGCCGGCGGCCAAGCTGCTCCAGCGGTTCTTGAGCCAGTTGGATGCGGCCACGCCGCCGCTGGTGGTGTAGTAGCGGTTGGTGTTGGCGGACAAATCCAGAATCGTCTGGCCGATATTGCTGGCCTGCATCTGCGCCAGCAGCGGGCTCACCTGCGCCTGCTGATCGATCACATAGCTTGGGCGGGTCAGCGCCAGCAGCGCGGTGCGGCCGGTTTGCTGAGTCCGCAGCGCTTGCAGGCCCTCGGCCTCGCTGGCGTGAAACATGTAACCGCCGCAACGCCGCAAGGTCTCATGCACCCCATGCGACAGCTCAAGCAGCGCCGCCTCGTCGACCTCGACCAGATGCACCTGCTCTGACTCACGCGCCAGCTGCGGGTCTGCGGCCAAGTCTTGCTCGGCGGGCTTGACCCGCACCGAGGCCCTTGCGCGCGCCGCCGGTTGCAGCGCTTGCAGCTGAGCCCAGGCCGCGTCGCCGAGGCTGATCCAGACCTTTTTATCGGCCGGCGCATCTGACTTGCTTGGCGTGCCGTGGCCGCCGGGATGGGCCGAGGCCGCCGTAGCGATGAGCGCGGTGAGGCCCGCAAGCAAGCAGGCGCGGGCTGAGTTTGAGTAGTGCATGGTGGGTGACTCCGTGACGATGGGGGAGCGAGGGTTCGGGTAGGCCTGTGTGGCGGCCGGCGAACGGGAGGAGAGACTTGCCGGCTCGGCGGTCAGCCGCACGGCGCCGCGATCCTAGGGCGGCCCTCGCCGTGCCCTCAATCGGTGCTATTGCCGATGTCAACTCTGACAGCTTGTGCGCTTTGCGCCCCCGCCTAGGATGGCCCCCCAGTGACTTGGCGTGACTTTTGGGCGCCAACGTCGCGGCAAGCGGACCCGATTTTGAGCCCTTTGTCGCTGCGTTCAACAGTCATGGGACAGCTTGTGCGGCCCGTGACCCGGGCCACAAGTTGCTGATCCCGGCGCAGCAACAACAGAGCCGCTGGCCGGAACCAACTCAACGGGCCACAGGCCCAATTCTGGAGATTCATATGCACATCAGCCTCAAACTGTTTGGCCGCTGCACCTTGCTGGCCGCCGCCACCGCCCTGACCTGCCAAGCCATGGCCGCCGAACGCCTGCAACTCGATGGCCTGGACCTGGCCACTGCCGGCCTGCTGGCCCAACGTGGCGCAGCGGGCGCCGCTTCCAGCGGCCCCGCGGCCGCCCTCGGGCTGATCAACGACGAACTGAAGGCCTTGCGCAGCCAGACCTATGAGAATGGTCTGGTCGTCACTCGCCATCAGCAGCTCTACCAAGGAGTGCCGATCTGGAACGCGGCGGTGGTCGAACATAGCCAGCAAAATGTCCGCACTCAGTCCAAGTTCACTGGCACCCTGGTGCGCCAGCTGGAGCAAGACCTGGCGCATACCCAGCCCAGCTTGTCGGCCGCGGCGGTGATCAGCCAGGCCAAGGGCTTGGTGAAAGGCGGCCTGCAGGGCGCAAAAAACGCCAATGAGCAAGCCCAACTCTATGTGCGACTGAACGAGCAAGACGTTGCGCAGCTGGTCTATCTGGTGTCCTTTCTGAATGGCCAGGGCGATCACCCCAGCCGGCCGCACTTCATCATTGACGCCAACTCCGGCGCCGTGTTGGAGCAATGGGACGGTCTGACCCACGCCAACGCGACCGGCCCCGGCGGCAACAGCAAAACCGGCAAGTATGAATACGGCACGACCTATGGGCCGCTGGTCGTCACCAACGACTGCCAGATGAACAGCGGCAATGTGATAACTGTCAATTTGAACGGCAGCACCAGCGGCAGCACGCCGTTCAAGTTCACCTGCTCGCGCAACGAATACAAGCTCACCAACGGCGCCTACTCACCGTTGAACGACGCGCATTACTTCGGCAATGTTGTCTTCAATATGTACCAAGGCTGGTTCAGCCTGCGCCCGATCAGCCAGACGCTGTACATGAAGGTGCACTACGGCAGCAATTACCAAAATGCCTTCTGGGATGGCTCGGCCATGCACTTTGGCGATGGCGGCAGCACCTTCTACCCGCTGGTGTCGCTGGATGTGTCGGCGCACGAGGTCAGCCACGGCTTCACCGAGCAGAACTCGGGCCTGGTCTATTCCGCCCAGTCCGGCGGCATGAATGAGGCCTTCTCCGATATGGCCGGCGAGGCCGCCGAATACTTCATGAAGGGCACGAACGATTGGCTGGTGGGCAGCGACATCTTCAAGGCCGCCGGCGCGCTGCGCTATATGAAGAACCCGCCGCAAGACGGCAGCTCGATCGGCCACGCCAGCAACTACAGCAGCGGCATGGACGTGCACCACTCCAGCGGTGTGTACAACAAGGCCTACTACCTGCTGGCCAGCAGCGCCGGCTGGAACACGCGCAAGGCCTTCGAGGTGATGGTGGACGCCAACCGGCTCTACTGGACGGCCAACAGCACCTTCAACCAAGGCGCTTGCGGGGTCGAAAAAGCCGCCACCAATCGCGGCTATGCCAGCGCCGACGTGACCGCCGCATTCGCCGCCGTGGGGGTCAGTTGCGGCACGACGCCGCCGGTGGCCATCACCTTGACCAAGGGCGTGGCGGTGAGCGGCATCTCGCTGGCCAGAGGCGCGTCCAAGCTGTACAAGCTGACGGTGCCGGCCGGCGCCAGCAACCTGACGTTCAAGCTCAGCGGTGGCAGCGGCGACGGTGACATCTATATGAAGTTTGGCAGCGCCCCCACCACGACCTCGTTCGAGAAGAAGTCTGACGGCAGCACCAATACCGAGACCATCACGGTGCCCGCACCCAAGGTCGGCACCTACTATTTGTTGCTGAGCGCCTATGCGACCGTCAGCAACACCAAGCTGGTGGCCAATCACAACTGATGCTGGCCGGACCCGCCAAGGGCGGGGTCAAGCAGCGAGGGCTGCCGAGCTTGGCTCGGCGGCCCTTTTTTGTTGCGGCCAGCCTTTGCGCAGGGCCGGCCAACTACGCTGCCCAAGCTGGCTAAACTGCAGCCATGCCCGGTCAGCCCATCGCTCCGCCAAGCGTCACTCAGCCCGCCGGCTTACCGGTGCGACATCGCAGTGGGGCGCGTCGTTTGGGTTTACTTTTGGGCCAGTTTTTCTTCAGTCTGATGTGCACGGCCGAGCCGGCCCAAGCGCAGATTGCAGCCATTGCGCCGGGCCCAAACACGGTCGTCAGCGCAGCGCCGCCGCTGCGCATCTTGCTCAACGACGTTGCGCCCTACACCTTGCATGCTGAGCCCGGCAGGCCGGGCATCCACCACGAGATCATGCTGGCCGCCGCTCGCCAAGCCGACCTGGCGGTCGCGCTCTCATCGGCCGTCTATGTGCGCCTGGCTCTGGGCTTGAAGGACGGCAGCTCAGACTTGGTGGTCGGCGTCGAAGGCCCGGAACTAGAGGCCCTGGCGCAGCGGGTCGCGCCGGTGCACGTCTTCAAGTTCGTCGTGCTGAGCAAGAAGACCTCCGACATCCGCAATATCGCCCAGCTCAAGGGCAAGCTCTTGGGCGTGGCGCGTGGCGCCTTTTACGACGACGCCATCAACAAGGACGACAGCATCCGCAAATTCGGCGTCGCCGACCCGTTTCAGGGCGTGCGCATGCTGGCGCTGGACCGGCTCGATGCGGTGATTTCGTCCGACTTTTTGCTCAGCTATGCCCTGAAGCAAAGCAGCATTGACGCCAGTCAATTCAACAGCCCCTTTACCGTCGCTGAAAAAAGTTATGTGCTCTACGCCAGCAAAGACCTGAGCACCGACACGGTGAAGCGCCTGCAGGCAGCCATGGAGGCGCTGCGCAAGTCCGGTCAGATCGAGCGGATTTTGCGCAGCTATCAATGAATACAGATCATCCCGCCCGCCGTGGCCTCATCAGGGCGAAATCCAGGCCAAAAATGTCAAATCTTTCGACTTGGCCAGCGAAGCCTACCTGCTTGTTACAAATTGGGTTGATTCCCAATTGCTGCTTTGTGCCCGGATTACTCGCTGGTCGTGCTCCGCTTCAAATCCTGAGCTACAAGCTCATGCGAGTGGCTACGTGGAATGGCATTTTGGGAGACCTGACCCTCGGGTCCGACCAAGTGCGGGCGATTGCGCACCGAGAAGTTGGTCGTTGACATAGCAGCAGTCGGCTCCTACAAAGCCGAAAACACCTTGACCGCCATCACCAAACGATGCGCCTGGTCGCCCATGCTGATGGCGGAGGCACTGCTTTGCTCAACCATGGCGGCATTCTGCTGCGTCATTTCGTCGAGCTGCGCGACCGCCTGCCCGACCTGCGAAATGCCCAGCGACTGCTCCTTGGACGCTTGGGTAATTTCTGCCACCAGGTCATTCACGCGCCTCACCTGCCCCACTACATCGCTCATCGTGCGCCCGGCGTCTGTCACCAGGCGCGAGCCGTTCTCCACATTCTTGACCGACTCGTCAATCAGCGCCTTGATCTCCTTGGCTGCAGCGGCAGAGCGCCCCGCCAGGCTGCGCACTTCACTGGCCACCACGGCAAAACCTCGCCCTTGCTCACCTGCGCGCGCCGCCTCCACGGCTGCATTCAAGGCCAGGATATTGGTTTGAAAGGCAATGGTGTCAATCACGCCAATGATGTCGGCGATTTTGCGGCTGGAGTTGGCAATCAATGTCATGGTGGACTCCACCTTGGCCATGGCCGCGCCGCCCTTGGCTGCCACTTCCGTGGCGGCGTGGGTCAACTTTGCGGCCTCCTGGGAGGTGGCCGAATTCTGGCGCACTGAAGCGGTTTGCTGCTCCATGGCGGCGGCAGTCTGCTCCAGGCTGGACGCCGTTTGCTCGGTGCGACTGGCCAGGTCATTGGTGGCAATGGTGATTTCCTGGCTGGCCACTTCGACGCCGCTTGCCTGCTCAAACACGTCGGCCACCAGCGACTGCAAATTCAACCCGGCCTGGTTGATGGCGCGGGCGATCAAACCGATCTCGTCGCAACGATTGAGGTTGAGGTCTTGCCCCGCTTCGCCGCTGGCGACTTGCTGTGCCACGCCGAGGATCTTGCCAAGCGGTGAAGACAACTGCGCTTCGAGAAACCCGTTGGCCAGCAAGAGGCTGGCACCCATTGCTGCGCCGATGCTGACCAGGGCCACTCCACCGACACCGGAGAAGAACAGCGCCACCCCGGTGACCGCCGCCACGGCCAGCAAGGGCAGGCGCACGCGCCAAGCAGTTGGCAGCAGCTGCAAGGCGCTTGCCCAACGCATCAGCCCAGTGCGAACGATCAAACCGCGATGAAACGCCATGCCTGCGGCATGCCCTTCCTTGAAGCGGCGGTAGAGCGTTTCGGCAGCCTCAACCTCGGCGCGTGCCGGCTTGGTGCGCGCCGACAAATAGCCCACCACCTGGCCATTGCGGCGCATTGGCGAGGCATTCGCAACCACCCAATAGTGGTCGCCATCCTTGCGCCGGTTTTTCACCAAGGCGCGCCAAGACTGGCCTTCCTTGAGGCTGTGCCACATATCGGCAAAGGCCTCCGAGGGCATGTCGGGGTGGCGCACCATATTGTGCGGCTGCCCTGCGACTTCTTCAGCGGAGTAGCCCGAGGTGCGAATGAAGGCCGCATTGGCATAGCCGATGCGGCTGGCCGTGTCGGTGGTTGACAGCAGCGTCTCGTCAGCTGAAAACAGGTATTCCTGTTGCGTAACAGGTAGATTGGTTCTCATGCTCTCGCTCCTTTGAATGTCAAACGGTTTGGTACCAACACGGCGGCAAGGCTGACCTGTCGAGCGCGAGTCGGCGGACACATGAGCATGTTTTCGGAACGCGCGTGCACTAGCGCAGGACCGGCTAGGCCAATCTACGGACCCTGGCGGCCAGCCTGAGTGGGCTGTGGTGGCGGATTGGTGATGCTGTTCAGGCTCGGCCGTCGCCGGCGTCAATCGTTGGCGCTGTCCTTTGCCGACCGCACGGCGGCCTGCAGTGCAGAGGGCGCCTCGCCGGTCCAGCGCCTAAAGGCGCGCGAAAACGCGCGCACATCTGAGAATCCGGTCTGCGTGGCGATGTCTGAGATCGACCTTCGCGCGCCGGCCATCAGTTCCAGGGCACGTGCCTTGCGGGCCTCGTCGAGCAGGCCGCGAAAACCCAAGCCCTCTTGCGCCAGCTTTCGGCGCAGACTGCGTTCGCTGAGGTTGAGCGAGATGGCCAACTCGGCAGGCGTCGCAATCAGAGGCAGCGCGCGTTGAATCGAACGCTCGATCGCCATGCCTAGCGCTGACGGGCTGATGACCCGCTCCATGTCACGCTCTAACAGTTGCCGTGCCAATCGATAGGCCATGGCATTGGCCAGAGGCAGCGGATAGGCAAGGTCGGCGGCATGCGTTGCCAGCAGGTTGCGGCTGCGCCCGAATTGGACGGTGCATGCGAAGTGCTGTTCGTAGTCCTCGGCGTTGGTCGGACGTGGACGAACCAGTTCAACGCGCATAGGAGCGAAATGGGTCTGTGTCAGTTGACGGCGAATGCGCACCGAGCCGGCGAACATGATGTCCACCAGAAACGGCGCGATGTCATCAGTGCCGGGCATGGGTTCTGCAAACATCAGGTGCAGATGCTTGCTGCGTTCCGTGTGCACCGCCATCAAATATCCCGCACTGCCAGGAAACTGCAGGGGCAACGCCATGGCCTCGCCCAAGGTGGTTGCGGCCATCAGGCCAAGCGCCATCGCGCCACGCTCGGTGATTCGGGTGTGCATGCCCAGGGTCAGACCGAGATTGGGCGCATGCAGCAGGCGCAACGCCCGCCGCACCACACTGTGTGCCTCGTGGTGCGTGACCTTGAAGCCCGGCACGTCCAGATCGGCTGCGGTGAGCCCCAGACCGCGAAACAGCGACTCGCCCGGGATGCCCACTTCTATAGCTGCAGCCAGCAGCGGGATCAGGTAGACCGGTGCGACACGGGTTGCAGCGCCATCTGTGGAGGCAGTTCGTGAAGGTCGGAAAGGGATATCGAAACGCTGGGGCAACTGATGCTCCGATCTGAAAAGTTGTCTACCCCAAATGGAATTCGGATCCGTTCCAAATCAGGCATTGATCGACGCACCGCGCCGCCACTCAGAATGACCCTGCAGCGTTTACCTGTCGGTGCGGTGGCAAACACGGGTTCCGCCAACATGGCTGTTTGGTGCTGACCGGGCCTGACTGCCACTCGGAGGGCCAAACAGGAAGTGTGATCTGGAGGGAAACCGAGCAGGAAAACCGCGGGTCAAGTCCTCAATCGTCAATCCTGTCCGTTTACCGACAGCGAGCAACAGCAGGACCGTGAGGGGCAGTTCTTGCTTTTCGTCATTGCCGGCGACAACCTCGAACGGCGGCTCCACGCACTTTGCTGCCAGCTAGCCGTCCTCTCGCTCTTGATACTGCGACCTTGCTGACCTACCAAATCCGAATCCGCTCCGCCTCAGGCTTGAACATCTTGTCGCCCGGCTTGGTCACAAAGGCTTCGTGAAACCCATCATGGTTGACCGGCGTGCCGTTGGCGCGGAACTCGGCCGGTGAATGGGGGTCGGACAGCAGTTGCTGCAGCGTTTGCTCATCGCGCGTCTTGCCGCGCCAGACCTGGGCGAAGCCGTAGAAGAAACGCTGCTCACCGCTGAGCCCCGCAATCACAGGCGCCGGCTGACCTTGCAGCGAATGCTTGTAGGCCTTGTAGGCGATTTGCAGGCCCGACAAATCGGCGATGTTCTCACCCAAGGTCAGCTTGCCGTTGACTTGCTTGCCCGGGATCGGCGAGTAGCCGTCGAACTGCGCGGCCAGCTTGGCAGCGATGGCCTCAAAGGCCTGGTGGTCGGCCTCGCCCCACCAGTTGCGCAGCGCGCCGTCGCCGTCGAACTGGCTGCCACTGTCATCAAAACCATGGCTGATCTCGTGCCCGATCACCGCGCCGATGGCACCGTAATTGACCGCATCATCGGCCTTGATGTCAAAGAACGGCGGCTGCAAAATTGCCGCCGGAAAGGTGATGGCATTGAAGCTGGGGCTGTAGGACGCGTTGACCGTTTGGGGCGTCATGCCCCACTCATTGCGATCGACCGGCTTGCCTGCCTTGGCCACTTGGCGCTGCCAGCGGAACTGCGCCGCGCGCTCGGCATTGCCTAAAGCGTCGCCGGCAATCACTTTCAGGCCGCTGTAGTCGCGCCATTGCTCCGGGTAGCCAATCTTGGTGATGAACTTGGACAGCTTTTGCTGCGCGCTGGCCTTGGTGGCCGGGCTCATCCAGGCCAAGCCGGCTATGGACTCGCGGTAGGCCAGCATCAAATTGGCCACCAAGGTCTGCATGCGGGCCTTGTGCTCGGGCGAGAAATGCTGCTCCACATAAAGTTGGCCCACCCCCTCGCCGAGCGCGCCGTTCAGCTCGGCAATGCTGCGCTGCCAACGCGGCATTTCGGCCGGTGTGCCGGTCAGGGCCTGATCCCTGAAGGCAAAGCGCGCGTCGCGGAACTCCTTGGGCAAAACCGCGGCCGCCGCGTCCAGGCTGCGCAGTTTGAAATAGAGCTTCCAGTCGGCCAGCGGCAGCTCGGCAAAGAGTTTGGCCGTTGCCGTGGCCGTGCTGGGCTGCGCGACCGACAGCTGCTTTTGCCCTTGCAAACCGGCCGCCTGCAAATAGGCCGCCCAATCGAAACCGGGCGCCAGCGCCTGCAGCTCAGCCACGCTCATCGGGTTGTAGCGCTTGGCCGGATTGCGGTTTTGCACCCGGTCCCATTGCACTTGCGCCAGCGCTTGCTCGATGGCCAGCACGCGTTGCGCCGCGGCTTGCGGCTCGGCCTCGCCGCCCAGCCGGGCCAGCGTGCTCAGGTATTGCTCATAGGCTGCAAACGCCTTGGCCAGGCGGGCCTCTTGCTTATTCAGGAAATAGTCGCGGTCGGGCAGGCCCAGGCCTCCTTGATTCAGGGACACACGGTTGATGGTCGGCTCTTTGTAATCGGCCGACACGTTCAAATTAAGGGGCATGGACAGCTGGCCCTGCATGGACCCCTGCCACTGCGCCAATTCCTTCAAGCTCTCGACCGCAGCTAGCCGCGCCAGCAGGGGCTGTATGGGCTTGAGGCCGGCGCGGTCGATCGCGGCCGTGTCCAGATAGCTGGCATAGGTGTCGGCGATTTTTTGCTCCAGGCTGCCGATCACCGGGCGCCGCTCCTGGGGCTTGGCCACCAGCGCTTCGACGATCGCGCGCACGCGCTGATCCGACTGATCGCGCAACTGGATGAAGCTGCCCACCCGCGCCTTGTCGGCGGGCAACTCATAGCTGGCCAGCCACTGGCCATTGACGGCCCGGAACAGATCATCTTGCGGACGCACGCCGGCATCAAAGGCGGAGACGTCAAGGCCGGCGTTCAGCGGCGGCACGCCGGCCGCATGGACGCTTGCGCCCAGCAGGGCTGCCTGGGCAAGCAGGAGGGACAAAAAGCGCAATTTGGGGAGTGATTTCATGAGGACGAATGGCGAGGCCCGGGGAAGGCAGGAAAAGCTGCAAGGCTAGCGGCTTTGCGGCACTTGCCCGGAAGTTTATGACTAGGGACCCTCTACAAAACCCCCGTGGGCCGCGGCGGGATCTTTGCGGGATGCTGGCCAAGGCACGGACCGCCGCCCAGACTCGTGTCTGGGCAAGGGTCGCAACGCCGGCCAGCGCCCGCTGAGCACCGGCTGTGCCGGTGCGCGGTCGATGCCCGTCCAATGGGCGCGCAAGCGCAGGGCGCTTGCGTGGCCCGCCCCGAAGGGTTTGTGAGATAACAGGCCCCCTCGGTCGTTGCAGTACTCGGCAGTCGGGCATAGAGCCCGACCTTCGCACTGCGCCTACGAGTCGGCCTGTTCTCTCGCAAACGCGACCCACGGGGGTTTTGCAGAGGGTCCCTAGGGCTTTCCCGCTGACCAGCGCGCACGCGGCGTCCCTTATGCTGACCGACCTCACCGCTTTCATGCCGCCCGATGACGCCCCAGGATCGCCTCGCCCGCATCGCAAACTTTGCCAAGCTCTCGGCCCAGCTGTCCTTGCTGAGCACCGAAGCGCTGACCCGCATGGCGGACGAGGCCGAGCAGTTGGGCTCAGGCATCGGCGGCAGCACGCTGACGCTGAATCTTGACGGCATCCAGGTGTTCGCCAAGCGGGTGCGGCTGACCGATTTGGAGCGGCGCCCCGAGAATATTCAATCGACGGCCAATCTCTTTGGCCTGCCCACGCATTACCAGCGCAATGTCGGTTCGGCCGGCTTCGGCGTCTGGCGCGAGCTGGCGGCGCACGCCTTGGCCAATAGCTGGGTGCTGTCGGGGCAATTGGACTGCTTCCCGCTGATGTATCACTGGCGGGTGCTGGACGGCGCCGCGGCGCCCATGGCTGCGCCGCCACCACCCGACTGGACCGATGTCCAAGGGATGAGCGCCTACTGGGCCGATTCAGCCGCCGTGGCGCGGCGCCTGACGGCCCTCGAAGGCGCCACAGCCAGTGTCTTGATCCTGATGGAACAGCTGCCTTGGACCTTGTCGGCTTGGCTGGCGCAGCGCGTGACCGCGGGGCCACAAGCCTTGGAAGCGGCCTGCGACATGGTGGAGCGCAGCCTGCTGACCGACATTGCGCAGATCAATGCGCTGGGCTTGCTGCATGGCGACGCGCATCACGGCAATCTGCTCACCGATGGGCAGCGGCTCTACTACGCTGACCTGGGCCTGGCCATGTCGGCGCGCTTCGCGCTGGCGGACGATGAGCGCCTGTACCTCGAGCAGAACGCCAGTCTGGACAGCGCCTATGTGCGCTCAAGATGGGTCAATTGGCTGCTCAAGGCCTGGTGCCCCGCCTGCAGCGAAGTCGCTGACAGGCTGGCCCTGGTCAAGCGCATCGCGCAGGGCGAACCCGCACGCAAGCTAGTGCCGGAGCTACCGGCCAGCATTGCCGGCACGATCGAGCGCCATGCCGGCGTCGCCGACTTGGTCAATCAGTTCTACTCGAGACTGCACGAGCAAAGCCGTGCCAGCCCCTATCCACAGGCAGCCATCGAAGCGCAGCTTCTGCAGGGCCGGCAAACCGATCAGCTCAGCCACCAGGGGGTCATGATGAGCCAGTCAAAGAAGTTAGGCGCCGCCGCCACACTCGCGTCGCTGGCCTGTGCCGCCGGCTGCATTGCGGACCCGGCCTCGCCGGCCCACTTCGACAATAGCGCCAGCTTCAGCCTCAAAGCCGGTGGCCACATGCAAAGCCGCGACGGCCAGGTGCAGGTCGGCTTCGACGGCGTGAGCGCAGACTCGCGCTGCCCCAAGGGCGTGCAGTGCGTGTGGGCGGGGGACGCCACCGTGCGGGTCTGGATCAGGCGCGGGACCGGCCCCAAAGAGCATGCTGATTTGCACACAGCCGCAGCTGCCCAGCAATCCTTGCACAGCCTCGGCCAGCAGTTGAGCCTGCTCAGCCTGGCCCCCTACCCGATCGCCGGCAAGGCCATCGCAGCGTGCGACTATGTGGCAACGCTGACGCTGGCGCCAAGCGCCGAAGCAGAGTCTGAGCGCTGAGGCCGGCGACCGAAACCTGACGACCACAAACGACGTCGTTTTGCGCGACCGCCGACGCCACAAGCCCGCTGCCATCGAGGCTTTCCCTCTCATGGTTTCCCCTTTCATGATTTTCCCGCAGGGGCAATCCCTTCCCCTGAACGAGGGGCGACGTGGGGCTTGAAGCGTGGGAACATTAAGTTACAAGAGTCCGGTAGGGCTCGACCTTTATCAACCCTTTCAAGGTATTCAAAATGCTGCCTGTTCACCGTTTCATGTCGGCCGCCGCACTGGCTTTGGTGTGCGCATCGTCTTTTGCTTCGACCTCGACCTACACCAGCTCGGCGTCGTTCATGGGCCATGTCGCGGCAGGCGCCTATACCGAGACCTTTGATGGGATCAATGACCTGCCCTTGGGCCCGGTGGACTTCAGCGGCGCTGGCTTCAGCTACACCGTTGCCTCACCGTTTGACCTCTACGCCAGCGGTGAATTTCTCAGCACCAGCAGCAACAATCAAGAGCTGACCATCACCTTCACCAGCGGCAACGTCACCGCGGTGGGCAGCAACTTCTACGCCACGGACAGCCAAGACGCATTTCAGGCCGTGTCGCTGACCTTGACGCTGAGCGACGGCACCACCACCACCTTCACGCCCACTTCGGTCACGGACAGCTTCCGTGGTTTCAGCTCGGACCTGACCATCACCTCCTTGGTCGTCAGTGCGCCCGGCGCCGCCCTGTACGCCGGCATCGACAACCTGACGGTCGGCGTCGCCGCAGTGCCTGAGCCAAGCAGCTGGGCGCTGATGGGCCTGGGCCTGGTCGGTTTGCTCGCAGCGCGCCGCCGTGCCCAGTAAACCGCCGATTGACTGATTGATCGTGTTGACGAGAGGCCGGGCCTCTCAACCTCAAACCATCTTTTGTTTTTGCGGTCATTGTTCCGCGCAAGGAAATGATTATGTCTAGAAGCACATTGAAGTTGTCGGTGATTGCCATGTCCGTGGGCTTGGCCTTGGCGGCTCAAGCTCAAGCGCAGGGTTCACTGAAGGGCCAAAGCGAGGCCGTCGCCCGTCTGTCCGCACAAGCGGGCAGCCAAGTCGAGGTCTCCATGCACGCCGCCACCGGCGCGGCCAGGTTTGTTCGTGTCGCCCCCGGCGGCAAGCTCAGCGCCCAAGCCAGCACCCGCGCCTCGACCGACCTCACCAAGCAGGCCAGCTCGATCAAGTTCTTGAACGACTACGCCGGCCTGTTCGGCATCAGCAACGCGGCCACCGAACTCAGCGCGGCGCGCGTTGACGCCGATCGCCTGGGCGGCACACACCTGACCTACAAGCAGGTCTACCAAGGCCTGCCGGTTTTCGGCGCCGAGTTGAAGTCGCACTTTGACGCCGCCGGCAATTTGACGGTCGTGAATGGCACCTTCATTCCCGGCATCAATGTCAGCGCCAGCCCGACCCGCACGGCCGAGCAAGCAAGCAAGATTGCCATCGCCCTGGTCAGCGCCGATATTGGCCGCGCGGTCAAACTCAGCGCCAGCCAACCCAAGCTGATGATCTTCCGGGAAGGCCTGGCCAAGGGCGTCGAGGGTACCAATCACCTGGCCTGGGCGGTCGAAGTCGGCAACCGCGCCGATGTGCGTGAGTTCGTCTACATCGACGCCCACACCGGCAAGCTGATCGACAAGATCACCGGCATCCACGACGGCATGAACCGCCGTGCTTATGACGGCCAGGGCAAGCTGCCGCCGGTGCCCAACTATCCGGGTACGCCGTTCTGGGTCGAGGGCCAAGCCTTCCCGACCGGCACCACCGAGGCCGACAATATGATCGCCGCCTCCAAGGAAACCTACGACCTGTTCAAGAACGCCTTCGGTCGCGACTCGTTCGACGGCAAGGGTGCCACCATGGACTCGATCTTCAACCGCGGTGACGCCTGCCCGAACGCCTCATGGAACGGCACCTTCATCTCCTTCTGCCCCGGCACCACCACCGACGACGTCACCGCCCATGAGTGGGGTCATGCCTATACCGAGTACACCGACGGCCTGATTTACCAATGGCAGTCGGGCGCGTTGAACGAGGCCTACTCCGACATCTGGGGCGAGACGGTTGACCGCCTCAACGGCCGCGGTGGCGATACCCCAGATGCAGCTCGCACAGACGGCGCCTGCACGGTGGCGACCAAGGTAGCCCAGGTGTCCATCACGGCACCGGCCGCGATCGCCGGGGTCAAGATCACCGGCACGGCGGCATTCGGCCCGCAGACATTCCCGGCGCTGGCCGGCAATGTGGTCGGAGTTGATGTCGGCTCAGCCAGCGCCGGCTGCACGACACCTTTCGCGGCCAATGTCAGCGGCAAGATCGCCTTCATCGACCGCGGCACCTGCGGCTATGCGGTCAAGGTCAAGAACGCGCAGCTGAACGGCGCCATCGGCGTCATCGTCGGCAACAACCAGGGCAGCACGGCCATCGCCAATATGGGCGGCGCCGATGCGACGATCACGATCCCGTCGCTGTCGCTGTCGCAAAACGACGGCACGGCGATCAAGGCTCAGTTGGCCAATGGCGTGACGGCCTCGCTGGTGCGTGGCCCAGGCACGGACAACACGGTGCGCTGGCTGATGGGTGAGGATTCTTCGGCCTTCGGCGGTGCGATCCGGGATATGTACAACCCCACCTGCATGGGCAACCCCGGCAAGGTCACCGACGCGCAGTACACCTGCTCCACCGCCGACAGTGGCGGCGTGCACGGCAACTCCGGTGTGCCCAACCACGGCTACGCGCTGCTGGTTGACGGCGGCAACTACAACGGTCAGAACATCTCCGCCATCGGTCTGACCAAGGCGGCGCACATCTACTTCCGCGCCCAGAGCGTCTACCAAGGCCCGGCCAGCGGCTTCGCCGACCATGCCGATGCCTTGCAGCAGTCCTGTGCAGACCTGACCGGTGTCAACCTGAACAGCTTGACGACCGGCGCGCCATCGGGTGAGTTGATCAACGCCGGCGACTGCGCGCAGGTCGCCAAGATGGCCACCGCCGTCGAACTGCGCACGCCGCCAACCCAGTGCAACTTCCAGCCTATGCTGGCCAAGACACCACCAGCTTTGTGCCCCGCAGGCACCAGCCCAGGTTCCTTGCTGTCGGACAATTTTGAAGGTGGCAAGCGTGCCAGCCCAAGCTGGATGGTGAGCTATAGCGGCGTCAATCCGGAGTTCACACCGCGCACCTGGAAGACCGTCAGCGGTCTGCCAAGTGGCCGTGCAGGCTCGGCCTTGTTCGCCGCAGCCGGCAATATTGGCAGCTGTGCGGCCGGCGCCAATCAGGCCGGTTTGCAGCGTGTCGAGAGCCCTGAGATCACCGTTCCGGCCGGCAGCAGCTCGCCAAGGATCACTTTTGATCACTGGGTGGCCACCGAAACCGGCTTTGACGGCGGCAATCTCAAGATCAGCGTGAACGGCGGCGCCTGGACCTTGGTGCCCGCAGCCAACTTCCTGTACAACCCGTACAACATGACGATGACCACGGCGGCCGGCGGCAACGACAGCCCATTGGCCGGTCAGCCCGGGTTCTCGGGCACCGACGGTGGCTCGGTCGGTGGGTCCTGGGGTCGCTCGATCGTCAATCTTGCCGGCTTCGCAAATGCCGGTGACAAGGTCAAGCTGCGCTTCGAGTTGGCCAATGACGGCTGCGGCGGCAACACCGGCTGGTACCTCGACGACGTGATGGTCTATCGCTGCAAGCCATAAGGCTAGGTCAATACGGGTCAAGGCCCGTTAGCGATCCAAAGGGGCTCCCATGCGGGGGCCCTTTTTTTTTGCCGATCGGCTGGGCTTGCGGCGCGCTTCAAGGCCCCACGACTCGACCGACACAGACCCTACACTGGCGACACATGGTCCGCGCTGCGCGGCCTCGTTTGAATCAAGGAGGATAAATAAGATGAAACGCGAATCCATCGCCAGCTTTCAAGTCCAAGGCGCCAGCTGTCGCACCAGCAATGCCGATGAGTTCAATCCGCTGACCGGCCGCATCGGGCCACTTTGGCAGCGTTTTGCGGCCAGCGGACTGGCCACCGACATGAGTCAGGTCTTCGGCGTGTACTACGACTACGCGGATCGGCATTTGGCCGAGTACTCGGTGCTGGCGGGCGTCAAGCTGGCCGAAGCCGCAAGCGAGGCCA
Organism: Roseateles sp.; assembly: GCA_018780415.1. Classification (GTDB taxonomy): domain Bacteria; phylum Pseudomonadota; class Gammaproteobacteria; order Burkholderiales; family Burkholderiaceae_C; genus Paucibacter_A. Next base: position 55,911 of record JADMJQ010000071.1, on the reverse strand, counting down.
CCACGCCAAGCTGCGTCCGCATTCCTGCCGGCGACTATCTGGTGTTTGATTGCCAGGGGGCTATGCCCGCTGCACTGATCGCCGGCTGGGGCCGCGTCTGGGCGCATTTTGCGCAGCCCGATGCGCCGACACGCGCTTTTGATCATGATTTCGAGCGCTATCTTGCTCTGGATCACGCGCAAATCTGCATTGGCTTGAGCGCCTGAGTGATACTCAAACAGCGGCATTTTGATGCCGCTGAAAGGTGCTCAGATGCGCAGAAGGGACTCGGTCATCTTGATCGGCATGGCTTGCGCCGGCGTACGGGCCCAGCCTCAGGCGCAAGGGAAAACACCAGCGCCAACCATGCTGCGCATCTCGACCCTGCTGGAAGATGATCCTGCTACGACGATAGCCAGCTTGATTTTGCGTGAGGCCTATGCGCGTCTGGGCATGCAGATCCAAGTGATCAATATGCCGGGCGAGCGTTCGCTGATCAGCGCCAACACCGGCTTCACCGATGGCGAGCTGTACCGCAAGGCCGGGCTGGACGCCGTCTACCCCAATCTACTGATGGTGCCGGTCGCCTTGCTGCACTATGAAATAGTCGCCTTCAGCAAGACCGTCGACATCCCAATTCTGGGCTGGGAGAGTCTGCGGCCCTACCGCTTTGACTTTGTCAAAGGCATCAAGATCATCGAGGACAACACCGCAGGCATGCGGTTTGAGACCGTGACGACCATGCGCCAAGCCTTCACCAAACTCGAGCTCAAACGCAGTGAATTGGTCTTGGCCAACCGGGTCTCGGGCTTGGCCGCCATCCAGGCCTTGAAGCTCAGCGGCGTGCATGTGCTGGCGCCGCCCCTGGCCAGCTTTCCGGTTTTTCACTATGTGCACAAACAGCACGCCGACCTGGTGCCCAGACTCAGCAAGGTCTTGGAAGACCTGCAGCAGGAAAAATTCATGCTGCGCGTGCACAGACAGGTCCTGGACCTGCTGACTTCCGCCGGGCCTTAGGTTCCTTAGGGCCTTTGGGCTTTATGGCCCCTCGGCCTCATGGCAGCACACGCAAACCTTGTGGCCATCCTCATCACGAAAGTAGGCGCCGTAGTAGTCAGGGTGGTATTGCGTGCGCAAGCCCGGCGCGCCCTCGCATTCGGCACCCAGGCTCAGCGCCAAGGCATGCGCACTGGCCACAGCCGCACGGCTCGGCGCCAGCAGCGCAAGCATCTGGCCATTGCCCGGTGCGGCCGGCCCGCCGTCAAAGGGCTTGCCGATCAGGAACAAGGGGCGCGGCGCATCGGCCGCCACCCAGCCGGCCCATGCCTTGCCCGCATCATGAAACTTCAGCTGATGGCCAAGCAGCTGCATCAGCGCCGCGTAAAAGGCAAAGCTGCGCTCAAAATCGGCGACGCCCAAATGGAAATGTGAAATCAAGGCTTGTCCTTGTCAATAAAAATAACGGCAGATTAGCGCAGACCGGCATTGAGCTTCGCTAACGCCGCCGCTCCCGGGCACAGTGCCGCCTCGCCGAGACGGTTCAAGCCTTGCACCGGCGTGCGCAGCGCGGCATGCATATCCTCGGCATCCGGGTCGATATAGAGCAGGCCGGTGACCACCTCACCCTGCGCTTGCAGGGCCTGGACATGGGCCATCGCCGCGACCCGGTCGCCGGGGTCGTAGTCGGCATGCAGCTTGCGCAGGCGCAGCACCGTGCCGTCATGCTGCTCAACATCGACACAGTCGCCCGGCGCCAGCGTGGCGGTGATCTCCTCGCGTGGGCTGATGAAGTCTATCCGGCTGACGGCCTCGTTATGTTCGCGCACATAGTCATAGCTGCGCGTGCTGCCGGCATGGTTATTGAAGGCCACGCAAGGGCTGATGACATCGATGAAGGCGGCGCCCTGGTGCTTTAGCGCGCCCTTGATCAGCGGCACCAACTGTTCCTTGTCGCCGGAGAAGCCGCGTGCGACATAGGTCGCGCCGAGCTGCAAGGCCAGGCCTATCAGGTCAACCGGCGAGTCGGCATTGATCGCCCCCTTCTTGGACTTGGAGCCGCGGTCGGCGGTGGCGGAGAACTGGCCCTTGGTGAGGCCGTAGACGCCGTTGTTCTCGACGATATAGACCATATTGACGCCGCGCCGCATCACATGGGCGAACTGGCCCAGTCCTATCGAGGCCGAGTCGCCATCGCCGGAGACGCCCAGATAAAGCAGCTCGCGGTTGGCCAGATTGGCACCGGTCAGCACCGAAGGCATGCGGCCATGCACGGTGTTGAAGCCATGCGAGGCGCCGAGAAAGTAGTCCGGCGTCTTGCTGCTGCAGCCGATGCCGGACAGCTTGGCGACCCGGTGCGGCTCAATGTCTAACTCCCAACAGGCCTGGATGATGGCGGCCGAGATCGAGTCGTGGCCGCAGCCGGCGCACAGGGTGGAGACCCGGCCCTCGTAGTCGCGGCGGGTGAAGCCGAGCTTGTTGCGGGCCAGCGAGGGGTGGTGCAAAAGGGGTTTGGCGATATAGGTCATGGCTTAGTCATCCTGTCCAGTTTGACCCACCACGCGCAAAGGCTTGACGGCCATGGCATGGACGGCGCGGGTGATGGCGGCGGTGATGAAGCGCGCCGTGATCGGCGTGCCGTCGAAGTGCAAAACCGGCAGCAGCCGCGCCGGGTCAATCTCCAACTCATTGACCAGCATTGAGCGCATCTGCGCGTCGCGGTTTTGCTCGACCACAAAGACAGCTTCATGGGATTTGATGAAGGCCGCGACCGAGTCCGGGAAGGGAAAGGCACACAAGCGCATCGCATCGAGCTCGATATCGTCGGCGGCCAGCAGGTCCAACGCCTCGCTCATTGCCGGGCTGGTCGAACCGAAATACAGCACACCGAGCCGGGTCGGCTTGGCTGCCGCGCGCAGCACCGGCTGCGGCACCAGCTTGGCGGCGGTCTCAAATTTATCCAGCAAGCGGCGCACGTTATAGAGATAGTCGACGCCGGCCTCCGAGTAGCGCGCATAGGCATCGCGGGTGGTGCCGCGCGTGAAGTAGGCGCCCTTGCTCGCATGCGTGCCCGGCAGCGTGCGCCAGGGGATGCCGTCGCCGTCCACATCCTTGTAGCGGCCAAAGTCGCGCCCGGCCTCCAACTCTTCGGCCGTCATCACCTTGCCGCGGTCCATCGTTCTTGCGTCATCCCAGACAAAGGGCTTGCACAGGCGCTGGTTCATGCCGATGTCCAGATCGCTCATCACAAAGATCGGCGTCTGCAGGCGGTCGGCCAGGTCGAGCGCGGCGGCCGCATGCTCAAAGCACTCGGTCGGGTCCTCGGGGAACAAGAGCACATGCTTGGTATCGCCATGCGAGGCATAGGCGCATGCCATCAGGTCGGCCTGCTGGGTGCGGGTAGGCATGCCGGTGGACGGCCCGCCGCGTTGCACATTGATGATGGTGACGGGGATCTCGGCGAAATAGGCCAGGCCTATGAACTCGGTCATCAAGGACACACCCGGCCCCGAAGTGGCGGTGAAAGCGCGCGCGCCATTCCATCCGGCGCCGACGACCATGCCGATCGAGGCGATCTCGTCCTCGGCCTGCACGATGGCGTAGCGCTGCTCGCCCGTGGATTTGTCAACGCGGAACTTGGCGCAGTATTTCTGAAACGCCTCGGCCACCGAGCTGCTTGGGGTGATCGGATACCAGGCCGCCACGGTCGCGCCGCCATAGACGCAGCCCAAAGCGGCCGCGCTATTGCCGTCGACAAAGATCTTGTCGCCAACTTGGTCACTGGCCTCGACCCGCAGGCCGACCGCGCCGCTCAAGTGCTGGTCCGCATACTCACGTCCCAGCTGCAAGGCGCGCAGATTCGAGCTCAGCAGCTTCTCCTTGCCCGCATATTGCTCACCGAACAAACGCTCGATCTGCGCGGCATCTAGTCCCAGCAAGACCGACAGCGCGCCGACATAGACGATGTTCTTGAACAGCTGGCGCTGGCGCGGG